>CAYGID010000129.1:1890-4660 GCA_964349835.1 uncultured Bacteroidales bacterium | reverse complement strand
TCGTTTACCCGCCTGAAAAACGGGGCCATTGTGCTCACGCATCGCGGTTTCCGGAAAGGGGCCGACTGGAGTACCGGCTATACCGCTGCCCGGATTAGTTACGATGAAGCCAAAACCTGGCAGGGCCCCTATCTGGTAGATGATTATGTGGGCGCCTACCCGGCCTCACTCCAACTGAAAGATGGTTCGCTCCTGGTAATCTATTACGAAGAGGGCGCCAAAAGCCGGGTCAAGGTGGCCCGGTTTGCACTTCCCATAAAAACCACCGAATCGGCTCCCGATTCACTTCCCATTCCCCTTAAAGGACTCCCTCTATGAAGAAACTCTGGCTCTCCCTGCTGCTGCTTGCCTCCCTCAACATCTGGGCCAACGACACCCTCTCCGTTGCGCGCTTTCAACAGCTCTCAACGGTGGCGGTGCAACCCCCTCTCCTCACCCAAAGCAAAAATGTGAACGGAGAACCGTTTAAGCCGCAGTCGCTGCTGAAAGTTCCTTTTTCGCCTCCCGCACTGCCCGGTAGCCTCCGTGAGTCTGAGGCACGGCCCAACGGAACCATTCTGCTTGAACCGCTTCCTTCGTCGGCCAGCCTGCAGATACTGAAAGCCTATGTAACCGCCGAGTCGTTTTCGAAATTTACCCTGTCGGTAAAAACCAATGCGGCTTTCGAACTCTACATCAATAACAAGAAGGAGCTTTCGAAAGAGAGCTCGGAGGAGAACTTTGCCGGAGCCCCGGTAAAAAACAGCCCCTTTACTGCCGAACCCCGAACCTATGAGATTCTTCTGAAGTGCCTGGTTCCCGCGGCAGGGAAAGGCGAAACGCTTTTGAAGATGGGGTTGGTATCAACCGACTCGCTTACCAAACTGCCGTTGACTCTTGCGGTGGAGAACCGGCAAAAACTCACCATCGAAAAAACCATCGACGGAACCCGCCCCTCGTCGGTTTCCATCTCGCCCGACGGAACCATGGCGCTAATCCGCTATTCGGTAACCCAGCAGAGCTCAGGCACCGTGAGCGCCTACTCCGAGGTAATGGAGCTGAGCAGCCGCCGCATCCTGATGCGAAACCCCACCCGAACAGGGTCGGCATCGTGGATGCCCCAAAGCAATCGTCTCTATTACGTGCTCAAAAACAGCGCAGGCGAAAATGAGTTGCGCGCGGTTGATCCTCGCAGCAGCGACGAGGTGGTGTTATTTCAATCCATACCCGAAGGATCGTTCCGCTGGAGCCCCGACGAAACGTTTCTGATTATGTATGTGCAGGAGAGCGGTCCGGCCGAAAAGGGCGATCTCCGGCAGATTCTCACCCCTGCCGACCGTCAGACCGGATGGCGGAATCGCACCTTTTTGCACAAGTTCGACCTCAAAACAGGTCTGCTGCAACCCCTCACCTTTGGCTACCGTTCCACCTCCCTGCACGATATCAGCCTCGATGGCAAATACCTGCTCTTCTCGGTTTCGGAAGACAGGCTCACCGAATGGCCGCTGTCGCAGTCAACCTTTTTCCGGCTCGACCTAACCACCCTGCTGTGCGACACCCTGCTCAAAGAGGAGCGATTCATCGGATCGGCCCGCTTCTCGCCCAACGGAGAGAGCCTTTTGCTGCTGGGCGCCCCCGACGCCTTCGACGGAGCGGGGAAAACCCTTCCTAAAGAGCAAATCTCGAACCTCTACGACAATCAGGCCTATCTCATGGATCTGAAGAGCCGAAAAGTGACCCCGCTGACGCGGGAGTTCGATCCTTCGATTGAGGCGGTGGAATGGAATCCGGCCGATCCGAATACCATTTACTTCAGGGTAACCGACCGCGATTATGTGAGAGTCTATAGCTACGACCTGAAGCGCGGCCGCTTCGCGCAACTTCCGCTGCAGGTTGATGTGGCCACCACCTTCGAGATGGCCACCCATGCTCCTGTGGCCGTCTACATGGGGCAGAGTGTTTCGGAACCCTGGAGGGTCTATACCATGGATCTGAAGCGCGAAAGTTCGGCACTGCTCTCCTATCCTCAGCAGGAGAGCCACGGGCAGCTGGCGTTGGGCGAGGTCAAACCCTTCGACTTTACCTCGACCGACGGCACCACCATTTACGGCCGCTACTATTTGCCACCCGGGTTCGACCGCAGCAAGAAATATCCCCTCATTGTATACTACTACGGGGGCACCACACCGGTCGACCGGAGTTTTGAGAGCCGCTACCCGCTCCATCTCTACGCCTCCATGGGCTATGTGGTCTATAACATTCAACCCAGCGGCACCATCGGATTCGGACAGGAGTTCTCGGCTCGACATGTCAATGCCTGGGGCGAAAAAACCGCCGACGACATCATTGAGGGCACCCGCCGCTTTTTCAGGGAACACCCCTGGGTCGACAGCACTAAAATAGGGTGTATCGGCGCCTCGTATGGAGGCTTCATGACCCAGTACCTCCAAACCCGTACCCCCCTCTTTGCCGCGGCCGTATCGCACGCCGGCATCAGTTCCATTGCCTCCTACTGGGGCGAAGGGTATTGGGGATACGCCTATAGTGCCCGCGCCACCGCGCAGAGTTTCCCCTGGAACCGCCCCGATCTCTACACCGCCCAGAGCCCACTCTACGCCGCCGATAAAATCAACACCCCGCTCCTGCTGCTGCACGGTAACGCCGACACCAATGTACCTCCCGGCGAAAGTGTCCAAATGTTTACAGCACTGAAAATGTTGGGAAAGGAGGTGGCTTACGTCGAAGTGAACGGCGAAAACCACGCCATCGCGGCCTATAACCGCCGAATTGG
>CAYGID010000129.1:0-1790 GCA_964349835.1 uncultured Bacteroidales bacterium | reverse complement strand
TTTACGGCGCGAAGCGCAACATTAGAGCACTTGAAGCGCAAATGCGCTTCGATGCACTAGAGCACTTAAAAGTACTTCCTTCGAAAAGAACACAAATCATAAATGACTAAAATTTGCTTGTATGAAACATATCGGAGCTCATGTCAGCGCTTCGGGCGGCGTAGAGAATGCCCCGGTCAATGCTGCAGCCATCGGTGCCAATGCGTTTGCCCTCTTTACCAAAAACCAGCGGCAATGGGCATCAGCCCCCCTGTCGAAAACCAGTATAAATACCTTTAAGGCCAGATGCGCCGAATTCGGCTTCAGTGCCGACTATATACTACCCCACGACAGCTACCTCATCAACCTGGGACACCCCGAGGAGGAGGGGCTTGCCAAATCGAGGGAAGCCTTTCTCGACGAGATGCAGCGTTGCGAACAACTGGGGCTGAAGCTGCTCAATTTTCACCCGGGCAGCCACCTCAACAAGATTTCGGAGGAGGAGTGCCTGAGCCGGATAGCCGACTCCATTAACCTGGTGCTTCAACAAACTGCAGGCGTTACCGCAGTGATCGAAAACACCGCCGGCCAAGGCACCAACATGGGCCATCGGTTCGAACACTTGGCCTATATCATCGAAAAAGTGCACGACAAATCGCGTGTAGGCGTCTGCCTCGACACCTGCCACACCTTCTCAGCAGGTTACGACATCCTCTCGGCCTCATCGTACGAAGAGGTCATGAACCGCTTCGGCACAGTGGTAGGATTCTCCTACCTACGCGGCATCCACCTCAACGACACAAAAAAGGCGTTAGGAAGCCGTGTCGACCGCCACGAAAGCATTGGATCGGGAATGCTCGACCTCGACTTTTTTGCCCGTTTCATGAAGGACCCACGGTTTAACAATATCCCCATCATTCTGGAGACCCCCGATGAGACCCTTTGGGCAGAGGAAATCAGAACCCTTCGGGCAATGCTCTGATGCGCTGCGGCGCAAATGCTCTAATGCTGCGCTGATGCGCAATGCTCTAATGCTCTAATGCTGCGCTTGCGCGCGAGGGGAACAGTTCTCTACTGTATTTCGCGCTTGCGCGTGTCTCCTCATTAGAGCATTAGAGCATTTCTTTTGAGCATTAGAGCATTTCTTTTGGGCATTAGAGCATTGCTTCGTTAGAGCATTTGCATGAAGCGCATTCCCGCATTTGCGAGAAGCGCACCAGTTGTGGGTTTGTTTATGTTGGTGTGAACTTTTTGCTGAATGTGGTTGTTAAAATGGAAATAACAAATCACTTCTTTATGAAATCATTTCTGTTTTCCGGAACCCCGCTGCAGGAGGATTCCCGTTCGTTGGCTCTGCTTTTTTTACGTTTGTTTATGGGTGTCATTATGTTGACGCATGGTTGGCCTAAATTGATGGGATTTGCCGAAATGTCGAGTGGATTTCCCGATCCCCTCCATATTGGCAGTTTTGCATCGCTCTCCCTGACCGTTATTGCCGAGGTTTTCTGTTCTATTCTGCTTATTGTAGGGGCTTTTACTCGTTTGGCTGCCGGTGCGCTGATTATTAATATGGGAGTGGCTCTCTTCGTAATTCATGGTCCGGTTAGCGAAACCAACAACCTGGCCGAGCTGCCCCTCTTTTACCTGGTTGTCTATATCTACCTCTTCCTGACAGGGGCCGGCCAATATGCGCTCGACGCCCGCCATCAATGCAAATCGTCCACATCATGCTGCAGCAGCGAAACATCCGGCAGTAGCAGCAAAACTTCGAGCGGTAGCAGCGAAACGTCGTGCTGCAGTAACGAAAGTTC
>CAYGID010000128.1:0-4841 GCA_964349835.1 uncultured Bacteroidales bacterium | reverse complement strand
CGCTTCCCCTTCCCCTTCACCATATGGCCATCGGCATGCGAAGGATCGTCGCCACCTCCTATGTTATAGCGGAAGATGTTCATATTGAGCTTATCGGGCGATGTGATCAGATCGACAATGCTGTCAACCCTGGCCTCATCCCAGTTGCCCACCTGAGCGGCCCACCAACAGAGCGAGCTGCCCCAACCTTCGAGGGTCTGATACCGTTTTGTCGGATCGGGCTTTACAATCCGCACCGAATCGGATGGTTCCTGAACACCCTGAACCGCCCCTCGTCGCATCTGCCCACCGGTGGCCTGACCCACCGCCTGCAACGACAAAAGCGAACAGAGAGAGAAAACAGAAAAAAGAGATAGAGAAAAATGTGCCATAGCGAGCGTGTAAAAAGTGAATGAACTTCAGTAAAGATACCGGATTCTCCCAAAAAATCGCACAGCTGCTACAAAAAGCCCCGTCATATTCCCTGCACTCACCCTTTTGCAAGGGTTTCGTTCGTATTTCATTCGTATTTCGTTCGTACCTGGTTCGATAGAGGCTGAAGCCCAAATCAAAGCCCATCGAACAAGATTCGAAGAAGAATCGAAGAAGGTACGGCTGTATTCTCTTGGGATTAAATTTCAATCGAGATGTTCACTTTTCCACCCAACCCTTTTTCTACAATTTCAAATAGTGTACTCAGCGTAATGTTACTGCCATTATTCTCTACCCTGGAAATGTATGTCCTTTTCTTGTCAATGATTTTTCCCAAGTCTTCCTGCGTTAATTTTTTAGATTCTCTGGCTTGCCTTAAGAGCAACCCAATTCTAAAGGCTTCAGTGTCTCTTTCAAGGGAGTCGCGCCTATCAGTTCCTGTTTCTCCATAAACTCTGTCTTTTATTTCCGACCAAGAGCTTAATTCCCGATTGTTATTTTTTGTTTTCATAGTATTCGTTCATTAGGTGCAACGCCCTTTCAATCTCATTTTTTGGTGTTTTTTGTGTTTTCTTTTGAAATCCATTCAGAAGAATCACCAGTCTTCCTTTGTCAAAGAAGCAAAACACTCTCCAAATATTGCTTCCAAGTTGAATTCTTGCTTCGTACAATCCATTGGTTCCTACCAATAATCTCAAACAATGGGTTGGAATTCTTTCAAGAGTTTCAATCACTTCTAACACTTTGTAAATTTTGTCCTGAACTTTCTTGGGTTGCTTTAGTAAGAATTCTTCAAAGTAATGCTTATACGCGACTATCTCTCGAATCTTTTCCATAAACCCGCTTAATCTCCTAAACGCAAATGTAACTTTAAAGTTACAATCTGCCAAATATAGATGAACTTTCAATTTTCTGTCGGACTATGTGCCCCAACATCAATGCAGCCGCAATACCCAACCGTGAAGGACCTTGCAGTGTCAAACAAATAATATCATCGCGTTAATCGTTTTAGCAACCATTTCAAATTGGCCTGTTTCTTACCTGTTATCAGGCACTGTTCAACCACCGTAGGATCCATCTTCTCTAGGGCAGAGGTGTCGAACCGGATATCTTCTTCCAGATAGGTTTCCAAGGCCTTCAAAGATTGCAATTTTAAACAGGGAGTGGCAACAAGCAGATCACAAAGTGCCTTCTCGGGCGTAGCAATGAGAAAGGGATATTTTTCATTCGCTATATGTTGGCTTAAACCTATCGGATAATAGGCTTTTCCAACCGTCACATACTCAAACCGACCAAGCCGGGTATCATAGCGCTTTGCACGATTCGCAGTCATCGACCGTACGGTATATACCTGTTCAGGAATCAACCCATAATAACACAAGGCACTCTCCATCGAAACATACGATGGGCCATAGAGATGATTTGCTATCAACTCTTTCGAAAGCAATTGCTTGCTCACACCCGACGAAATCACATACAGTCCCCGCTTCAGGCGGATAATCTTACCCTCATGTTCAAGATGAGCAATCTTGTTGTGAGGCGAACTATAGTCGGGGAACAACGAACGCAAGAGCCCAAAATCGACAGGTACAATACCTAATTGCTCAAGAATGTCCATATCATTCATCTTTCTCTGGCACAAATGTATCTGTTTCTGCACAGTTATTACAATAGATTTCCATTATCTGCGCAAAAACAGCGATTAATCGAGAGATGCTCTAATGGCCCAAAGTGCTTTCGAACAGCCAAATCAAATCATCCCAATTGGGTATTTAACCTATACGCCTGTCCTATCTGACAAATCTCTTACCTATATTTGTTGCGGATAGTAACAACCTAGGCATATTGTACGTAACCCCGAATATCACCCATACAATCCATCTGCAGTCATGAAGATTACTCAACAAATCGGTATCCAAAACCGGAAGGCCGCGCAGGATCCGCCCTTCAGGCTGCAGTTCTGGTAACACAGCAACGGCAGACGTTATACAAGAAAATATTTCTCTAACACAACCCTCTAACAAACAAACTTTTATGAAGACAACGAATAAATTCATGGCTGGTGCGTTCCTCCTTCTCCTTATGATGGCCGCCAATCTACACAATGCACTCAACGATTATGGAATTCGCAGTAACGCCTTTATGAATGGCGTTATCGCCTCCGGAAGCACGGGAAGTGGGTCAGGGAGATATGGCTATGGACCCAACTGCTGCCTTGTTCAGGAGCCCTGCAAATTGTGGATTATTGATGGTGAAATAAGCCTCACACCCGGAATTGGAGGTGAGTATATTCCCGGAGCCAAGAAGCTGTGCAACAAAAGCACTGCAGAAAAACCGTGTTCGCCAGGTTCAGCTTGTTACGTTGACAACGAAACAGTGTGTCATTCCGTTCTCTAATTAAGAACAGAAGGAGATGGAAGGGCATTTCTGTCGTCATACCTTCCACCTCCTTCTGCTCTTATATACATAACGACCCCAATCAAACAACTATGAAGTACTTACTAATATATACAACTCTGTTTCTTCTTCTGGCAACCGTTGCCTGTAAAAACAAACCGAAATTGTCGTTTTCAGAGGTAGAAAATTTACGAACGATACAGGTAGATCCTGATCATGCCCTAACCACCGGGCTCGCATCAGAGATATTTTCTCACTACTCTTTTGTCCCGTTAGAAACCTCACAGAATAGTCTGCTCGGATCGATCGACGAATTGATTCTTTACAACACGTGCTATTACATTCTAGATAAGCTATCGAAATCTATTTTTGCGTTTGATCTCAACGGGAAGTATCGATTCAAGATTTCTGCGGTGGGAAATGGTCCGGGAGAATATCTGGAACTAAGAAACATCTACATCGACCAACAACAAGCCTGCATTGCAGCAATGACTGGACTCAAAGTGCTATACTACAGAATCGAAGACGGTCGGTTTGTCAAAGAAGAAAAATGTAATGGAAAAGAACCCGAGGCGTTGATAACCAGCGATACCTTCTGCACCTATGGGTACAACATATATCTCAATGGGGCTGTGAATAACCTAAGAACTTTTACCCCGACAAAGAGCCTGAATGAATATCTGCCCATTAACAAAGATTTCAAAGGGTTTGCTACCCGGAATAACCGCTTTAACTCAAGAAATGAAACGGCAACGATGTACTTCAACGAATTTTTAGGGGATACAATCTTTGAAATAACCCCCACAAAACTGCTTGCAAAGAGCTATGTCGATTTCGGAAAGAAAAAGATCACACCCGATTGGATTAGACAACTCGGGCAAGAACCAGAACTCACCTTTATCTACAAATCCCCCTATTGCACATTACTCTCCGATTACTTTGAAACCGAATCCGTGTTAGGATTCCAATACGTCTATAAGGGACGGTATTATTCCTACTATTCATCAAAAAAAAGACCCTTTGTTTACCATTACAAATCATGGAAAGACAACCTCGCTTTCGGTTTTGTACCCGTCAATATACTATTTGCCACAGACTCCTGCCTCATCTCATGGCTTCCGACAGGTCAACTCAGAGAGGTAGCAAAACTCATTTCGGAACAAAAAACAGCTATCGAAAACAGTCCAGGCATCACCAAATACATCGAGATCCTTCGAAATCAAGGCTTAGACAAGATATCCGAAGATGCCAACCCGGTGTTATTCATGATGCATTTTCATGAACACTTTCAATAACAAAAAGCGATGGCGTGATTTGGAAATTCATCCACATCACGCCATCACCCCTCACGCATCAATCAGCAACACCTAAACACTACTGCTTCAAACCAACAGAAAACCAATCATTAAAGCATTAGAGCACTAGAGCACTAGAGCACTAGAGCACCAGAGCACTAAAGCACTATCAAAGCGCTTCACTTTTGTCATCCGCCCAAATCATCACCGATGCCTCGGTGAGTCCGTCTGCAGTGGCTGTAACGGAGATTTCGCCCGGTTCGCCCCGTTTGGTACGGATAATGGCAAGGCAAAGGCCGTTGAAGGCATCGCGTTCAGGGAGCTTAAAAGATTCCAGACAGGTGGGATCGCCATTGTCGGTGGCCACAATCTCGCCCGGACCTGAGATGGTGAAGGTAACCCGATTCTTGGAACGCGGAACCGTAAGCCCATCCTTATCGGTAACAGCCACGGTTACATAGCAGAGATCGGTTCCATCGGCCTGAAGATGTGTCCGGTCGGGAGTCATCATTAGTTTGGAGGGTAAGCCCGTGGTCTTTACCGTCTCGGTGGCCCATTCACGACCGCCCTTGTAGGCAACCACTTTTAGTTGGCCCGGCACATACCGAACATCGTCCCAGCGGATACGATATTCAAACTCTCCCTTCTTCTTTTTGCCCAACGAACGGCCGTTCAGGAAGAGCTCGGCCTCGTCGCCCGAAGTGTACACATGCACAGGGGTAACCTGCCCTACCCTTT
>CAYGID010000127.1:4916-4982 GCA_964349835.1 uncultured Bacteroidales bacterium | reverse complement strand
TATTAACTCCCGAGGCTGAGGTGGGCTACACCTTTAGCGGGTGGAGTGGTGATGCTACTGGCAACG
>CAYGID010000127.1:0-4816 GCA_964349835.1 uncultured Bacteroidales bacterium | reverse complement strand
CCAATCCGTTAACGGTAACCATGGATGCTAACAAGGCGATTACGGCCCTCTTTACTCAGAATGCCTACACCTTAACGGTGACAGCCGAACACGGCTCGGTAGCCAAAAATCCCACTCTTTTGGCCTATAACCATGGTGCCTCGGTGGTGTTGACTCCTACAGCTGAAGTTGGCTACACCTTTACCGGGTGGAGTGGTGATGCTACTGGCAACGCCAATCCGTTAACGGTAACCATGGATGCTAACAAGGCGATTACGGCCCTCTTTACGGAGAATCCCCCAGTAGGTCCCGGATTGGTTGATTTGGGTACTGCCAGTGATTTCGCAGTCCTTACAAAAACCGGAATTTCTACCGACATCGGCACACTCATTACCGGCAATATTGGAGTGAATCCTGCTGCTTCCTCTACGATAACTGGTTTTGGATTATTCTTGAATATTGATGGTGCGTCCTCGCAGACCCCCTTGGTTACTGGTAGTGTATACGCTCCCGACTATGCGACACCCACTCCGGCCAAAATGGTAACGGCTCACAATGATATGTTGGCGGCATACACTGCAGCTAATAATCTGGTAACGCCTACACCTGTTAATGACTTGGGCTCCGGAAATATCAGCGGTATGACCCTGGCTCCCGGTCTCTACAAATGGACTACTGGTCTATTGATTACCAATGCGGGTGTTACCCTTGAAGGCGGACCAAATGATACCTGGGTTTTCCAGGTTGCTCAGAATCTTACGGTGAATAATTCTGCTATTGTTACTCTGTTGGGTGGCGCGCAGGCCAAAAACATTGTATGGGTTGTAACAGGACAAGCCAATTTGGGATCTGATACCAATTTTAAAGGAATCCTTATGACCTACGAACTAATATCTCTGAATACCGGAGCCAGTGTAACGGGTAGATTATTTGCTCAAACGGCTGTGACATTAGCTGCCAATTGCAGTGTAAGTGAACCCGATTAATGAACCGGGCTTCCCAAATCCGTTTATTCTCCCCCCTCTTCGGGGGGGGGGAGGTAAACTAACATTCAATCAATGGTTCAATATTGGGCACTTTTCAAATAGGGAAAGTCCGATAGTTTGAGGATGCTTTAAATAGATAGCTCGAGTTCGACCCTCTGTTTGGCTAAAGAAAATATCAGAAAGGTGCACACAGCTAATCTCAGATTATTCCAGCGGAGGTGTCGCCCTTAGCAGAACTGACTACTTCATAAGTCATATTGTCCTTAGCGCTTGTGACAAACAAAGCGCGCTTCTGGTTGATGAGCCAGGACGGATTATTCCATTTGGTTCCCTTACCGGTATTTCTAATGATTACACAGGATAAAATATTCTCCATTATAGACTTAGAGCAAATTGCGATGAGAACCGAACAAAACAATTATGGTGATGACTTTACAGTTACCAGTGATCGGTTACATCGGTTGGCTCAACGTACGGCTACCTTTCGCAGAAGGCGTAAGGAGTATGCAGGGCTATTCTCAAAGGTCGGGCTTATGCTTTTATTGTTGCCCGTTTTGATGTGGCAGTGTCAAGAGGATGATTTTCAAGGTGAATTAGTGGGTATATGCCCCGAGGTGATTTATACCGACCCTATTAATGATACCATAAATGTAGCTCTTACTAAACAGGTGAGTGCTACGTTTAATGAGTACATGAATCCTCTAACGATTAACGAGGATACGTATCTGTTGCATCAAGGCACGACTCTCATTTCGGGGACGGTTACTTACTCGGGTGCTACGGCTCTATTTTCGCCCGATGATCCGTTCACGCCCAATACGGTGTATACGGGTACCATAACTACGGGGGCGCAGGATCCTATGGGGAATGCCCTTGTGGAAGATTATGTTTGGAGTTTTACCACCTTGCCGCAATATATGGTTCAGCTCTCCTCAAACCCGACAGCAGGAGGCACAACAACGGGAGGTGGACTCTTCTTTCTGGGCGCGGTAGTAGTTGTCACTGCCAATGCCAATCCGGGTATCGGCTATACTTTTATCAATTGGACAGAGGGCGATTTAGATGCTTCGCCCAATGAAAGTTACACCTTTACATTGTTGTCTGACAGAATATTGGTAGCTAACTTTAGTCTCAATTCCCATACTTTAATTGTAATTTCCGAACATGGTTCTGTAGAAAAGGATCCCAGTCAGGCTTCTTACACTCACGACGCTTCGGTGGTGCTGACTCCCACCCCTGAGGATGGCTACACCTTTACCGGGTGGAGTGGTGATGCTACGGGTAGCGATTCTCCACTAACGGTAATTATGGATGCCGACAAGACGATTACAGCCCTCTTTAGTCAAAACGTCTACACCTTAACGGTTCTGGCCGAACATGGTTCGGCTGCTAATAATCCCGATTTATTAGCGTACACTCCTGGAGCTTCGGTGGTGTTAACGCCCACAGCTGACGCAGGCTACACCTTTACCGGATGGAGTGGTGATGCCACAGGTAACGATTCTTCGTTAACGGTTACTATGGATGGCAATAAGACGATTACTGCCATCTTTACCCAGAACACCTACACCTTAACAGTTCTTGCTGAGCATGGTTCTGTTGCCAAAGATCCTCTTCTTTTAACGTACACCCACGGCGCATCGGTGGTGTTAACGCCCACCGCTGAGGTTGGTTATACTTTTACCGGATGGAGTGGTGATGCTACAGGCAGTGCCAATCCTCTGACGGTAACTATGGATGCCAGCAAGACGATTACTGCTCTCTTTACTCAGAATGAGTACACCTTAACGGTTGTAGCAGAACATGGCTCTGTAGCCAAAGATCCTCTTCTTTTAACGTACACCCATGGAGCATCGGTTGAGTTAACGCCTACAGCTGATGTTGGTTACACCTTTACCGGATGGAGTGGTGATGCCACTGGCAGCGCCAATCCTCTCACGGTTACTATGGATGGCAGCAAGACGATTGCGGCCCTCTTTACCCAGAATGAGTACACCTTAACGGTTCTTGCAGAGCATGGTTCTGTAGCCAAGGATCCTCTTCTTTTAACGTACACCCACGGCGCATCGGTTGTGTTAACGCCTACAGCTGAAGTTGGTTACACTTTTGCCGGATGGAGTGGTGATGCTACAGGCAGTGCCAATCCGTTAACAGTTACAATGGATGGCAGTAAGACAATTACGGCCCTCTTTACCCAGAATGAGTACACCTTAACAGTTGTGGCAGAACACGGTTCTGTGACAAAAGATCCTCTTCTTTTAACGTACACCCACGGTGCATCGGTAGAGTTAACGCCTACAGCTGAAGTTGGTTACACCTTTACCGGATGGAGTGGTGATGCCACAGGCAGCGCCAATCCTCTGACGGTTACTATGGATGGCAGTAAGACAATCACCGCTCTCTTTACTCAGAACGAGTACACGTTAACAGTTGTGGCCGAACATGGTTCGGTAGCCAAGGATCCTCTTCTTTTAACCTACACCCATGGTGCATCGGTTGAGTTAACGCCTACAGCTGAAGTTGGCTACACCTTTACCGGATGGAGTGGTGATGCTACAGGCAGTGCCAATCCTCTGACGGTGACTATGGATGCCAGCAAGACAATCACTGCTCTCTTTACCCAGAATGAGTACACGTTAACAGTTCTGGCAGAACACGGTTCGGTAGCCAAGGATCCCAGTCAGGCTTCTTACATTCATGGTTCTTCAGTAGTGTTAACTCCCACCGCTGAAGTAGGTTATACCTTTACCGGATGGAGTGGTGATGCCACAGGCAGCGCCAATCCGCTAACAGTTACTATGGATGCCAGCAAGACAATTACGGCCCTCTTTACCCAGAATGAGTACACTTTGACCGTTGTAGCCGAACATGGTTCAGTTGCAAAAGATCCTCTTCTTTTAACCTACACCCACGGTGCATCGGTTGAGTTAACGCCTACAGCTGAAGTTGGTTATACTTTTACCGGATGGAGTGGTGATGCCACTGGCAGTGCCAATCCGTTAACAGTTACAATGGATGCCAGCAAGACAATCACGGCTCTCTTTACCCAGAACGAGTACACGTTAACAGTTGTGGCCGAGCATGGTTCGGTAGCTAAGGATCCCAGTCAGGCTTCTTACATTCATGGTTCTTCAGTAGTGTTAACGCCTACGGCTGAAGTTGGTTACACCTTTACCGGATGGAGCGGAGATGCTATAGGCAGTGCCAATCCGTTAACAGTTACTATGGACGCCAGCAAGACAATCACTGCTCTCTTTACCCAGAATGAGTACACGTTAACAGTTCTGGCAGAACACGGTTCGGTAGCCAAGGATCCCAGTCAGACCTCCTACACTCACGGTGCATCGGTAGAGTTAACGCCTACAGCAGACGCAGGTTATACCTTTACCGGCTGGAGTGGTGATGCTACAGGCAGCGCCAATCCGTTAACAGTTACTATGGATGGCAGCAAGACGATTACTGCCCTCTTTACGGAGAATCCCCCAGTAGGTCCCGGATTGGTTGATCTGGGTACGGCCAGTGATTTCGTGATTCTTACAAAAACCGGAATTTCAAGCGACGTGGGCACACTTATTACCAGTAACATTGGAGTGAATCCTGCTGCTTCCACATATATAACCGGTTTCGGATTAATTATGGATGTTGATGGTACGTCCTCGCATACGCCCATGGTTATTGGTAGTGTATACGCTCCCAACTATGCGGCTCCCACTCCGGCCAAAATGGTAACGGCTCATAATGATATGCTCACGGCATACACCGCGGCTAATAATCTGGTAACGCCTGCCCCTGTTACTGAACTGGGTGGCGGAAATATCAGCGGTATGACCCTGGCTCCCGGTCTCTACAAA
>CAYGID010000126.1:0-5004 GCA_964349835.1 uncultured Bacteroidales bacterium | reverse complement strand
ACATCGTTTCGATAGCCGTCGGTGTTGGGAATGGGCGACTCTTTACCCACCCAGATGCCTCCGTAAATACAGTGCCCCAAGTGTTCGGCAAACTGTCCGTATACATTGGGATCAATTACATTAACCCCTTTGTCGGCGCGAATCACCATTTGGGTTTGATCGTCGGCGGGTGCGGGAGCCTCCTTTATGGCAGCGCTCCAAACGGGTGCCGATACTGATGATAGCAGTGCCACGCAGGCAAATAGATGTTTAGCGTGAGAGAACATATTTCCGGGTTTAATTGAATGAGTATTGGCCGCAATTTACATATTTCCCATTTAATTGTTGTACCTTCTCTCTCCATTTGCGCCCATCTGTAGGGGCGCTTTTTACCAAAATGTTTCTCTTTTATGAAAAAATTCCGGTTCGCCTCTCTTCTCTTTTTGTTTCTCCTTTTTTGTACAATTTCTGTAAAAGCCCAACGGCGATCCGACCCTTCGCCAAAACAGTTGTACGAAAGTGCTATTAACCTGCCTGCGTTCAAGGATAATCCCAAAGGAGAGAGCTTTTGCTGGAATGCCAGAACCCGGACAGAAGGGTTTATCGATTATTACCAATCTACAGGCAATCTTGCCTACCTTGAGGCGGGGCTTGATTACTGCGACTGGCTTTTGTCGCGGATGGATAGTTCGCCCGACGGTTATAAGGGGTGGGTTGGCCCTTCGCTGTACGACAAACGCTATTGGACCGACGTATTGGTGGGCGATGCGATTCTGTTAGACGGAATGCTCGATTATGCCATTTTGGTGTATGAAGATCGGGCCTTAAAAGCCCGGTATGCTTCGAGGGTCGATCCCTATATTGCCACGGCCAAACGCGATTTTGTTGAGAAGTACGATAAAAGAGGCACTTGGATTGAGGATGGTCCCTACGGTGGCTATATTGCCTCGGCCAATTTTCTGAAGGAGGGAAACCTGAATGAATGGATCCATTCGCCTGCCAGTTCGGGAGCCGGTGTAAGTCATCCTTTTAACAAACAGATGGACGCTGCGCTGGTTTGCCTTAAGTTGCACCGGGTAACCGGCGAAACTTTTTACCGCGACAGGGCCGAACGCATCTTTTTTACGGGGAAGAGCCGTTTCCAGTTTTTCGACGACCACTATTGCTGGAACTATTATGAGCCCCTCTACCCCGGCGATGTCGATCTGGCGAAGCGCGATACACGGCACGGCATTTGGGTTCATCCCTGGCGGTCGGGCTACCAGGCCGGCGAGGTCTCTAAAATTGTGGAGGCCTACCATTACGGTATTGTCTTCGACGAGCAGGATATCCGCCGAATCATTAATACCAACTTGAAGGTGATGTGGAACGGCGACAGGCAAAATCCTAAATTTATCAACTCCAACGGATTGGGTGCCGATGGCGATACCACCGGTTTGGCCGCCTTTAAGAGGGCCTACGGTCATTCGAATGTGGTGAAAAACGGCGGTGAACTTTGGACCGGCCTGCTCGATTTCGATCAGACCATCCGCGATTTATATGCGTTGCGTTTTAAGGGCGATACCCTTTCGGAGGGATATCTTCGATTTAAGAAGACGGTATTGGCCACGCCTCCCGGATTCGAGCGGAAGTATGTTAAAGGGAAGGTAACCGTTCCTAAGGTAGAGTTTTCGGAGTGTAAGGAGTTGTATTCCGCGGCGGCGCTTCCCCATATTCTGCCCAGGGGTGGAGAGTCTATCTTGTTGTGTAAAAGTTGGAAAAGTGGCGATTTGGTAATCGATCTCTATTCACCCCGCGGCCAAAAGGTGGCCAACCTCTATTCGGGACGGGTGAGGGAGGGGGTCTTCTTTATTCAGTGGGACGGGAAACATCCGCAAACCAAAGAGCAGCTTAAAGGGAATTATGTAGTTCGATGGACCAAAGATGGGGGCTACAGAGAGTTTCCTATTGCCATTCAGTAAGCCGGGTCAGAAGCAATATGCGGTTTCGGAAGCGCTCAGCAGGGAAGCCGCTGTGCTATGTGTAGCTATGCGGCGCGAATCAGCGTGTATAGATCCGAAAGTTGGCATAACGCGAATCGTGACCCCACATCTGACGCAGCCCGATTCTTCCTGATTTCAAAGGAGGGTGGGTGCTTGCATCAAAATAGAAGAGGTGGTTTTCTGTACCATCGGTTACCTCCATGAAAAGATTATGGCCGTTTCTGATCACGCTGATATGGTAAGGTTTTCCCGGTACAAAGAGTTTCGTGTCGAGATATTCCGGTAGTAATCCAGTGCCTTCGAGCCCATTGCCGGTTTCGGGCAGGTATCGGCGGGCTCTGATGTAGTCGGGTTCGGGATTGCTCTTTCCGTTCACGGCATAGCTGATATGGTAGGTGTGCATGTGGTCGAAATAGGTTTTCATGGCCGGAACCCGGCGCAGATGGGTCCATTTGGAGATATCTTTTTTATACAATCCCTTTCCGCTCCCCGAGGCCAGAAGATAGAGGATGTTCACCCCCACCGGAGTGGTGTCGAGCCGGGTAAAATCGTATTCCACACGAATGTCGCCCGAAAACTTTTTGCGCGTCCACAACACGGTATGGCAGGAGTCGTTTTCCAATTGTTTTCCGGCAAAGTACTCCATTCCCCCACTGCTGTGAGTAATCCGACCCTGTTCGCCGTCCATAAACCACTTTTTCTGCCAGTTCGCGGTGCAATCATCGTCGAAAGCCAGTTTCCACCCAAGCCCTTTGGCCGCTTCGAAGGCGGCCTTATGCTCCTCATCCGGAATGGTTGCTCCTTTTTCGGCCTGAAACACCCGCACATAATCGACCCACATATCGGAGGCGTTCCCTTCGCGCTCCAGATCGATTTTCCATCCGCTGATTCCTCCGATGGCATAGTTGATCATAAAAAAGCTCTTTCCAAGCCTGGAATGTTCGGTTGAGGGATGGCGGAAGACTTCAATATCGTCGAGGTAGTAGATGATATCGGTCTCATTCACCAACAACCCATAGGTGTGGAACGTGGTCGACCAGGAGGAGCCTCCTCCGGTCTGTGTCATGTCGATTCGTTTGTTGGTGGGGAATGGCATTTTGAGAGGCTCGCCTCCTTCGCCCTGCCCCCAGAAATGGCTGGTTACGCTGTAAAGGCCAAAACTGTTGGGATTGCCTTTCCCTACGCCCCCGTAAGCCTCAATGATATCGAGCTCATCGACCCCCGCTTTCCCTTCGGCACGGGCAATCGTCCAGAAGGCCGGCCATGTACCGGGTGCCGACTGGGCCGTAAAGCGGCACTCCATGTAGAAGGGGGCTTCGGCATAGAAGCCCTTCATATCGGCATCGAGGGGTGCAATAATGCCTGTACTTCCTTTATCGGAGGGATCATCGCCCTTTTTCGATGCATGTATGCGCAGCCAGGTATCTTTTTGTCCAAAGGGATTTTTTGGCGACTCGGGCCCGGTAAAGGGATAGCCGCTAAAATCGCCCCCTCCGGGCTTGTGTGCCATGTACCGTTTGCCTCTGCCGTCGTTCGAGATAGAAAGCGGCCCGTCGAAATCGTCGGCAAAGACCTGCTTCATTCCCTGTGCTGCCGGCGGGGTGCTCTTCGGAATGCCCTGATTCCATTTAACGCCTCCGGTATTGAAGAGTTGCAGTTCGCGCACATCCTGCTTTCCGGTGGCTTTATTGTTGGCCATGATTCTGAGGGTGAGGGGGCCGTTGGGGAATTTGTCTGCATTGAAAACGAACCATCCATTGCCTTCTGCATCTAACTGCAGTCCGGGAGCCAGATCTACATCGTGTCCCCACGGGTCGGTCGCTTTGCGGGTGGGTTGCTGCCAGCACATAGCTTTTGCCGCAGTCATGCCGGGTGCCTGAAAAACCACGTTAACACGGCCCTTTACCTCCGAGCGCAGGGTCGGGCTTATAATCACAATAGATTGTACCCACTCGCTGTGCGAATCGATGTTTTTGCCGGGGTTAAAGTCGGCATATTCGGCACTTTGCTTGGGTTCGCTCTGTTGGGCCATCGCCAACGTGCTTCCAGCCAGCAGCACAAGCAGTAGCAATGTATTTGAGAGTTTCTTTGCCACAATGCTTATACTTTGTGTTTGATGAAGGTTCCGTTGTCTAACTCTTCGAAAGCCTGTGAAAGTTCCTCGTCCGTGTTCATTACGATGGGGCCGCCCCAAGCGATGGGCTCATGCAGGGGAGTTGCTGCCAGAAGTACAAACCGGGCTCCCAGGTTGCCTGAGCGAATAACAACAGTCTGATTATCTGATATCTCTACGCTCGATGGGGAAAATAAAATGGCACATGCTTTATTCTCGAAGGCCGAGAGGGTCTCATCAACGGCTACTGTTCCATCTAACAGGTAGATAAACAGGGTTTCGTTGTTCGGGGTTTCGGAATAGCTCCAGGTACTATCCGGAGAAAGATCGACATCAATATATTTCACCTTTACGCACTGGCCTTCAAGAGCGCCCACGTGCCCTTTGTGTGTGCCGGCCAGGATTCTGACCACAGCATTCTCCTCTTCTACAACCGCAACCTTATCATTGGTAATATCCCCGTAAGTAGGAATCGTCATCTTATCCTTCGCCGGTATATTGACCCAAATCTGGCATCCCAGCATCCTTTCGGAGGCTTTGGGCATCTCCTGATGAATAATTCCTGAGCCTGCTGTCATCCATTGACATTCCAGATCATGAATGGTACCCTTGTTTCCCAGACTATCGCCGTGCTCAATCTTGCCTTCGATTAAATAGGTGATTGTTTCGATGCCTCTGTGCGGATGCCATGGAAACCCCTTAATGTAGTCTTGTGGATCTGTCGAATCAAACCCATCGAGCATTAAAAAGGGATCAAAATCTTTCATGGTCTTTAATCCCAATACTCGGCGTAAACGAACGCCAGCACCATCGACTGCTTGCTGACCTCTGACAATCTGTGTGGCTTTTCTTCGGTTCATAAGAGATAATAATTATAGAGCTCTAATGCTCTAATGCTCTAATGCTCTAATGCTCTAATGCTCTAATGCT
>CAYGID010000125.1:0-5023 GCA_964349835.1 uncultured Bacteroidales bacterium | reverse complement strand
AATATTTGTTAAAGAACCTGCCCATTCCTCGCGAACAGATTGCCTATATGGTAAACCTCGATATGGTGGGACGCATGGACTCATCGCGTACCCTGTATGTGAATCTGTTTAATGCACCAAACACCTTGCGCGAACGGCTCGAATTATTGCAACCCCGATATCCGGATATTCGGCTGGTTTACGATTCCCTATTTATGAGTTCCGACCATACTACCTTTTCTAAACAGGGAATTCCGGCAGTGTCATTTACCACAGGTTACCACCCCCAATATCACACCGCGGCCGATACCGCCGGGCTTATATCAACCAAAGGAACGGCTGCCATTGCCGAATTTATTGCCGATCTGATAACCACTTCGCTGTAGCACCGGGCCAAAGTGGCTATCCGCCTTGATTTGTGCCGGAAATAGACTATTTTACCGGCCTTTTACAGCTCAAATTCCAATCATGTCGGTACAGAAAAGTATTTTCCGGGGAGGCGTACTCCTTACGCTTTTGGGCGGAGCGATGCTTCTTATTTTCGCGCTGCAAAGAGAGGCCTCAGATACCTCATCACACCCCTCCTCTCTGCCGGAACCACCCATCGCGCAACCTCCATGGCTCCTCTCCGAAGCCATCACCCCCGGCGATATCATGCACCACATAGAGGTGCTGACTGCCGACACGCTCGAGGGTCGGGCTGCTGGAAAAGCAGGTGAATACAAAGCTGCCCGGTACATCAGAGATCACTTTGCCAACATGGGCCTCAAGCTCTATGGCGATAGTGGAGTGCAACCCTTCTCTTATAAAGGACGGGTTACCGTAACCCATTCTACCTGTCGTTTCAATGGGGTTACAGGTGTCGAACGGAGAGACTACCATCCCTTTGTGCTGAATAACGCCTCACCGGTGACTTCCCCTGTCCTATTTGTTGGATTCGACCCGAAGAACAGCCCAAAAAATCCCTTTACGGGCATAGACATTCGCGGTCGACTGGTGATGGTATTCGAGGATCGTTTCCCGTTTCAGCATTACCAGAGTGCGATTGCCGGCGGAGCCACAGGCCTTCTAACGATACTCCGCGACAGTTCGGCCCGAAATATCTTGCCCCCACCCGGCCAAACGATTATGCTTCCCAAGGAGGCGAATGCCCCCGGGATACCCGGGTCGAAAGCTCCCGGCTTCCGCATTTCGCACAAGATGGCCAATCTCCTGCTGCAACAGGCGGGCACAAGCCTCGAAGAGGTTACAAAGCGGGTATTTACAGCGCACGAAAAGATGGTTCTCCCCATTCCGGTTGAGGTTACCTGCGAACTCCGAACCGGCGAAGACTCATTGCGCTCAGAGAATGTTATCGCCGGCATTGAGGGATCCGACTCCCTGCAAAACGACAAATACATTGTGATTGGTGCCCATTACGACCATCTGGGAACACGGACCTTCCTCACCGCGAAAGCCGACAGTATGGTTACTTATTACGGAGCCGATGACAATGCCTCCGGAGTGGCTGTTCTCCTGGAGATTGCCGCAAAAATTGCCGCATCGAACCCAAAACCGACCCGTTCACTCCTCTTTGTGGCCTTTGGTGCAGAGGAGTCGGGGCTCAAAGGATCCCGCCATCTGGTCGAAAATCTGCCCATTCCCGCCGAAAGCATCCAGTATATGGTGAATCTCGACATGGTAGGGCGAATGGATTCGGCTCGCACCCTCCACATAAACCTGCTGAATGAACGCGGCGACCTTCGAAACCGAATTGAAACCGCGCAAAAACAGTATCCCGACATCAGCCTGGTATTCAATGCCCGTCAGCGCGGCCGCTCCGACTACCTCCCCTTTTCGCAAAAGGGCATTCCGGCACTGGCCTTTACCACCGGCACACATCCGCAATACCATACCCCTGCCGACACCTCAGGGCTGATTAACTCCCGATCGACCACCGCCATTGCCGCCTTTGTAAGCGATTTGATCACAAAAGCACTTTAGCCGGAGAAAAGGGCAAAATGGGCAAAGGCCTTGATTTGTGGCGGGAAAAGCCTATTTTTACTCAAATTACATTTGCAGCAAATACCCATTATTTCTAAACGCCATAACGCACTCCCTCTATGAATAAAAACACGGCTCTCCTCTCCGCACTTCTCTTATTTACGTCTCTATCAACGGCCTACACACAAGATTGGCCGCAATTTATGGGACCCGACCGCACAAGCATCTCCTCCCAGAAAGGCCTTCTCCGCACCTGGCCCGAACAGGGTCCCGAAATTTTGTGGAGCGTAAATATGGGCATCGGGTATGGCGGACCCGTGGTAAAGAATGGCAAAATCTACATACTCGACCGTAACGACGAAGTGGGCGACATCATGCGATGCTTTAACCTGGCCGACGGCAAAGAGCTTTGGACATTCAGCTACAACGCCCCCGGAGCGGTTTCGTTCCCCGGTTCGCGTAGTGTACCCATTGTCGACGACCGTTTTGTGTACTCCTGCGGCCCCTACGGCGACCTCTACGCTATAGATATCAACACCCACAAGCCTGTTTGGAACAAAAATGTGTGGAAAGACTTTGGCGGCGAAAAAATCCCGACTTGGGCTATCTCGCAATGCCCCCTCTTTTACGGCGATCTGCTCATTTTGGCATCTCAGGCCCCGCAAGCCGGGGTGGTAGCCTACGATAAGAAAAGCGGCGACCTGAAATGGAAAACCGAATCGCTGGGATTGGTGGGCTATGTAAGCCCCGCACTGGTGAAAATCGACGGCAATGATCATGTGGTGATGGTTACCGCCTCTGGACGCGATGGCGTAAAGGGAAAAGTGGTGGGCATTGACCCGACTACCGGAAAGACTCTATGGGAATATGCCAACTGGAATTGCGGTATCCCTGTACCAAGCGTCGTGGATGCCGGAGAGAACAAAATTCTCGTAACCGGCGGTTACGAACTGGGGGCCACCATGATTCAGGTAGAAAAGAAGAGCGATGGCACCTACGGAACCAAAGAGCTCTTTTCGACCGTCGAATTTGGAGATCAAACCAAATCGCCGATTCTTTACAAAGGCTATTTCTATGCACAATACGGAACCAACAGCCGCCGCGACGGACTGGCCTGCATGAGCATGGATGGACAGATCATGTGGAAAACCAAGCGTGAGCCCGACTTCAATAAAGGGAGTATGATCCTGGCCGACGGCCTGATCTTGGCCACCGACGGTACCCGCAGCCTCTATCTTGTGGAACCCGATCCCGCAGGCTTTAAGGCGCTGGCTTCGGCCGAAGTGTTGAAGGAGCCCGCAGTCGAAGGGGGTGCTGCCCCCAGGGGTGGAGCCGCCCAAAACTGGGCCCCCATTGCATTGGCCGACGGCAAACTGCTAATCCGCGACCAAAACCGCTTGCTGTGTGTAAAAGTTGCCAAATAGTTTACTACGCCCGAAAGTATGAGTAAGGAGACTGAGGTTCCCGACCTGATTCTCCTAAATATCGGCTTTGCCGTACATCAGGCCGACTGGAACTATCAAAACGTAAACAGCCCGTTTGCCCGCATTTTTGTGGTAAAGGAGGGTATGGCTAAGTTGCATGTGGGCAACCACACCCAGCTCCTGAGGCCCAATCACCTCTATCTGGTACCTCCCTTTACTTTGCACAGTTATGAGTGCGATACCTATTTTGCCCTTCACTACATCCATATCTATGAGAACCCGCTCTCAAAGCAGCGGGTTCTTGAAGATTTTACCTTTCCTACCGAAATCGGAGCCACCCCTATCGACGAACAACTGGTAGAACAACTAACCCGGAGTAATCCCGGACGCGAATTGCGAGAGTACGACCCTACGGCCTACGACAACTCCACTACGCTTTTGCACAATATCTCGCTCCATTCGCGCAGCCCTTGGCACGCCCTGGTGGAGACAAAGGGCATTCTGTTGCAACTCTTGTCGCGATTCATACCAGGGGCCTCGCACAAATACCAAACCACCGACAACCGCATTCTGGAGGCACTGCGCCACATCCGGAAACAGATCCACACCGAGGTTACGCTCAACGACCTGTCGGCACGCTGCTTCCTTTCGAAAGACCATTTTATCAGGTTGTTCAAACAGGAGATGCAGATTACCCCCACACTCTACATTCTCCGGAAAAAGATAGAGAGGGCTCAACTGCTTCTGCTCACCACTAATTTGTCGGTCAAGGATATCGCCTACAAACTATCGTTCAACAATGTGAGCTATTTTAACCGGCTCTTTAAGCGATATGCCGGAACCACCCCTATGCACTACAG
Source organism: uncultured Bacteroidales bacterium (assembly GCA_964349835.1). GTDB lineage: Bacteria > Bacteroidota > Bacteroidia > Bacteroidales > UBA4181 > JAQVSH01. The sequence goes on along the minus strand of CAYGID010000125.1, from coordinate 777 downwards.
GAGCCGGGAATAAAAGGGCACAAAAAGCCCCTCTCCTATTCCGACATATTTTTGATATAGGGGAGTTCTACCGGTTGCGAAAAACCGAAGAACCGGGCGGCATTTTCTCCCAGAAAGAGCGCCTTTTCGGCCTCGGCGAGAAGGGGCGAACCCACTACAAAATCGTACGACATCCGATAGGTGATGGCCACAATGGTACGGGGGTAATCGGATCCCCACATCAACTTATCGATACCCACCCAATCGGCCGCCTGCCGAATGGCACGCACCGCTCCGGGAAAAGGGTAAAACTCGCTATGAAAAAGCCAGGTGATGCCACCCGACTCAATCATTACATGGGGATGCCGCGCCAGTTTAATCTGCTGCTCCCACCCCGGGCGTGTAACCATACCAAAATGGCCGATAGCCACTTTCAACTGTGGACACGCTGCAACCACCTCCTCCATCTCGGGCACCTGTTCGGCCCCATCGGCCAGATCGATCGACAAAATAATCTGCCGCTCCTCCATAAGCCGAAACATCCGCATCATCTCATTGCTGGTGAGCCGCACCCGACTACCGGGGGTAATGAGCCGCTGAGCCGGAATCTTCAGCGCCTTAAAGCCCTGATCGATTAAACGTTCGGCATGCGAAAAATAGCCCGGCTGCCGGGCATCGACCATACCGCAACAGAAAAACCTTTTGCCGAACTTTTGCTGTACCTCCCAAAGGTATTCGTTCTGCAACCCGTCGATATACTCTTGGGTAATCACCGCTGCCGACACTTGGGCATAGTCC
>CAYGID010000124.1:0-5124 GCA_964349835.1 uncultured Bacteroidales bacterium | reverse complement strand
CGCACACCGTCCGGGAGTGAAGAGTTTACAAAACAGCAGGGTGCGTAAACTGGTTGTGAAGATTGCTGTTCGCTAATCGGGGTATTCAATGGCATTCTCGCTGTGAGCCACCACTACGGAAACAGCAACATCGCCGGTAACATTCACAACTGTGCGAAACATGTCGAGTATCCGATCGACCCCCATAATGAGAGCAAGGCCAGCTGGGGGGATTTGCAACATTGACATCACGGCCAGAATCATGACAATGCTCCCCCCCGGAATTCCGGGTGTGCCCACCGAACTCAATACCGTCATGAGCACAAGCAAGAGCAGTTGCGAAAAGGAGAGATCAATGGCAAAGGCTTCGGCAATAAAGAGAATAGCCACCACCTGATAGACAGAGGTGCCGTCCATATTGATAGTAACCCCCGTCGGGAGCGAAAAGCCTGCAATTTCGGGCGAAACCTTCAATTCGTTTGTAGTTTGGCTAAGTGTAAAGGGAAGAGTCGATGCACTAGAGCTGGTAGAAAAGGCCATAATCTGAACCGGCAGCAGCTTTCGCAGAAAAAAGTGAATGGGCATACGGCTGAAAAAACCCACCAATAGAGGATAGACAACTGCCATCATCACCAAAAGGCCTAAGAGTACGGTTAACACGTACCATCCCAGCGAATGAAAGATAGCCGGCGAGGCGGAGAAATCGGTAAACAGGGCGGCCATTAGAGCAAAGACCCCCACCGGTGCAAACCACATGATGAGATGGATAATCTTTAGCAGCACAGCATCTATACTTGAAAAAAGAGCCCTTACAGATTCCGTTTTTTCGCGGGGCAACTGTACTATGGCCAACGAGAAGAGCATGGCAAAGAAGATGATTTGTAACATCTTCGAATTATCGGTCCACGAAAGAGCCAGATTGGAGGGCACTATATCCACAAGGAACTGCATCGGACCACCTTGGCGAAGTACCTCTTCGGCCTCAACACTTTGTGGGAGAAGATGCCCGACGTCGAGCCCGGAGAGAGTTTCGTGGGGAAAATCTGCACCGGGCTGAATGAGAGAAACCAGACCCAAACCCACCAACACAGCGATACAGGTGGTACAAAGATAGAGGCCAAAAACCTTGTAAGCAATCCTCGACAGCCGCGCCAAATTAGCCATGGAGGTTATCCCGTTTACCAACGACACAAAAACCAAAGGAATGGCTATCATCTTGAGTAGATTCAGAAAGATAGTGCCCAAAGGTTTCACATAATCGGTAACCAAAGCGGCGAACCCCCACTCTACGGCAAGCCAGCCCAACAACCCTCCCAACACCATTCCGGAGAGGATCCAGGTAAAAAGGGAGGGTTTTACAGGTTTCACGCGAAGCAAACAATTTTACAATTCCAATTCGTAAAGTATCACGCCATGACGCGGAAGCTGTTCATTTCATCAGATGGGAGAAGATCATACGGCTCCTGCCCCGTGGCAGCTCTTGAACTTCTTGCCGCTTCCGCATGGACAGGGATCATTACGTCCCACACGCTTTTCGACCGTTACCGGGGTGTGGCGCTGTGCCTCGCGGGTATCCTGCTGTCCGGCGCTCTGAATGGCCGAACGGGCGGCACTCTGCGCTTCACTCTGGCCTCGGCCGTAGTCGTGCTTTTGTGTCTGCATGCGGCTCATGTCGAGTTTTTTGCGCTGGGCACTCTGCACATCGTCGGCCTCACGAATGGGAATCCGGCTCTTCATGAGAAGCGAAACCACATCGCCATTCATCTTTTGCACCATAGTGCGGAACAACTCGAACGACTCAAACTTGTAAATTAACAGGGGATCCTTCTGCTCGTAGGTGGCATTTTGTACCGACTGCTTCAGTTCGTCGAGCTCGCGCAGATGCTCCTTCCACGCCTCGTCGACCGTTAAAAGCACCACCGACTTTTCGAGCGAACGAACCATTTCACGGCCCTCAGATTCGTAGGATTTCTTGAGGTTAGTGAGGATCTGGAACATACGAAGGCCGTCGGTTATAGGCACCACAATATTTTCGTAGTTGGCTCCATGCGTTTCGTACACATTCCTGATTACCGGAAGCGTCTGCGAACGCATCTGATCCGACTTTCTCACATAGGCGTCACGAACCATCTTCATCACCTCTTCGGTGAGATCCTCGGGTTTTGATTTCAGGAAGTCGGCCGCCGGCATGTCGATATCGATAGAGAAGTATTTGATAACATCCAAACGGAAGCCTTCAAAATCGGAGGCGTCGTGATATTGGTTTACCAGAAGTTCAACCACATCGTACATCATGTTCGAAATGTCGATGCCCACCCTCTCACCATCGAGGGCGTGCCGCCGCTTGGTATAGATTACCTCACGCTGCGAGTTCATCACATCGTCGTATTCGAGCAACCGTTTCCGGATACCGAAATTGTTCTCCTCCACCTTCTTCTGGGCCCGTTCAATCGATTTGGTAATCATGGAATGTTGAATCACCTCACCATCCTTGAAGCCCATTTTATCCATCAAACCGGCAATCCGCTGGGAGCCGAAGAGTCGCATAAGGTCGTCCTCGAGCGAAACAAAAAACTGCGAAGTACCGGGATCTCCCTGGCGACCCGAACGACCGCGCAACTGGCGGTCGACCCGGCGTGATTCATGCCTTTCGGTGCCGATAATGGCCAAACCTCCCGCGGTACGCACCTCAGCCGTGAGCTTGATGTCGGTACCACGCCCTGCCATATTGGTAGCAATGGTTACCGTTCCGGCCCGGCCGGCCTCAGCCACAATCTCGGCTTCACGCTGATGCATCTTGGCATTCAATACATTGTGCTTAATATTTCGCATCCCGAGCATTCGGCTCAACAACTCGGAGGTTTCAACCGAGGTGGTACCGACAAGCACCGGCCGGCCCTTTTCGACCAGACTTACAATCTCAACAATCACTGCATTGTACTTCTCACGTTTGGTACGATACACCAAATCTTCGTGATCTTTTCGGACAATCGGCTTATTAGTGGGGATTACAACTACATCGAGCTTATAGATATTCCAGAGTTCACCGGCTTCCGTTTCGGCGGTACCTGTCATACCGGCCAACTTGTGATACATCCGGAAATAGTTCTGAAGGGTAATCGTGGCCATGGTTTGGGTGGCCGCCTCGACCTTCACATTCTCCTTGGCTTCGATGGCCTGGTGCAGGCCGTCGGAGTAGCGACGCCCCTCCATAATACGACCGGTTTGTTCATCAACAATCTTTACCTTATTCTCAATGACCACATACTCTACATCATTTTCGAACAGCGTGTAGGCTTTCAGCAGCTGCGTAACGGTATGGATACGCTCCGATTTGATGGCATAGTCGCGCAGCAACTCATCTTTTTGCACCAATTTCTCTTCGGGGGTAAGCCCGGCCTTCTCCAGATCGGCCACTACAGCGCCGATGTCGGGCATCACAAAGAAATTGGAATCGCCGGTGCGTGCAGAGAGCCGCTCGTGCCCTTTGTCGGTAAGATCTATGGTATTGTGCTTCTCGTCGATTACAAAATAGAGCAGATCGGTTGCTACATGCATGTTTTTGTTGTTCTCCTGCATGTAGAAATTTTCGGTCTTGATTAAGAGTTGCTTATTACCGGGCTCGCTCAGAAATTTAATAAGCGCCTTGTTTTTGGGCAATCCTTTGTGCGCTCGAAGCAATAGCAACCCTCCCTTCTCTTGATCACCTTTGGAAATCAGACTTTTAGCCTCTGCCAGAATCTGGGTAACCAGTTGACGCTGCTGAGCCACCAGCTCATCAACCTGTGCCTTATACTCCTCGAAAAGCTGATTCTCTCCCCTGGGAACCGGACCGGAAATGATGAGCGGGGTACGGGCATCATCAATCAAAACGGAGTCGACCTCATCGACAATGGCATAATGATGTTTGCGCTGCACCAGATCCTCCATGCTGATAGCCATGTTGTCGCGCAGATAATCGAATCCGAATTCGTTATTGGTTCCAAAGGTGATATCGGCATTATAGGCTTTACGACGAGCCTCGGAGTTGGGCTGGTGCCTGTCGATACAGTCGACCGACAACCCATGGAACTCATAAATAGGCCCCATCCATTCGGAGTCGCGTTTGGCCAGATAATCGTTTACCGTAACCAAATGCACGCCGCGGCCTGCGAGAGCGTTCAGGAAAACGGGAAGAGTTGCCACCAGGGTTTTTCCCTCGCCGGTGGCCATTTCGGCAATCTTTCCCTGATGAAGCACCACACCGCCAATGAGCTGAACATCGTAGTGCACCATATCCCATACGATTTCGTTGCCACCGGCCATCCAGCGGTTTTTCCACAGGGCTTTACTCCCCTCTATGGTAACATGACTCTTCACCGCTGCCAGATCGCGGTCGAAATCGGATGCGGTTACCTCAAGGATTTCATTCTCCTTAAACCGTTTAGCAGTCTCCTTTACAATGGAGAAGGCTACCGGAAGCACCTCGTTCAATTTCTCTTCGATCTTCAGGTTAATGTCCTTCTCAATTTTGTCGATGCGCGTATAGACCTCTTCTACTGCATCGGGATTGGCATCGCTGTACTCTGCCTCTGCCTTTAACCGGGCTATTTCGGCCTGTTCGTCTTTAACAGACGAACGAACCTGCATGCGGATTTCGGCCGAAAGGGCGCGCAGTTCATCGTTCGAAAGGGTGGAAACACGGCCATAAGCCTCTTGAATAGATTTGAGGAACGGCTCTACCTCTTTCAGATCGCGCTGCGCCTTGTTACCAAATAGAGAGAGGAGGATTTTATCCAGAATACCCATGATAGAATCAATAATTTGTTCGAATAGTAATAAGCCTCAAAGTTACAATTTTTTGCTGTTCCATCGCAACCCGTTTCGACCCATTTCGGGGATAGCAGAACACCCTTTCCAGAACCCGGCTCAACCGGATTCTGGAACAGATCTACTTTCGAGGAGAAAGAGATAGTCTTCAGCAACTCACTCTTAAAATGGAGTGCCGGAGTGATAGTGATGAGTTATGACCTAAAGCTAAAACGGGCTATTTTACGAAAATATGGGGCTTGGGAGCGGGAGCCATTCCGGGCCCGATGTAGAAGCCTGCGTGAGGAGGCTGGTTATAGGCCACGTTCTGCCACGCAATGGCCAAACGATACACAG
>CAYGID010000123.1:0-5133 GCA_964349835.1 uncultured Bacteroidales bacterium | reverse complement strand
TAATTATCTTTCTTTTTGTCTCTGTGAATCTTTATGAGCGTAAATATCTCTATTTTTTTTAAAATCGATGCTTAGAAGGCCTGGAATTTTATGATAGGTTACTCTTCTGTTGAACCGGCTTGTTTTGCGAATCGAAAAAGGTTGCTTTCCCGGAATCAATATCATAAAGAGCTCCAATAATAAGGATCTTACCCTTTTCTTCCAGACTATTAAGAATTGCGCTTTGTTCTCTGACTTGGTTAATGGCTAAGCGAATATTATTGATACTTACATTGGTAATAAACGAGCTATTATGACACGTTCTGTTTGCTTGGGTAGTTACTTCATTCTCGATAGCCGGTTTTATTTTGCTGAGCAATCCCGATAAATATCCTTGCTTTATATCGTTGCACGCACTAATAATTGCCCCACATTTGGTATGGCCCAACACCACAATGATTTTTGCATTGGCTATAGCGCACGAATACTCCATACTGCCAAGAATATCGTCGTTTATGATATTTCCGGCAATCCGAATGCTAAAGATATCGCCCAAACCCTGGTCAAAAATGAGCTCGGCCGATGTTCTGGAGTCGATACAACTTAAAATCGTTGCAAAAGGGAATTGACCCTCGGAGGTTTGATTTACCTGTCTTAGAAGATTTCTATCTAGTTTCAGATTGTTCAGAAACCTTTTATTGCCCTCTTTTAAAAATTCAAGTGCCTGCAAAGGCGAAATCTTATCCTGGGTTTCTTTGGTATGGGCCCACATCTCTATTATTCTACTTGATATTTATATACGGCTTTCTTTATTCTGTCCATTATAGCTATACCCAATCCTTCCTCAATAACAGGTTCAATAAATATTTGCTTTATCTGTGCATCATCTTCCATTGTGTGTAATGATGAGAAGAGATTGGCTGCAGTTTCAAGAAGGTCATTTTCTTGCGAAGTGTATATAATTCTTTTACAATCAATGGTTCGCTCCTTTATACTGTGCACAATAATGCCCGAATCATCAGGCAGTCGGGTGTAAGAGTTTGTGAATAAATGCAAAGGTTTTGTTGGTGAGTAGTGACTTTTTAGCAATCCGGGCGAGATGAACTTATCCGACTTGTAAGAATGAAATGAAAATAACCCGGGTAGGGCATGTTCAATATCGTCTAAAGTGATTTTTCCGGGGCGCAACAGGGTGCAAGTGTTGCCATGGATCGATACAATAGTAGATTCGATTCCAATGGTTGTATTGCCTCCGTCTAATATCATATCAATATCGGGCAGTTGTTTTTTAACATGATAGGCACTCACAGGGCTCAGATTACCGAATTTATTCGCACTTGGCGCAGCGATAGGGCATTTTGAAGCGCTAATTAATTGTAATGCAATCTCATTGTCGGGCATCCTGATTGCCACTGTGGGTAAACCCGAAGTAACAATATCGGGAACCAAATGGCTTTTAGGCAGTACAATGGTTAAAGGTCCGGGCCAAAACTTTTCGGCCAGTTTCAACACAAGGTCAGATGGTTGATTAGTAAGTGTCTGTAAATCGTTGCATGAGGCAACATGAACTATCAGTGGGTCAAAAGACGGACGTTCTTTTAAGGCAAATATTTTAGCAACAGCCATCGGATTAAGCGCATTTGCGCCTAATCCGTAAACTGTTTCTGTTGGAAACGCTACCACTCCTCCCTTGTTAATAATTTGGGCAGCAGTTAGTATTTGCTCAATGTCCATAAAGATTTCTTTATTCTGTACTGCCTGTTACCAGGAAGGAGTACTGATAGTCCATGGGGATAATTTCCAGATAATCATCTACACTACCCCGGTTTAAGCAGGTTTCAATAATGCGTCTTCCGGTGGGATGTAGGTCGGGGGTGAGATATTTTTGTAATTCATTTACGAAGAAAGTGTACAATTTCTCCGCACCCGCGTCATATCCCGATGTTTCAACCTCAACTTGTTTGTGCACCTGAAGAAAACGCGAAGGAATTTTGGCACCCTCAATGGTGAGGTAATTCAGTTCGAATCCCAATAAAGGACAACGTGCATGTTGATACTGGTCGTTTCGGAGTTTGGCATTCCCTCTGCGGGTAAGATACTCACGCATCAATAATTGCGGTTTGAATCCAACCTTCCATACGCCAATATGTTGATTAGGCACCAGCGTGTATCGCATTCTGGGCGTGTTAATAATCTGCTCTAACAGTAAATTGGCATGTGTAATCCTTTTCCCGGTAGCAAAAGGCCAGTACGAACCGACCCCTTCACTGCCCACGCCACCCCCATCTACAATACTTGGATTGGCATGACCACGTGGTGATACAAGTCGCCACAACCAAGCCAGTGCGGGAGGCAAAATATGAAACAAACCCAAGATTCCATAAGTGGGATTTTCTTTAGAACAGGGAGGGGTTCTTACCCCAAAACTTCTCACATCTACAGTAACAGCCGAACTCACTACGTTGGGCACAATACTTCGGGGTACAATCACTCTGGGATTCGGGCATCTTTTGCCTGGACTGTCTTCGGTGTGATCCCATATGAGTGCCGTACATTCGGGATTCGATTTTACGTTTAAGAACAACAGCGGTTCTTTCGGCTTGATCGTCAGTTTTTCGAGAAAGGGTTCATCGCCATAGTCGGTAATACCATCGACCCGAATAAACCAAGCGTTTTCGGCATCTAATACAGAGAGTTTTCCGTTGTTTCTTTGGATTGATGGATGACATAATGCCATATCATCGGTAACGGGATTAAAGGAGCAGAAAAGCGGAAAGTTAATTAACCTTCTTTCGCCTGTCAGGATATTCTTTCCAATTAAGACCTGTCCACTCTCTTCTCTGACAATATTTTGCAGCATTTCGCTTTTTCCGCCACCACTGGCACCTTCGTGCATGAAGGTGGTAATATTGTCGTAAGGACTTACAACCTGAACTGTAGAACAGTGTGCTGTAAGCCACCCTTCTCTTTCGCCCTTTGTTAAAAGCGCTCCATACAGACCTTTCTTAGCGCTGGGGCCGGGATAGAGATTGTATGAAAATATTTCGTGCAGTCGTTCGGAGCGTTTGTGTACAACTATCTGCTTTCCATTAAAGTGTGTATGCCTAAAGGTGGGTGCCACGTAGATTGCCGATTCTGGTAAGAAGCCTTGGGGCAACTCATCAACGGGAATTATTTGTTGAAGCATAGCAAGTCCCATTGCAAAGAAACCCGCATTGGCAGGAGCAATCGCAATACCTCCCGAACCAATGTTATTTCTGCCGGCAAAGTAAAAAAACAGTGCCAGATCCTGCGATTGAAGCCAACTCACTGTCTCTTTTCGCAGGTTATCGAAATCATAGCCAAATCTATCGCTAAAGCGTTCTTTATCACTGGGTAGATTATCTCCAATGAGCAATGTGTCGGGATCCCGACGTCGCATATACGACTCTGTATAATTCGCCGAAATGCCGTTGGTGACCTTGTGAACAATTACTTCTGTTACCATCTCTTGATGGGGAAGTGCGTATTTGACTTCGAAGTAGTTGTTGCCTTCGCCACCCACTGCCGCATTTGCCAGCTGCTTCACAGTATCGAAGACCTGAAATGATTTGCATCCCTTTAGGATTGCTACAGCGTCGTCGGGTAATTGAATCTTCTTCTGTTCGAGAATACGAAATAATTCGCTCATAATGGGTTTATTAAATTGATGTGATAATGAATTGTGAAGCATCTGAAAGATTGTTGAATAGCTTAGGGTTTGTGATTAATTCATCCTTATGCTTACGCCCATGTCCACTTAAGAGATAGATTGGAGTTACCCCTGCATTCATGCCGCATTCCACATCAGAGGGATGGTCGCCAATAATGTACGATTTTGCTAAATCGATGCGATAGCGTTGTGCCGCCAGTTGCAGAAAATAGGGTTGGGGTTTTTTGCAGATGCACCGATCTTCGGTAGCATGGGGGCAATAATAGAGCTCGAGAATGGTTATTCCCTCGCTTTGCAAGGTTTCTATAATGTGCCGGTTCACCGCCTTCACCTCTGTTTCGGAGGTTATTCCTTTAGATATGCCCGATTGATTGGTGACGATAAAAAGGGAGAAGTGGTTCTGTAAACTTCTGAGAGCCTCAAATGTAAAGGGGAAAAATTGCACCTCCGATGGGTAGTGTAAATATCCGTTGTCCTCGATCAGGGTGCCGTCTCTATCTAGAAAAATGGCAGGAGGCTTCATCATGCATTCTTATTTTCGGCACAAAGATAGAGTTTTTTTGGGAATAAATTAAGCAATGCTTAATAAATTAAGTAAAATTATAGTTTGCCGGTGATTGAACCCAAGCCATTTCGCTTAATCCATCGGCATTGTTGACAATCTCTTTCGATGACTTTGCGTTTATATAGATGCTATCTCCTTGTTTTAGAAGGCAGTACTTCTCATCGACCTTGAATCGTATTTCGCCCGAGATTACATAACAAAAGAGCTGACCATGCGATTTGGTAAACAGCCCCTCCATACCCGATGCTTTTGCAAAACGAACCAGATAGGTGTCCATCAGCTTATTTGCATCGTGGTGCGAGAGCTGATAGACAAGAGTTCCCGATCTGTTTTGCTCTACAACCTTCATCTCATCGCGAAGCACAACAGGATTATTCGCCAAAGCCTCGTTCTCGCCAATGAGTTCTCCCACAGTGGTGTGAAGTTGCTCAGCAATGTTTTTTAAAGTAATAATTGAAGGAAACGATTTGGATTTCTCAATCTGCGAAAGGGCGCTCGAACTTACGCCAACTCTTTCGGCAAGTACGTGCAGTGGCAGATTTTGCATCTCCCTTTTCTTTTTTATTCTCTCCCCAATTCGGTTCATTGTACGCTATTTTGGGGCAAATATACAATTTAATTTATTAAGTACTACTTCATATTGTTTGAGTGCAAAATTCTCTGCTTCTCTTCGAAGGTGTAGTATCTTGAGGGATAAAAATGGACGAATAAGCGAAATGTTGTTTTTCCACTTTTTACGCTCTATGCGAGCGATGGCCCCCCGAAAAACATCTAAGGTGTCTAAGCTTTAGAGACATACAAATGGCGAAATAGTAGCGAAAGTTCAATTATTTATCTTTTATTCTTAGTACATGACAAAAAATAAAAGTGCTGATTATCAGCAAAATAGGCATGCATA
>CAYGID010000122.1:0-5247 GCA_964349835.1 uncultured Bacteroidales bacterium | reverse complement strand
GCCCTTATCTGCATTACCAATTGCGATAAAATTACACCCGGAATGTTGATGGCAATCATGAGGTTGAACATTCCTGCGATAATAGTATCCGGAGGCCCAATGGAGGCCGGTATTGTAAATGGTAAAAACCGCGATCTGGTAGATATAATGGTAGCGGCAGGAGATAAAACAATTACAGAAGAGGATGTTGAGGCACTCGAAAAGGGAGCCTGCCCAACATGCGGCAGCTGCTCGGGAATGTTCACCGCAAATTCAATGAACTGTCTGTCAGAAGCTTTAGGACTCGCTCTGCCCGGAAACGGAACCATTCTTGCAACCCATAAAAGACGCAAAGATCTCATAGAGAGCGCCGCAAAACTAATTGTAAAGAGAGCAAACGACTACTACTTTAAAGGAGATAAAAGCGCTCTGCCCCGCTCAATAGCCACAAGAGAGGCCTTTTTGAACGCAATGTCACTGGATATTGCAATGGGCGGATCTACAAACACAATCCTCCACCTGCTGGCAATAGCATCTGAAGCAGAGGTAAACTTTAACCTAAACGATATAGACAACCTCTCGCGCAGAGTACCCGTATTGTGCAAAGTGGCTCCAAACGGCCATTTTCACATGCAGGATGTAAACAGGGCAGGAGGGGTGATGAGAATACTAGCAGAGCTTGCCAAAGGAGGGCTGATAGATACAAATGTGACAAGAATTGATTACAGTACACTAAAAGAGGCACTTACAGAAAATGATATTACCTCATACGCACTTTCACAAAAGGCACGACTCAACTATCTGAGCGCACCAGGAAATGTAAAATCATCTCAGATGGCTTCTCAGGAGAGGTATCACCACACCTTTGACTCCGACTCTGAAGATGGATGCATAAGGGATATTCAAAATAGCTATCTGAAAGATGGCGGACTTGCAGTTCTCTACGGAAACATTGCCCAAAACGGAGCAATTGTCAAGACTGCAGGGGTAAACGAAAACCTCTTTCACTTCAGGGGAAAGGCAATAATATTCGAATCACAGGAGGCTGCTGCAGAGGGAATTCTCTCGGGTGTAGTTAAGCCGGGCAATGTTGTGGTAATCAGATACGAGGGGCCAAAAGGCGGACCGGGAATGCAGGAGATGCTATATCCAACATCCTATCTTAAATCTGCAGGGCTGGCCGAATCCTGTGCCTTAATTACCGATGGACGCTTTTCAGGCGGAAGCTCAGGCCTCTCTATAGGCCACATCTCACCAGAAGCAGCATCAGGCGGTAACTTCGCCCTACTCGAAAACGGAGATATTATTGAGATAAACATACCCGAAAGAGAGCTCTGCGCCCTTATTAACCACACAGAGATGCAACGCCGCAGAGAGGCAATGGAGAGCAAAGGGGCAGAGACATACAAACCACACAAGAGAGAAAGAGCTGTTAGTAAATCACTTAAAGCCTACGCGCTGCTCGTATCTTCGGCAGACCGCGGAGCAGTAAGAGTAATTGAATAGAGAATTATGACCAAGAAAAAGATAAATGGAGCAGAGGCGCTGTTGTTGTCTCTTTTAAAAGAGGGAGTTGACACCATGTTCGGATACCCGGGAGGAACAATAATTCCTCTTTACGACCAACTCTACACCTATTCCGACAGGTTCAACCACATACTTGTAAGGCACGAGCAGTGCGCAGTTCATGCAGCCGAAGGCTACTCAAGGGCAACAGGCAAGGTGGGTGTATGTATTGCAACTGCCGGCCCCGGCGCCACCAACACTGTAACGGGCATTGCTGATGCCTATATGGACTCAACACCAATCGTATGCATAACAGCACAGGTAGGTGTAGAGAAGCTGGGAACCAACTTCTTCCAGGAGGCCGACACAATTAGCATCACAATTCCCGTAACCAAATGGAGCTACCAAATAACATCGGCAGACGAAATCTCCCACATTGTAGCAAAAGCATTCCATATAGCCCGCACAGGAAGGCCGGGGCCCGTACTCATAAGCCTCACAAAGACAGCCCAACTGGAGTTAACCGAATTTGAGTACAGCCACTACAGACCAATGAACGTATTTGGCGAAATCAAAAGCGCAAACATAACAACCCTCTCAAAGGAGGCTGCCAAGATGATTAACGACTCTAAAAAGCCCCTTATTATTGCCGGGCAAGGTGTAATTATCTCAGGAGCAGAACGCCAGCTTAAAGAGTTGGCAGAGAGAGGCAACATACCGGTAGCATCCACACTCATGGGGCTCTCATCGATACCCACTTCGCACCCTCTATTTGCAGGCAACGTAGGAATGCACGGCAACCTTGCCCCAAATATGATGACCCAGCAGAGCGACCTCATAATTGCAATAGGTATGCGGTTTAGCGACAGAGTAACCGGCGACACCCAAAAATATGCACCACATGCAAAGATTATTCATATTGATATTGACAAATCTGAATTCAACAAAAACGTAAAGGCACACCTTGCAATTCTTGGCGATGCCACAGAGGTGATTGAGACAATACTCCCAAAAATCAAAAGCAGAACAAGAGCCAAGTGGTTTTCCTTTGTAAAGGAGGCCTGGGAGAGGGAGAACAAGGCGGTCATTGACAAAATTTTAAAAAGAGAAGAGGGTGGGGAGATAAGCATGGCGCAGGCAATAGATTCACTATCGAAAGCTGTTGACGGCAATGCAGTGATTGTTACCGATGTTGGGCAGCACCAGATGTTTAGTGCAAGATATTCAAAGTTCAAACAGACACGCAGCATGATCACATCGGGAGGTCTGGGAACAATGGGTTACGGCCTCCCCGCAGCAATAGGTGCAAAGATAGGGGTTCCCGACAGGGAGGTTGTTGCAGTTGTGGGAGACGGAGGCATTCAGATGTCCCTTCAGGAGCTGGGAACCATTAAACAGTCAGAAGTTGCCGTAAAGATAGTGCTGCTTAACAACTCATTCCTTGGAATGGTAAGGCAGTGGCAGGAGCTCTTTTTCAAACGCCGCTACTCCTTTACCGATATGGTAAATCCCGATTTTGTAAAGATTGCAGAGGCATACGGAATCAAAGCAGAATGTGTCCACAAACAAGAAGATCTTGACAAAGCACTCAAGAGGATGATTTCACACAAAGGGGCATACCTGCTTGAGGTTAAAACACGTAAAGAAGAGAATGTATTTCCAATGGTACCCGCAGGGGCCTCATTAGACGATATAATTTTTTAACAAGCTAAATAACAGCGCCATGAAAAGAGAGTACATTGTAGTTGCATTTGTCAACAACCAGATTTCGGTTCTCAACAGAATCACATCGGCCTATCTCAAAAGACACATCAACATAGAGAGTCTGAATGTGTCGGAATCCTACATCAAAGGGGTTAGCACCGTTGTAATCTCGGCAATTACCACAAAAGAGACAATCGAAATGATTGTTAACCAGCTTGCCAACGCAATAGACATTCTGAATGTCGATTTTTACCTGCAAGAAGAGCTCATCTACAAAGAGATGGCACTCTACAAAGTGTCGCTCAAAATACTTGAAAACAAAGAGAGATTCGACAACGTTCTCAACAGCACAAACACAAGAGTTATTGAGATTAACAACGACTTTCTCATAGTAGAGAAGTCGGGCTCACGCAGTGAACTTGAAAAGCTCAAAGACAAACTTGAACACATGAACATGCTAAGCGGATTCTCAAGATCGGGCAACGTAGTGTTGCACCGTGAGTCAATGGAGAGCCTTATGCAAAAAGTATCGTGAAGAACACATTAATAATAAAAACACTAACAAAAATTATGGCAAAATTAAATTTTGGCGGCACAGTAGAAAATGTAGTCACCCGCGAAGAGTTCTCGCTTCAAAAAGCAAAAGAGGTACTTAAAGACGAAACAATAGCAATAATCGGCTACGGAATTCAGGGCCCAGGACAGGCACTCAACCTCAGAGATAACGGCTTTAATGTAATTGTAGGGCAACGCTCCGGCACAAAGAGCTGGGAAAAGGCAGTAGCCGACGGCTGGAAACCCGGCGAAACCCTCTTCGAAATCTCAGAAGCTGCCCAAAGAGGAACAATACTCCAGTACCTTCTCTCAGATGCAGGTCAGATACAACTCTGGCCCGAAATCAAAAAGCAACTCACACCCGGCAAAGCACTATACTTCTCACACGGCTTTGCAATAACCTACAGCGAGAGGACAGGAATTGTACCTCCAGCAGATGTTGATGTGATTCTTGTAGCTCCAAAAGGATCAGGCACTTCACTTCGCAGACTCTTTCTGGAAGGCAGGGGGTTAAACTCAAGCTACGCTATCTATAGTGATGCAACAGGAAAGGCATTCGAGAGGGTTGTTGCACTGGGAGTTGGCATAGGTTCGGGCTACCTCTTTGAGACAACTTTCAAAAAAGAGGTCTATTCAGACCTTACAGGTGAAAGGGGAACACTCATGGGTGCAATTCAGGGCATATTTGCCGCTCAGTATGAGACACTAAGGGAGAACGGACACTCTCCATCGGAGGCATTTAACGAGACAGTTGAAGAGCTCACTCAGAGCCTTATGCCACTTGTAGCCGAAAACGGAATGGACTGGATGTATGCAAACTGCTCAACAACAGCACAAAGAGGAGCACTTGACTGGTGGAAAAGATTCCGTGACGCATCACTTCCTGTATTCAAAGAGCTCTACAAAGAGGTAGCATCAGGTAACGAAGCACAAAAGTCGATAGACTCAAACAGCAAACCAGACTACAGAGTCAAACTCGAAAAGGAGCTTGATGACCTGAAAAAGAGCGAAATGTGGCAGGCCGGCGAAGTTGTAAGAAGCCTAAGACCAGAACGAAACAAATAGGTTTAAAATGAGCTATTTTCCCTCCCTAAAGGATATATCCCGTGCACGACTCACAATCAGAGAGGTTGTAAACCCAACCCCCCTAACCGAAAACCTTAATCTTTCGGAGCGATATGGGGCAGAAATACTTCTCAAAAGAGAAGATCTGCAGGTTGTGAGATCGTACAAAATTCGAGGTGCGTTCAATAAAATAAAGAGCCTTACAGCCAATCAGTTAAAGAAGGGCATCGTATGTGCAAGTGCAGGTAACCACGCACAGGGAGTTGCCTACTCCTGCCAGAAGCTGGGCATCAAAGGCACCATCTTTATGCCCGCCACAACACCTAAACAAAAGGTTGAGCAGGTGAAGATGTTTGGCAGAGGCTTTACCGAAATCCAACTCACAGGAGACACCTACGACGCATCATGCTGCGAGGCCAAAAAGTACTGCCAGGAGAG
>CAYGID010000121.1:0-5266 GCA_964349835.1 uncultured Bacteroidales bacterium | reverse complement strand
AATTATCGAATTATCGAATTGCCAAATTATCGAATTATCAAATCTCCAAATCGTCACATCTCCAAATCTCCAAATCGTCTAATTGTCTAATTATCAAATCATTTACCATTATGATTTCAAGACGTGATTTTCTCAAAGCCGCCGGCATGGTTGCCGCATCGACCCTCCTTCCCGAGGCGTTTGCCGCAGAAGCCAAAAAGAAGCAGATTGGTCTGCAACTCTATAGTGTTCGTAACGAGATTAGCCGCGATTTTACCGGCACGTTGCAGCAGCTTGCCAAAATTGGCTTTCCCCACTTAGAGGCTGCCAGTTACAGCAACGGAAAATTCTATGGTCGCGATCCTAAGGAGTTCAGTAAAATACTGGCCGATATGGGCATGCGCCTGTCGGGTTCGCACACCGGCAGTGCTCTGCTGGCCCCCGGCGACGAAAAGGGGTGGGATTTCTGGAAACAGAATATGGCAGCTACGGTAGAGACCGGGGCCGAATGGATTGTCCAGGCCAGCTACCCCGAAGGGCAACTCAAAACCATTGCCGATGTAAAACGGCTGGCCGAACAGTTTAACAAACTGGGCGAGATGGCCAAAGCACACAACCTGAAATTTGCCTTCCACAACCATGTTACCGAATTCCACCCGCTCGAGGGTGAACTGCCCTACGATGTGATGTTGCAAAATACCGACGCCAAACTGGTTACTTTCCAGATGGACACTTGCCAGGTGCTTTTGGGCGGTGGCGACTGTGTTTCGTATGTGAACAAATACCCGGGACGATTCTCGAACTGGCACCTCAAAGATGCCCATAAGGAGAAAAACGAAAGTACCGAGTTTGGAAAGGGACGCAACGACTTTGAATCGCTCTTTGCCGTGGCAAAGAAGGCCGGACTTAGCATCTACTACATCGAACAAGAGGCATACACGGTTCCGCCCCTCGAGGCAGTTGCCCACGATTTCAAGTTTCTCACGGATGCAAAATATGTTAAGTGGTAGAACCTGATGTTACGTGCCAGAGCCTGATGTAAAGTGCCAGAGCCTGATGTAAAGTGGCAGAGCCTGATGTTACGTGCCAGAACTAGGGTTTAGAGGTGATATCGCGTTCCATTTTTTGCAGATTGCGCAACAGGAGGTTGATGCGGTCGAGGATTGCCGTTAACGAGGAGAGCGAACGCCCGGCCGAACGAGCTTCGGAAACCAGCTCCTGAAGGTAGCTGTAGTCGGTTTTCCAAAGCTTTACCCACTCGGTGTTGCGTTGCTTGATTAGCGTGCGCTCGGCCATGCGGATACTCAGCGACAGCTGTTCAAGGAGTTGTGCCTCGTCGGGAGCGAGGCCTGCTTCGGTGCGCCGCATCTCAATCTCGGCCAACGCTTTGGCTACCTCCTTCAAGGTGTCGGGAATCTCATTGGCTGAGGTTTTAGATCTCTTTTTCAAAGCCATGGCGATAGGGTTATAAAGTCGTCGTACATATCGAGCCCCTCCAGGTAGGTGGCTTCGGCCTCGGCCCAGACTTCCATGAATTTCCGGGGTTTTTGGAGCGCTACCACCAGTTTTCCGTGCGCATTGCGTAAAGAGCGGAGGGCAGATACCGTGCGGCGACGGAGCGCCTTTACCCTCTCTAAAGAGTCGCGGAGCGAGAGATAGTCCAGGTCGTCGGCGGGGGTGAGCAGTGGGCCGTTATGCAATGTGTTAAAGCGCAGCCGGGTGAGGTATGCCGTTCGGAGAGCCGACTCCTCATAATCAATCATCTCGGTAAACTCCTTACTGTTGAGCGAGGTAATCAGGTTGGCGGTCATAAGGGAAACCAACGTATCGCCATGCTCAACCACCGCCCTGAGCGCCCTTGCCTGACGAAACCGGAGCCAGCGCATCCGTGCGGCTCCGATAAGTTTTCCGGCTAACACTCCGTAGCCGGCCGGGAGTGGCCGTCCCCACTCCAACGCATTATAATCGGCCGCAAAACCATCCATCTTCCGGCCAATGGAGCGAGAAACCACTCCGAATGGCTCATACCGATTGGTATGAGCAAGATAATTCAGCGCCCCGGCATAGGTTCGCAACAGACGAGCCGAGAGATCGGCTGCCCTGCCCAGGGTTTCGCTCTCCGTTTGGTCGTTTATCAGCAACTCCAACTCCTCCATCCTAAGCTCGTGGCTCGATAGGGTCGAACTATAGATGACCCCGCGATGACGTCGAATCTGAGCCAGCTCGGAAACCACCACCGAGGGCGACAGGGCAAGGGTATCGGCCCTGCCCACAAAAGCCCCTACGGCCTTTCGGTGAGTTTCCGATAGCGCGGCGCAACTACTCAACATCAGGCCGGAGAGCAGAACCACACACCCCAAAAGCAGGTGCCGTAAAAGAGAGAGTCGGGTATGCATAACAGAAACAGCGATAAGAAAAAGGGGGGTACTAACCAAGCGAACAGCACAAAAATAGGGTGGGCAGTGAGCAATCGCGACGCTTGCAAAGGGTTAAGAAGCGCCCTTTTGGTCTGAAAAGGCCACAGCAGAGCCAAGCCAGAGGGTACTCAAAAAAAGCGCGGCTATTTTTACAGAAACTCATTACCGAGAATCTTTACCGAGAATCTTTACCGAGAATCTTTACAGAAAAAGTGCCGCCATGATCAATATCCACACCCACATCTTTACCCTCAACCACGTTCCTCGCCGATTTATTCCCCTGCAGTGGCTGTTTGCCCGCAAGGGCCGATTCCGTACCCTCTGGATATTTCTGCTTTACGTGGTTTCGGGTCTGCCTCGCCTAACGCTCCGAAGGCGTGCAGATGGACCTGCCGGCAGACCTACCGATGGGCGTGCAGATGGGCGAAAACGCTACAACCACGAGGAAAGCATCCGCAGGCGAATGGCCTTTTGGATGGGCTGGTGGCACCCCCGAAACCCCAACCGAAAATCGACCCGGATGGCTCTGTTTCTGCTCCGTGGCGGCCGCCCCTCACAGGCCGATATTCTGAAAGAGTTGATGGGATACTATCCTTCGGGCACCCGGTTTGCCGTACACACCATCGATTTCGACTATATGGGAGCCGGCGGGTTTACCGAAAGCAGTGGCAACCCTCGCAGCACAACGACCCACGCAAAACTTGCGGCGCCAGACAAAACGAAACCGGAAACCGGAGCAACCAACAACTTTATGGGGCAGTTGGAGGAGTTGGCCCGCCTTAAGGCAACCAACGAATTCGGCCCCATCCTCCTCCCCTTCTTTTGTGCCGACCCCCGCCGGCCCGATGTAACCGAACTGGCACAGGAGTATCTCATGAACAAAGGATTTGCCGGAATCAAACTCTACCCGGCCATGGGTTTCTATCCCGGCGACAGCCGACTGATGCCCTTATGGGAGTGGGCCGCCCAAAAGGGGGTACCGGTTATGGTACACTGCTCGCGCAACGGTCCGGTGTACGGCCGCATCAAAGGATCGGGAGGGCTTGTGCATCCCGTAACCCGAGAGCCCCTCAGGCAAACCTCCTTACGGCAATGGGCCGAGCGGTATGGGCACCCACTCGAATATGAACCGCTGCTACAGCGCTTCGAAGGCCTCAAAATCTGCTTTTCGCATTTCGGAGGCGAAGCCGACTGCCTGGAGATCTACCGCGAGGGGGGCCAACCGCACGACAACTGGTTCAGCCACATCTGCAGGCTCATGAAAAACTATAGCGGTGTCTATGCCGACATCTCCTTCTCGCTGGCCAACCCCGACCTGATGGCCTTCTTTCATGTGGCCGCCCAACACCGAACAGAAGCGCAACCCGACAACCCATACAGCGAAGTGGACAACCGCTACAGTATGGCCGATAAAATCTTGTTTGGATCCGACTTCTACATGTCCGAACTCAAACGAAACGAAAGGTGGTTCAGCATCAATGTGCGCGCCATGATGGGCGAAGAGAGCTTCCATCGAATTGCATCAATCAACCCCTCCCGCTTTCTGGAGTGGAAACGAAGGATTCCCGCGAAATAATGATAATTTTGCGTATCAGAAAAGGAAAAGACATGAACGATTGGTATGCCTACTACACCCGTTCGCGAGCCGAGAAAGCAGTTAACGAAAAACTACGCCAACAAGCCATTGAGGTGTTTTTACCGCTCTACACGGTGGTCAGGCAGTGGTCCGACCGAAAAAAGGTGGTGGAGGAGCCTCTGATCAGAGGCTATATTTTTGCCCGCCCAATCGACCTTAAGCAGCACTATGCTATATTGAACACCTTTGGAATTGTGCGGTGCCTGTGGTACGACGGCAAACCGGCGCTGATTCCCGATGCACAGATTGAGGTGCTAAGGCAGGTGATGAAAGAGCGGATGGAGGTAGAGCCGGCACCACCGATGCTCGTTCCCGGGCAGAAAGTGGCAATTGTGGAGGGTACCCTCGCCGGCCGGGAGGGCGAGTTGGTGCAGATTTCCGGACGGCACAGGGTTGTGCTTCGGATCGACCACATTGACCAGGCCCTTTTGGTGACGATACACCCCAAAATGGTTCGGCCCGTTAGCCCCAAAGTGTAACTACCTAAACCGGAACTATGATTATAGAGACCCAGTCGTACCCGCGTGCCGCCCTTATAGGCAACCCCTCCGACGGCTATTACGGCAAGACCATTGCCTTTGTGTTTAGTAATTTCAGGGCCAAAGTACAGCTCTACCAGACCCCCGATCTGGAGATCGTGCCCGAGGCACTCGATGTAGACAAATTCGGCAACATCGAAGAGCTGGCCTCGAACGTGGCGCTGAACGGCTACTATGGCGGCTTACGGCTGCTGAAAGCCTCCATAAAGGTGTTCTACACCTACTGCCGCACCCAACAGATTGCGCTCGACAACCGGAACTTCACCATCCGATACTGCAGCAACATCCCCATCCGGCTGGGGCTTGCCGGCTCTTCGGCCATCATCACCGCCTGCTTTAAAGCCCTTATGGCCTTCTATGGCATTACCATGGCCAAACCCATTCTGGCCAATCTGGTGCTACGCGTCGAAACCGAAGAGCTGGGCATTGCTGCCGGCCTGCAAGACCGTGTGGCGCAGGCCTACGAAACCCCCGTCTATATGGATTTCAGCCGCGAAATCATGGAAAAACAGGGGTACGGCGCCTACCAACCCCTTAGCACCGCCGGCTTTCCCAACCTCTACATTGCCTACAAAACCAAACTCTCGGAGGGCACCGAGGTAACCCACAACACCCTGAAAGCGCGCTTTGCCATTGGCGAAAAGGCGGTACTCGATGCCATGCAGGCGTGGGCAACCCTCACCCAACAATTTATG
>CAYGID010000120.1:3492-5312 GCA_964349835.1 uncultured Bacteroidales bacterium | reverse complement strand
ATAACAAGCGGGAACCATTATAAAACAATAGAATTAAGTTACATCTTTCCCACATGTTCAGGCCTAATACAGAAATCGAACTATTTGATGGCCTGCACACCACCCTACAACAACTCTACCGAGAAACCTCGAAATTGTGGAAGGATTGCCTATTCCACAATTTTCTGTTCAGAACGAATTTTGCATTTGCCTAATAATTCCGAACCGGCTTTTGCATCTCGTTGCGAGGCAAACTACTTCGCGGGCACCGCGTCAATCGTAACCGACGAACCCTCAATGCCTTCGGCCGAAACGGTGAGGGTAATCTTGCCCGAATCGGCATTGGCCTGAATCAGTGCTACGGCCTCTCCCCGATCAACCGACCGAACATTGGTTTTGTAGGGCTCGTGCGAAGTGGGACTCCCATTATCGACAGCCACCAGCACACCGGGGCCGGAAATCTTGAAGGTGAGCTTGTGATCGGCATTCGGATTGCGAAGGCCATTCTTATCGACCACCGTGGCCTTCACATATACCAGATCGTCCCAGCAGTTTTTCACCGAAGGTCTTTCGGAGGTAAGCAGCACCTTAACCGGTGAATCGGCCGTTTTCATCTCATCTACAGCCACCTGCTGCCCATTATTGTAACCCACGGCCTTAATCACCCCTGGTGCAAAGTCGACATCCCACACACGAGGAGCCAGATTGGCGTTAATAGGCAATTTCCCTTGCGACTCGCCGTTCAGGAAGAGCTCTACCTCCTCGCAATTGCTAAACACCGAAACCCGACCAATGTCGTAAGTGCCCATATCGGCAGGCGTCCAATCCATCACATCCTTTCCTTCGCCGGCATTTCCCTCTTTGCGAACCATCTTCACCATCGGTTTATCGCTCCACCAGCTCTGACGTTGATAACCCAGAGGGCGCCAGAAGGCATTCCGATCGAGCAGTGCCGTACCCCAACCCACGTTGGGCCAGCGCTGTCCTTCGCCCAGATACTCCAAGCCGGTCCAAACATACTGCCCGGCATGAAAAGCGTTGTCGCGTGCCAACAGCCACGAACGGGCATCGTGCACATTCTCGGTCGAGATAATCTTGCGGCCCGGCTTGGCTTTCCAGGCAGCAATAATCTCATCGTCGCGGTAGTTCTGACCAATCACATCGAGCAGCTCCGAAAAACCGTTGGTGTACACCTGCATCATAGCCGGGTTAAAGAGTGCCATCGTGATAGGGCGAGTGGGATCCAACTGCCTGATCAGATCGCGCTGGTTGAGGAGATCCTGACGACCCTGCTCAGAGTTGAGACGGTCGCGAATCTCATTCCCCACACTGTAGATCACAATGCTGGGATGGTTGCGATCGCGCATCACCATCGCGCGGGTATCCTCATCCCACCACTCCCTGAAATAGAGATTGTACCCCTTCTCGCCTCTCGGCTTGGCAGCTGTCCAAGTGTCGAAACTTTCGTCCATCACCAATAGACCCATCTGGTCGGCGAGATCGTAAAAAATGGGATCCATGGGGTTGTGCGAAACCCGAATGCCATTGACACCAATGGTTTTCAAGATTTCGAACCGACGACGCCACACCTCGGCAGGAACGGCACTCCCCACAGGGCCCCCATCATGATGCAGGCAGACGCCCTTAATTTTCACGCTTCGTCCGTTGAGATTAAAGCCGGTTTCCGACTCAAAACGAGCATCGCGTATCCCAAACGTATTTATCATATCATCCACAGCCTTCCGACCCGAAAGAACGGTTGTAACGGCCTTATAGAGGTTGGGAGTCTCCAGGTCCCAGATCTTGGGCGAGGGAACCACAATCTCCTGTGAGCACATCAC
>CAYGID010000120.1:0-3392 GCA_964349835.1 uncultured Bacteroidales bacterium | reverse complement strand
ATATTGGGATTCGAAGCACCAAAGGTGACCTTCCCCGTAAGTTCATACTCAAAACCGGAGTATCCATAGGGCCGATGGCCCAGATGCTGCCCGTTGACCCACACATCGCTGTTGGCCATTACCCCATCGAACCGGATAAAGAGTCGCTTCCCCTTTTCGCTGGCAGGAATCACCAAATCTTTACGATACCAGCCAATACCGGTGGGCATAAAGCCTCCGCCCGAAGCGCTGGGGGCATTTTGATCGATAGTCCCCTCAATACTCCAGTCGTGAGGAACATTCAGCTTGCGCCAGGAAGCGTCGTTAAAGGCGGGATCCTTAGCATTCTGGTCGTCGCCCAGGAAGAATTTCCAATCGGCATCGATGTTCGTCACTTTACGCACCTCCTGACCCTGCAACGAGGGGAGCGCCATACCGGCAACCAAGAGGACAAGAAGAAAGGGTACAAATCGAAAGTTCATTGTGTAAAGGGATAAAGTGAGGGTTAGTTTAACTAATCTCAACAAATGTAGGAAATTATCAGGCTATGATACAAGCAGTTTTCGAGAAATTTGTCCTAACCTGCATAGACAAGTTATGCACACTAATTAAACCCTCACAAGGTTCTGTCGTCTATGTAACATACATGACTCCGATTATATGAAAAACAGCCGATCCAACCTGTTGTGCATGAGATGCTCCATTCTTCTTCTCTCCCTTCTTTGTAGTCTCGGCAACCTCCTTGGCCAAGGCCGATTCACCTCATCGAACCTGCCCATTGTGCTAATCGAAACCCAACGCAGCGCCCTCAATGCCGAAAAGAAAATTCCGGGCAAGATGCAGATTGTCTTTCAGAGCGAAGGGCAACGAAATGCCATCTCCGATACAGAATACGACTTTGAAGGGCTCATCGCGATAAAATACCGGGGTAAGAGTTCGCTCAACTTTGCCCAAAAACAATATGCCGTGGAGACCCGCGATTCGGCCGGCGAGAACCTGAACGTTTCGCTTTTAGGAATGCGCAAAGAGAACGACTGGGTGCTCTACGCTCCCTACAACGATATCTCGATGATCCGCAATGTATTTGCCTACGCGCTCTGGAACGAGATGGGCCATTGGGGCCCGGCCACAAGGCTGGTGGAATTGGTGTTAAACGGAGAGTACCAAGGGGTTTATGTACTGGTTGAGTCGATTAAGGTTGACAAGGGCAGAGTAAACATCGACAAACTGAAGCCGGACGACCTCTCCAACCTTGAACTGACCGGAGGATATATCGTGAAAATCGACGAACCCGATCGCGACGAACCCTACTTTGTATCGAAGGTTGAGGGGCTCTTTGGCACCGCCCGGATAGCCGGTATTGCCCCCATGGGTGGCCCCGGACAAATGGGAGCCCGAGTGCCTTACGGCACGCCGGGCGGCTTCTCCGTTCCGGTACCGGGCAGTTTTCCCGTTCCGGGCACTCCGGGGGGCACCAGTGGCAAAGGAGTTCCCCGAAACAACAGCGCTCCGGGCGAATACGGAGGTCAGGGGAGTAAACAGGCGCCCGGTGGAGGCATGATGCAGGGCATGATGCAGGGCATGATGCAGAACCGCAGTGCCATCAAGTGGGTGATTCACTACCCCAAAGCAGAGGATCTTCGGCCCGAACAGGCAACCTACATTCAAAACTACATCGATACACTCGAACGCCTGTTTCAACAGCCCAACTACCAAAACACCGAAAATGGATACCAAAAATACCTCGATCTGCCCTCGTTTGTAGACTATTTCATTCACACTGAGCTGAGCATGAATGCCGACGGCTATAAAAAAAGCGCCTATTTCTACAAAGATCGATTGGCCTACGATGGAACGGGAGGCAAACTGCATGCGGGTCCGGTATGGGACTACAACATTGCCTTTGGCAACTGCAACTTCTGCAACGGCAATCTCACCGACGGATGGGCATACGAAGGTTGCACGACCCTCCCCCTCCCCGCCTTTTGGCAACGATTGGTGGAGGATCACCATTTCATAGATGCCGTAAAAACCCGCTACCGTGAACTACGCAAAGGTGCCCTGAGCAACCTGCATACAGAGTCCTTCATCGACAGCTGCGCCAACCGGCTCAACGAAGCCCAGACCCGCCACTTTGCAAAATGGAACAAGCTCTTAACCGGCCGCGACCTCACCCTCGCCTCCTTTTCGGCCTACACCGTTTCGAGCTACCCCGAAGAGATCGCAACCCTCAAAACCTGGCTCAAACAGCGATTGGCCTTCCTCGACAAAGAGTGGCGAAAAGAGTAGGTGGGTATGCGCTATGCGCATTTACCATTTACCATTGGTTTCAGCCTATTTGGATGTAACTACCTCTTCGACGGTCGAAGTTCTGCGACCCATTAGCGCTCTCATTCACTAAAAGAGGAGAACTCGCTTCGCTCAAACAGCTCCTCTTTTTAGCGTTCATTGAGAGCGATGGGGCCCCGCCTAACTTCTCCATTGTCGCTGAGGCAGTTACATCCAAACGGCTAGAGACGTGCGCTACATCCATCATTGTTGCATCGCGCGAAGCGCAGCTCTTGAAGCCAAAATCATTTCGAGCGAGTAAAACACTACGTTATAGTTTTTGCCATCGGCGGCAGTTGTAAAGCAATTCTTTACAACTGTATCGGCATCTAATTCACTATCTTTTAATATACTCGACACATGTTGCCCAATGTTTTGCTTGGAGGGGGCAAAAAGTTTGGCTATGTGCGTTTGGTTAAGCCATACGCTGCCATCCTTGGCATACAAGACAATTGAGCTTTTGCCATCAGGGGTGTTGTATATGATTAGGTCGCTCATCATCTGAATCAGGATTTATTTGATTGTGTGATTTACAAGATTATGTTTTGGATTAAAAACTTTTTTGAATTGCAAGCTGGTTGCTCCAAAATTGATAAGCAGTCTACAAACCCTGCCAAATCATTCTCCTTAAGCGGATTGGCTTTCCCTAAATTTCTATCGAGATTCAGCGAGTAAAACCATGTTTTTTGCGTGGCTTTGCCTTTTTCAAAAAACGCCCAAACGGTCAAGGGCCTGAGAAAAGCCAAACAACTATTAATAAATCCCACTATTACTGGTATTTACTCTGTGACAATTATCAGATGATGGCAGCCAATATAGGCATCAAGTCTTAATCCTTTTATACTGGAACTTTCTCTGTGAATCCGATCATGAAAACAAAAATTGTGTTAGGTCTTTCGCATCAATCCCTCACTTATTGGAACTTACTCTGCGGGAAACCAATTTCCAAAAAGCCCTCAGTCTACATACGCCTTAATCCGTCTTTTACTGGAACTTACTCATGGGTCAAAAGTATCAAAAACATTTGAAAAGATCACAAACGTCTTAATCCTTCTGTTACTGGAACTTACTCTGTGGGTTTATTC
>CAYGID010000119.1:0-5401 GCA_964349835.1 uncultured Bacteroidales bacterium | reverse complement strand
TCCAAGTATCTTTCAAGCAGCATCACCGTCATTTCTGTCCCCATCCCCAGGACCAACGCGCCAAGCGTGGCGGTAATGGGTGTGTATTTGATGTTCAGCAAATACATGATACCGCCGGACATCCCGATAATCATGACAACCGGCAGAATAGGAATGAGCGCTTTAAACGGATTCTTGTAGATGACAACCAGTGCCGCGAAAACGAGTGCCAGGCCAATGATGGTCATTTTCACCCGGCCTGACGTCAGGCCATTGACCATTTCCACATCAAGAACGCTTTTGCCGGTGATTTGAACCTTCATGGAGGCATCTGCCAGATCATCTTTGAGTTGAAGGATAAATTCCCTCAGGTCATCAATCGCCAGATGCCTGATGTTCAGCAGGATGACAGACTCAGTATTACCTTCGTTAACAAACATGCCGACCTGCTGCCTGGGCAGGGATGCGGCCAGTTCTATATAATCCTCGGGGCTGATACCCGGTTCCGGGGCCAGGTTGCTGACCAGGGTATCAATTGATTTTGCGTCCACAATGATATCAGAATACTTTTCTTCCAGGTAGTTTGTTTTCTGCTGTATCCATTGAATGTTCTCTTCAGTCAGTATTTCGCTTGCACTCATGTATAGGATAACCTGGTCTGTGGAGCCGACCGTATCCCGGATCAGATGGATATCTTTCAGGGCTTGCATGTTTTGCGGCATGAATGATTCTATATCGGTTTCAACGCCTACATCGCCGTCAGCCATAAAACCCATTACGGATAGGACCGCGACAATAACAAGAATGGGAATTGAAAACCTGATCACATTTTTGGTGGTTCGTTTCAGTGCTCTTTCGAGTATGGTCTCCTTTTTCGTCGCAGGAACTTGCGCGGTAACAGCGGGCTGTTCCTTCTGTATGTCATTTTTATGCCGCATGAACAATATCGGCAGCAGCAGGAAGATGCTGCCCAGGAAACTGATGATAACACCGATGGTCAGCATCTTCCCGAAGTCCTGAATCATGGGCACTGGCGATGCGTACAGGGAGATAAAGCCAAGTACCGTAGCAAAAACAGCGATGGCAACAGCTTTGCCTATCTGCGACACGGTTCTCTTAACTGACTTTTCTTCTTCAAATCGGTTATGAAACTGGATTGAATAGTCAATACCAAGACCAATCAATATGGGAAAAACGGCCATGGAGACCATCGTAATGGGGGTGCTCAGGATACCCATCAAGCCGATGGTGGCAATGACAGAAACCATGATGATGCCCAGGCTCAGCATGCGCCAACGGACTTTGAACACCAGCCCCAGGACCGCCAGCATCAGTACAACTGCCAGGGCGACCATTTTGACCATGTTGATCTTCATCTCGCCACGAAGCGAGGAATCCAGCACTGGCTTTCCGGACATGACATAGGAAACTCCGCTGAAGCCTTCCTTCTCCAAGGCTGCTGCCAGAGCATCAGCTATCTCGTCCTTTGACTCACTGCCCAAGTTACCCGCAAGTTTGATTGCCATGAGACTGTTCTTTTCGTCAACCACTACATTAGCGAACAGTGGCCTTAGCTTCTGGTTTTCATCATAGAGAATGTTATCAAGCTCAGCCTGTGTCCCAGGAATGTCGGCGACCATCATATCGCTCTTGCTGTGAAAGGTTGCTAAGCCCCTCGATATTTCTGAGACCTTTTCTCCTGCTGAAGCAAGAGCACCAAACGCCAAGCCGGCCATTTTGGTTTGCAGCTCTTCCAATCCCTCACTCAGCTTCAATACTTGCTTTTTTATCTCAACACTTTGCATCTGTGTCATTTGGTGGACAATGCTTGCAGTGCTCATGATTGAAAAAATGTCTTCTTCGTATTGAAATCTCTGTTCAACATTCCACATTTTGCGAATGTTTTCGAGCGTAAACAAACTGCCCTGTGTTTCTTCCGTGAAGAGCACCAAAATGGAGTCTCCCCCAAAGGAGTCCTCCATTTGCTTATTAGACAGGAAGACCTCATTATCGCTTTGAACCAGCGTCTCGTTTCCTGTAGCCATCATCATGTTGGACACACCGGCAATGAAAGCTGAAAAAATCACTATTGCGATCAATAGTGTTCTCAGCGGCTTTTTCTCGATTAGGTTCCCGATCCCTCTAAATACCTTGTTCAAGTCAGTCATCCTCCCGATTGATTTGATCCGTGTTGCCAAGAACAATGGAAGCCACCTGCCTGGCATAAGCCTTGATATCTTCTTCACCCGTTCGAGGCATATATACAAATGATAGGATAGATCCCATCAAAATCCTCAGAGCAAACGTCTCCATATGCGTGTGCACCCCTGCCAATACCAGCACATTGTGAAGCATTCGGATGATCCTGTTCATAAAGCTTTCAGCACCCAGATTGGATAATAGATGTGCCTCAGACAAGACCAGTCTAATAACCTGGCAGTTGCCGGAAATCAGACTAATCCTTTCAAAGAGAATGTTCTCCAACATTTCTCGAGGGCCGAAATGAGCAGACAGACTGATCGACCCTTCCAAAGTGTTGAACAAGATGGGCTCTATCCCTGCGAGGAAGATTTCCTGTTTTGAGACGAAGTGCCTAAACAGTGTCACTTCTGAAATGTTTGCAGCTTTTGCGATTTCTAAGGTCGTGCTGGCAGTGAACCCCTTTTCAACAAACACAGACATGGCTGCATCTAGTATTTGTGCCCGCCGGTCTTCTCTGTTCATTCTTAATGGAACTTTCTCCGTGCTCATAATGACCCCTTTAGTAAGCGCTAACTTACATAGTTTATCTGATATCGTTCTTCCTGTCAAGCCTATTGCTAAAAACGATACCAAGAAAATTGTTCCTGATTATAAACATCATGTTTGCAGAGTTACTTTAAAAACTGTGGAATAGTTGTTCTTGTCAAGTGCTGTGCCCTTATACCGCTCAGCATCATCCATAGTCCGGAAAGATGGACTAAGACACGTCCGAACGCACTTTGCTTAGGTTAAATTGCCTGTTCGTTGACAAAGGCACAGGCCAATGCTTGCCATGATACCTGTGATTATGAGGGAGCACGGGTTTCAATCGCGGATTCGTCTGTGACCAGCGTTCCCTTGATATACTCTTCCACGGCTATGACAGCGTCACCGGAAGCCCCCGCGAAGACCTTGATGCCGCGCTTCTTCATGATGCTGTATGCGATCCTGCCTACGATACCCCCGATTACCACATCAACGCCAAGCTTCGCGACAAACTTGGGCGGGCTGCTGATCAATGTGTGCCCCGGATTTTCGAATGTTTCCTCTTTGACAATTTTCCCGTCTTCAACGTCGAAAACCAAAAACTGTTTTGAGCGTCCAAAATAAGGAGAGATGGTTCTTCCATCAACTCCTGCCACAATTTTCTCCATGCTTCTCCTCTTCCGTACGGTGGGGTCTGTGCTTTGTATCAAGTGTGATTTGCTTAGCCTGTGTCCGAAGATGGGGGATTAAGTCAAGAAGGAAATCTACGCGTTGAATGAGGGCGGGTCGGCTGTTTCCGGACTCTCATGCCCCGGCATCGTTCCCTTTTTCCCACCGCGCATTACGGACATAGTGAAACCCTTGTACTCCCGCGCCAATTTTCTCCCCTCTTCAGACAGGATGGACACCCTGGCCAACAAGCGCTGAAGTACCCCGTAGGGGCAGACTAAATCATGGAAGACGTCAGGGTGATAGACGAGTGTGATGCCGCCGGCAGCAATGATCCAGAACAGCATGACTGGCAGGTCTCTCCCCAGCAGCCTTCTGCTGATGATGAAAAGGGCTACTGTAAACCCGAGGGAAACGTAAGCTAGCCAGCCAGATTTCAGCCACTTGGGTGTTGGCTTGTCCAATCTGCCAAGTTTTCCTTTGAGCCACACGACACCCAGCATCAAGGTATTCATCGGGCAGACTGCCGTGCAGTAGAGCCTTTTGCCAAACAAGGCCGGGAACACCAGGCTGAGCGCATATAGCACCAACCATACGATCAAGGCTTGCTGACTGACCAGGACAAAGAACAGGACAAAGAACAGGGGCCTGAGGATACGGACTATCTTCTTCATTGCTGTATCTCCTTTATGCCAGAATTGGGGTTAATACCAATGGTGTGCCAGATTCTGAGTTTGCCAGAATAGCGGCTTTACATTTTTTATACAATGCCTCCTTTTTATGTAATCAGAATATTGAACAGTTTCTGCATCCGCTCATCAGTTTGGTTGATAACATCGGCGCACTCTTTCAGTTCGTCAATCAACTTGCCGGCTTTTTCTTTCGGCAGCTTATACGCCAGATCGTGCTCAAGCGAAGCCCAGAAGTCCATCGCGATGGTCCTGATCTGGACCTCAACTTTTACGTGCTCAGTGCTTTTTAACAGAAATACCGGTACCGTCACAACAAGATGAAGGCTTCGGTATCCGTTGGGTTTCGGGTTGTTGATATAGTCCGATTTGCGAAGCAGGGTTATGTCATCCTGGGATGTCAGCAGGTCAGCAATCATTCGGGTATCGTCAATATACGAGCAGATAACCCGTACACCGGCAATATCATCCAAGTTAGTCCGGGCTGATTCAACACTGATTTCATGTCCTTTGCGCAGCAACTTATTCATGATGCTTCTGGGCGTTTTGACCCTTGTCTTAATCTCATGAATTGGATTGCGATCCATGTTGGTTTTGAACTCGTCGTTCAAATTCTCCAGTTTGGTGGCAATTTCACGTGTTGCAGAAACATAAAGGTTTTCAATTGCAAGAAATGCGCGAAAAGATCCTGCAAGTTCCTCCGGAATCGCTTCTCCATTGAACCCGTCTAGCAAGTAACGAGCTTTGGAATGATCAATGTTGATCAATGTCTTTTCCTTTCGAATAGTTTGATCTTTCAATTGTTGTCTACCCAGAGGAGACGAAGTCGCTAATTCCCAACAGCACCGGAGTTGTTTTCAGGAGAGCTTTCCATGCGAAAACAAAGGCTGCCTTTGTTTTATCACGGCTCTTGATAAGGGAGGCTGCAAGGACTACGGCGAACAGCACAAAAAACGATTACACTGTACTCACCGTTCAGGTTCCGTTTATGTGCTGATCCGAACTCCCATCAACCTGGCGCCATGAACGGTTTCCAGCGATACAATGGCTGGATCAGTGATAAAAACCTGATTCTCGTGAAGCGGCGCCATTTCACCATTTCGTGTCACTGTGACCTCTCCTTTGACTACGCAAAACATGAGGTAGCTGTCAACCTGGGCGTCCGAGATTTTTTGCCCTGCGTTCAGCACAATGAGCCTTGCGTTGATCAGGTCGTTTTGAAAAAAGGCACCGCAGTTGCCGCCCGCCTTCGGATCAAGTTCCAGCTTGGTCAGATCATAGATGTTCATTCCGGATTCCTCACTTTCATATTTTCAAATAGACTGGTATGGAAAACA
>CAYGID010000118.1:0-5474 GCA_964349835.1 uncultured Bacteroidales bacterium | reverse complement strand
AATGGGTAACAGATAGGCCAGCGTTTTTCCGCTTCCTGTAGGCGACAGTAGCACCACATCGGCACCCGATGAGATGGCCTCATGCGCCTCTTCCTGCATGGGCGTAAGCTTCCCGATTTGCAGTTTATCGAGAATTCCCTGTTGATCTTTCATTGAACTTGACATAATACGTGAATCCTTGCACCACAACCAGAAGGGTCATACGTAGACGTCTGCCGGCAACAAGGGGTGCAAAGATACACTTACTACAACGAAACAGCCTAGAATTTAAAAGAAAGACCCAACTTGCCACCCGAGAAGGCGTTTCCACCACCAAACTCCAGATTGATACCCACGGTATCTGAGAAATAATAGCGTCCTCCAACCTGAGCACCTAAGCCTAAGCCCGAACTATTCGATCCATCGTAATCGTTCGGTGAGTTCCAGAAATAAAAACCCAGATTTACACCGGCATAAAAATCCCAGTTAGAAGGAATATTCAAAACGCGATTAAAATGGTAATTGGCATTACCCGACAGGCCCACTACCGAATGGTTGTATCTGTGCCCCGAATAGTTATCACGATACGACCGGAAAGAGATTTCCGGGCCGATGGTAATATCGGGATGCACCCCAAAATCTAAACCCAGGTAAACAGGAACTCCCCATGAAGAAAAACCAAAGCCGGTATTTAACTGAGCCTGACCTTTTGCAATAGGACTCTGCGCAAAAAGAGCGCCCGAAGCCAATAATAATACGACTGTCAATAGTTTGAGTTTCATAAAATGTAATGAATGAATGAGCCTACTGGCAAGGCGTATGGGTAATGCCCCGATTTTGATTGGCCAGAAATGGCCAGACACATACGCAGGATGTGTGCACAGAGTAAACAACCCCAATGCTAAATAGTTCAATCTCAAAGAGATTTACTATTGACGGATGCAGCTAATTTGTATGCAACAATATCGTCGAATGGCGAAACAGTTGCGAAAGTCTAATTAACACCTATCGGATTTTGTACCCGCCCGAGGCGACCTCGGCCCTGTACAACATAAAAGCAAAGAAGCAGCCCGCAAAGCCGAGAATGCTGAATACCCACATGCCCGGAATGTAGCCTGCAGCGTTCGACGCACCGGCACCTGACCAGTCGTTAATGGTTCCTATCAGGTAGTTAAACCCGCCTAATCCTATATTCTGAATCAGCATCATTAAGCCATAGGCAGTGCCCAGTTTGCGCGATTCCACAAGAAGCGCTACTGAGGGCCACATCACAGCAGGAACCATCGAAAAGGCAATCCCCATCACTCCCATGGTGCAGAGCAACAGCAGGGGCAGTTGGGTGTGTACATTCAGGAATGAGATGGTCACCGAAATAAGCCGGGCATCGGGATCAGCCCCATAACCCATGAGCAGATAGACCGGGATTATCAGCATGGAACCAAACATCATCATAAGCGACTTCCGCCGCACATGATCAGACAGAAGCCCAAACAGCGGGGTGAAGAGCATCGAAGAGAAGGTGAGAATGCTCGAAAGGAAGCCTCCTGCCTCGCGCGAAACCCCGTGAGCATCCTGAAAGAACTTAACGGCAAAGGTCTGAAACGGAAACATGGCCGAATAGAAGGTCACACACAAGAGGGTAATATACCAAAACGAGGGTCCAAAATGGAATATCTCTTTGAACTCTACCTTGTCCTGCGCAGCATCTTTTGCAACCGGATAGCGGCGAGCCGCATAATAGTCGAGCAAAAAGTAGATGGCCACAAAAGTAAGGCTTATCACACCGGCTAAAGCAGCAATCCACAAAGGCGACTGCCACGACTCGTAAGCCGATGAGGCCCAAGAGGGAGAGTTAAGCGCCATAAAAGAGCCCAGCCGGGCAATGGTAAGATTGGTGCCGAATGCCAGCGCCAGTTGCTTTCCCTTGAACCAACGAGCCAACACAGTATTAATAGCCACAATCATCGATTCGGCTCCCAGCCCAAACAGTAGACGTCCGGTAGCCATAATCCACAACTCGCCCGAAACAGCCGTCAGGAATCCGCCTAACATAACGGGTACCGCAAAGAGCAAGGCGGCCCTCCGCGAACCGATACGGTCTATGACAACACCCCCGATGAGCACCATAAAGATGTTAGGCAGGCTGTAAATAGCCTGCAGCGTGCCGATATTGGCATCCGAAAAACTCAGCTGCGACTTAAGCAGGTCGGCCAGCGGGCTGATGCTGTCGTACAGATAGTAATTGCCAAACATGGCCAGACTTACAGCCAGCCAGATGAGCCAACGGAAGAGTGCGGGGGGGTCTTTTTCTTTTTGCATGCAAAACAATCTTAAAAGCGTTACGAAAATAAGGATAACAGGTTAGTTCAAAGCGGATGCGGGTGTCACGGCCGGCAATGCGGGGGTCTGATTTCCGGCAGGAGCCTGGACGGGTAAATCAGGAACCTGCGGAAGGGGTCGGAGAATATATCCTCCCAAGGCACATCCCCTGAGGGCACGAATTGCCTCAACCATAGTGAAAGCGTTTAGCGTCGCGCCCAAGTTATTGGTGTGCGTGTGGTCGCCGGGAAAAAAGGCATTCACCTTCTCCTGACCCATAGCCTCATATTTATTGGCCGCCAAATCGTTCAGATCCACAAAAAACACACCTTGCTCCTGTGCAATCTCGGCCAGCCACTTAGCGTAAGTATCGGTAACCCGCTTCGATTTTCCGTCGTAGAGTTCCCGCCAAGGCACTTGCGAAAAGAGAATGGGCGTAGCCCCTTTGGCTTTGGTCTGCATTACATACGTACGCATATACCATCCGTAGGTGTGAGCCATCTCTTTCGTTCCGTCGGGAAGGGTTACCTCCACGGTGTCGGGGCCCGTGCCGGGAAGTGACCCTCTCGACATGGGCAGTGTAGGAGCCGAACCGTCGTTATGTCCGAATCCCATCAAAACAAAGTCGCCCGGCCTGAGCTGTTCATGTATCTGGGTCCAGAGCCCCTCATTATAGAAAGTTCTACTGCTCCGACCCCCTCTGGCCCTGTTAATCACCTCCATGCGAGTGGTATCAAAAAACTGCGCAATGGGTCGACCCCATCCCACAATCTGTTCGCCCGATGAATTGGCCACCGTGGAATCGCCCATGATAAAAAGGCGGCGCTTTATAGGAAAGGAACCCGAAGGTTTCTCAAGCAGGAAGGGAATAAGAGGGCTGCCCTCAATACCCTTTATGCCTTCGACCACAAGCTTGGCGTTAAGCATTGCACCGGCAGCCAGCGTATGCGTATGGTCGGTGGCGGGATAGTAAGTGCCTAAAACGGCAGCTTCACCAATCGATTCAAGCCCTTGCCGGCTCAACTCATAGAGGTCGATAAAAGCGATCTTCTCCTGTTGGGCAACCTGGGCAGCCCAAATGGGGTAACCATCCACCGGTTTCGGCATTTTTCCGTCGACCCAGTCGTTGCGCGGAATGGGCGAGCAGAGTATAGGTGTGGCACCTTTAGCCCGCGTCTCTTTAATATATTGCCGCAGGTACCATCCATAGGTATGAACCACCTCTTTCTGTTTGGTAACGCTATTTTCTACCTCCTGAGTCTCCTCGCCAATGCCTCTGAGTGTAGCCCTGGCGCTAAACATACCGCTCAGCCCTCCCCCATCGTTATGACCCAGTTGAATAATCACAAAATCGCCGGGTTTCATCACCTCCAACACCTTTTTCCAATTGGTGGGCGAGTGATAATAGGTGCGACTGCTCATCCCGCCAAGGGCATGATTTTGAATCGACACTTGCGTGGTATCAACCCAGAGAGGTAAAGCATCGCCCCAGCCCCAAAGGCCACCGGATCCATCGCCCCGCCCGTTTTTCACGGTAGAATCGCCAACAAGTAAAATAGCAGGCTTCTGTTGACCCGACAGGCCAACAGCAACCAGAAACAACAGGAGAAACATTAACACAACTCTTAATTTCATCCGAACAAAATTGATTATTAAAGGTCGGATGGAGCTCGCATGTTGATTTTGTTCATGCAAGTTTGCGTTTCGAGAAGAACATGCTCGGTTCATGATTTGGGAATTTAGATTATTTCTACCGAAAACTATTTCCATTTGCCCGCAAGGGCATTTGTGGCTAACAAAGGGTCGGCATACCCAAACCGGAATCCCGCCTCGAGCAGCCTGGCGGGCAGAACCTCACTGCCACGGGTCAAAACAGAGGCTCCCGAACCATAAAGCAGGTACAGCACAAACGAAGGCACAGGAACTACCCATCGTCGGCCAAAAGCCGTAGTTAGAGCACTGGCAAATGCACCCTGTGTACCGTGGTGAGGAGCAACCACATTGACTGGACCACTGATTTGGGGGTGATCTGTGATAAAATGCACCGCGCGGAGCAGATCTTCGAGGTGAACCCATGCAAAGGGCTCAGCTGAATCACCCACCTGCGCAGCAAATCCCAAACCTAAACGAAGCGGCATCGACATCCGCCCGAAAGCGCCTCCGCTTTCAGACAAGACCACTCCCAAACGCAAGTTCACCACCCGAACCGGCTGAGGAGAACGGTTAGCCTCCTGCTCCCAATCGACACATAGCCGCGACAAAAAGGAGACTGCCCCCGACCCCGTCGGGAGCGAATCAGCAAGCTTCTCTACAGAAAAGTCCGACTCGGAACAGGGCCCTCCCTGCAAGGGATAGATGCCCACTGCCGAGGCACAGAGAAAAAGAGCCGGTTTCACCGCCATCTTATCCATTGCCTTCACCAGAGCGCGGGTGGTCAGAATACGACTACTCCGAAGCGTAGCCTTATAGGCTCGGGTCCATCTGCGGTCGATGGGGGCACCTGCAAAATGAATCACCACACTACACCCCTCAAGCCGGGAAGCCAGTTCGGCCGTTCCTGTTTCAGAAAAATCGGAACGTTTCAGCGGCACAATCTCCCACCCCAACTGCCTAAAGCTATCGGCAACGCGGCTTCCCAAAAAACCGGTCATTCCGCTGATTGCAATCTTATTCATAGAGGCAGGTGCGATTTTCTCCCAAAGTTATCAATTTTCCCTATTCAACAATACCCTATCTGGAGAGGCAAACGGGCGAAAGAAGAAATAAAAGTGTAAATTTGTGGTCTCAAAAATTAACGAATTCGAACTCCTTAACATACTTTTCGCTATGCAAAAACAGATCGTCGATCAAGCAGCAGATAATCTGCGAATTCTAGCGGCCGCAATGGTCGAAAAAGCCAAATCGGGACATCCCGGCGGTGCAATGGGTGGTGCCGATTTTATCAATCTCCTCTATACCGATTTTCTGAGATACGATCCTTCCGATATGGGTTGGATTCATCGCGACAGATTCTTTCTCGACCCGGGTCACATGTCGCCCATGCTCTATGGTGTACTGACATTGGCAGGCTTTTATACACTCGACGAGATCAAGCAGTTTCGGCAATGGGGTTCGCCCACTCCCGGTCATCCCGAAGTGGATGTTCTGCGTGGCATCGAAAACACCTCCGGACCGCT
>CAYGID010000117.1:3810-5534 GCA_964349835.1 uncultured Bacteroidales bacterium | reverse complement strand
GCTGCAAGCCGCCAAAGAGGCTTATCTGGCTCAACTTGTTGATCCGCTGCCTACGGTTGTGGAGCACCTCCAAAACCTGCCGCTTACCACCTTCGAAGAACAACAGGGGCGCGAAATCAAAGAGGGCTTTGCCACTCTGTACCAAAGCAACAATGATCTGGAGGAGTTTTGCATCCGAACCAAGGTTAACCCCATTAACGTGTGGTACTGGTTTCGTGAAGCTGCTTCAGTGCCTCAGGGGCGTGCCGCCGAAGTGGCTCTGGAGTTTCTGGCCGATACCATCCGCACCCTGCTGCAGAACGATGAGGACGGCATCATCCCCTTGGTTGGTCTCCCGGGCGAAGAGGCGCTCAGCCAACGTCTGGAGCAACACTGTCTGCACAATGGTTTCACCGCTGCCCAGTACATGCAGTTGGATAGCTTACTTGGCCGGCCCATTAACGAGTATCTGGAACATCACTTTTTCAAGAACCTCAGCGACCACCTCAACCTGTTTATGTACCTGCCCAAAACGCCCTTTATTTGGCACCTCAGCAGTGGGCAGCATCAGGGGTTTGAGGCTTTCACGCTCATTTACAAATGGAACCGCGACAGCTTGTTCAAACTCAAATCGCAATATCTGGCCAGCCGCCAGCAAAACCTCGAGTACCGACAAATCCAGTTGCAGGATGTGGACACGGCCCAGACACAAAATGAGAAGGAGAAAATCCGCTTCCAGCTGCAAGAAATTAAAGTATTCCAGAACAAGCTGGACGAACTGATTGCCGAAGGTTACGACCCCAAACTCGACGACGGTGTGGGCAAGAACATTGCCCCGTTGCAAAAGAAGGGATTATTGAGGGCCGATGTGCTCAAATCGGGCGATAAGAACTCACAACTGGAAAAATACCTTAATGCAGATTGGTAATGATAGATAAATGGATCATACAGGATATTGAAAAGCACATGGCGTGTCGAAACCGGGTGGTGGTGCTTGACCCGATGGAACAGTTTGCATACCTGTTACCGGTGATGGAACAGCAGGGCTATACCATCCTCCGGACCAATGGCAACCTGAAAGAAGAGTGGCAGACGGTTAAAGAAGAACTGTTCCTGAGGTGTGAAGCGGAGCGAATGGATCCAAACAGGACGGTTGTTTTTTATGTTACCCGGTCCCAAAACAAACTGAGCTTTTTGTTCGATTACTCGTTTACTCATGGGTGCATCGATATGTCAAATCCTGCCGAATGGCTGAAGAATAAACTATTTTCAAGCGCCGGGTTGCAGGTCGGGTTGGACAATCCCCTGCTGCTCACAGCGGCCAAGGTAAGTCTGGGCAAGCCGCTCGATTGGTGGAAAAAGATCTTACAGGGTATCGATCAAATCATCGACCTCGAAGGGGAGCTGCTCCCTTTCCTCGACCAACCTGAAAGGTACCGATCGTCGAAAGATGCGGATGTCTATGCCTTGTTTGAACACAAAATCTTTGAGCTATTGGGGCAACCCTGCCGGGCCATTCAGCCCAAAGTACTGGCCGTTGAAATTGTGAAAACAATCTTCGACCAGCTTCTGAATAATGAGGTGAATCCCAAACTGCTTAACATCTATCACAAGTGGCTGGATAGCAATACTTATGCCGATTCTCTGCAGGGGTACATCTCCAGTTATCCTATAAACAATCACCTTAACTGTTGGAATATACATCCTGATCATTGCTTTGTGGAGATAGACCTGCTGCAGCTTCG
>CAYGID010000117.1:0-3710 GCA_964349835.1 uncultured Bacteroidales bacterium | reverse complement strand
GTTGGAATATACATCCTGATCATTGCTTTGTGGAGATAGACCTGCTGCAGCTTCGTCAGATTGCCGAAAACTTCAGGAACAAGGCCTATGTCCAAGAGAAGTTGCAAAAGCTCCTGCCACGCATCAAGAGCAGGAAAGCTACCCGATTTGTACCTTCATGGTGGGCCGATCTCAAAATCCTTTGTGAGTTTGACAATAAGCCGCTCAATGATTGCCACACCTTTGAAAAGGTGGTGAATTATTACACTTCGGATTTCAACAAGCTCGACCGTGCCATCCGAAACCTCTATGCCCATTTCATTCAGGATGAGGGCATTATTAGGCCCCTGCAGGAGCATTACGAAAGCCTGTGTCACGAACTGATGACGCGTTGGTTCGAATACGGACAGGGGTACAAAAGCAACCAACAAGGGTTTTTGCCCCATTTAATCAAACAATCTCAGCCGGGTATGGCCATC
The DNA here is from genome assembly GCA_964349835.1 of uncultured Bacteroidales bacterium. Taxonomy (GTDB): domain Bacteria; phylum Bacteroidota; class Bacteroidia; order Bacteroidales; family UBA4181; genus JAQVSH01. The sequence continues at coordinate 3,252 of CAYGID010000117.1, read as the reverse complement.
ATCGTGGGTGATGGCGTGCGGTATGAGATTGCCGCTTATGTGGCAACCTCTTTGAAAGGCAAGTGTAAGGTGACAACAAGCTCGATGCTGGCCGATATGCCGTCAGAAACCGAGCGGAACATGTCGGCTTTATACGTTGGTAATGAAGAAGTGATCAGCGTCCAAAAGGAGAGAGAAAAGAGGCTATCCGAACTGACGGGCAAAGGGATTACGTTTCTGGATCTGGAAGCGTTGCATTACGGCATCAAGGCCGACTACCTGGTGCTTACCTACAAAGACATTGACAGTGCCGGTGAAAAGTTGCAACTGGGAGCCATCAAACTGTTCGGTGAATTTGAAAAAGTACTCTCCGATAAAATCGAGTTGCTGTTGAATATGGGCTACCGTGAAGTCCACCTTGTGACGGATCATGGTTTTGTACTCACCGGACTCCTCGACGAATCGGACAAAGTGGAACCTGCCGTGACGGGGAAGAAAGAGGTGCACGAGCGGTATATCCGTACCACAGATCGGCAAGACCAACCCGAATGGACTCCGTTCGAACGGCCCTACGGCGAGTTCAACTACATTTATACAGCAAAAACGCACAAGCCTTTCAAGTCGAAGGGGGTATATGGATTTGCGCACGGTGGCTTTGCCCCTCAGGAGATCATCATCCCTCACTTTGAATTCAGGAAAGAGAATCCGGTAACCATCGGTTTAGCGGTATCCATCTCCAACAAAAAGGAGTTATTGGATGTGACAGGCGACATCTTCAGTTTGAAGATTCAAGGGGTTGGAAAGGCGGGCGATGTTTTTGAATCAAGCAGAAAAATTCAGGTTTTACTGTTCGCAAATATGGTTAACATCTGCAGCAGCAGTATCTTTACCATGGAATCGGGTAAAGAACAATCGCTGGAGTTCTCCTTCGGTGGTCATAATGCCTTAACCGCGGTAATTGTGGACGCAACCTCACAGGAGCAGCTTGACTCAACCCCTATTCATAAAACCAACGCCAGAGACTTTGGCGGCCTTTTATAATTTGAATTATGATTGTGTTAGACGCATTAGATAAGAAAGCGCTGGACCATTTCAGAGGCTTCGTTGTGAAAAAAGACTTGGTGGGAATCATTAAGGGGGGAGCCAATGTGCCTGCATTTGTGTTGGAGTACCTCCTGGCTAATTCTTGCAGCACGGAGGACGAAGCGAAGCTGTTGGAGGGAATGGAGAACGTAAAAACGGTGTTGCGCAATCACTACATCAATCCGGAAGAAAGCTCTCTGATCCAATCGAAATTGCGCGAGAAAGGCCGTTTCAAGATTATCGACAAAATTGCCGTTGAACTGGATCCTCAACGGGATAGGTATTGGGCCAACATCAGCAACAGCAATATCAAAAAAGCCAACATCGGCGACGACTTGGTGAGGAGTCATGAGAAATTACTCCTGGGCGGTATTTGGGCCATCATTGAAATGGAGTACGACCCGATGATTACCATTGGCACTACCGTTTACCCCTTTCTGGTGAGAGATATCAAGCCCATCCAGCTATCCGCTTTCGACAACAGCAAGATTGTTGAAAAACGGAAGGAATTTACGAACGAAGAATGGAAAAACCTCTTGCTGCGCAGTGCCGGTTACGAGCCTCACAGTGAAGGTCTGGATGAACGGAAACTGAATCTGCTGTTGTGCCGGTTGATTCCGTTGGTAGAGGCCAATTTCAATATGGTGGAACTGGGACCGAGGTCATCGGGCAAGTCGTATATCTATAAGGAGATCACACCTTATGCCATTCTGATTTCCGGGGGGCAAGGCACCGTGGCACAACTGTTTGTCAACAACACCACAGGCCGGGTGGGGGCTGTTGGCTTGTGGGATGCCATTTGTTTCGACGAGAGTACCGATAAGTTATTTAAGGATCGGGATGCCATTCCCCTGATGAAGGATTATATGGAATCCGGCTCTTTTTCCAGAGCAAAGGGGGGAGAAATATCCGGTTCCGCCTCTGTTATCTTAAATGGGAACATCAACCAGCCTGTAGAAACGGTCCTGCAGACCTCTCACCTCTTCAGCCCCTTGTCGGAAGAGGTGAATCACGACACAGCGTTTTTAGACCGCATCAACTTATTCATGCCCGGTTGGGAAATAACCAAGTTCAGCCCGTCCAACTTTACGCAACATTACGGGTTCAGCACCGACTTCTTTTCGGAGGTTCTAAAATCGCAGCGCAAGACTACCCACTACGAAGCGCTGGATAAGTATTTTTCTTTAGGCTCCCACTTGAAGCAAAGGGATTCCAGATCGGTCAGAAGAATCGTCTCCGGCTTCATCAAGCTGTTGCATCCGGATGGACTTTACACCAAAGAGGACATAAGGGAATTCCTGGTCATTGCGCTGGAAATGAGAAGGCGCGTGAAGGAACAACTCAAGAGAATCGGGGGTATGGAGTTCTGGGATACCAACTTCTCCTACATCGACAAGGAAACACAGGAAGAGTTTTTTGTCGGTTTGCCCGAAGAAAAAGGGTCCTCCCTGATTGAATCCAATCCATTGCCCCCGGGTGTGTGCTACACTGCTACCTGCGATGGCTCAAACACGGCACTGGTAAAGATCGAAGTGGTGGCCATGAAAGGATCTGGCAAATTGAACATAACCGGCTCCAGTGCCCATGAGGTAAAGGAGAACATCAAGAACACCTACAACTATTTGAGGGCCAACGAAAGAAGCATCCTGAACGAACAGCACACCCTGTCCGCCTACGACCTCAGTGTTCAAATTACAAATTTGATGGGTGCGTCCATCAGCGGGGGCATCGGCAGTGCGGTTTACATTGGCATCATATCGGCAATCTATAAGAAAAACCTGAAGCCCGGGCTTGCCGTTCTTGGCAATATTTCCATTGGCGGTGCTATCGAGCGCTCTCAGAACTTTGCCGACAAAGTCACCCTACTCTCCGAGAATGGTGCAAAAACCGTCTTGGTTCCCATAGACAACCTCCTAGAATTAAGCACCCTGCCTCCAACCGTGTTAGGAAAAACCGATGTGCCGTTCTATGGCAATAGCCAGATGTTGGTACAAAAAGCGGTGTTGGGTGAGTAATATTTAGCAGCGATCATGACGTTTGGATGTAACTGCCTCTGAAACAGCGGAGAGGTTTTGTCGGGGCCCCATCGCTCTCAATGAACGCTAAAAAGAGGAGCTGTTTGAGCGAAGCGAGTTCTCCTCTTTTAGTGAATGAGAGCGCTAATGGGTCGCAAAACTTATCATGTTGAAG
>CAYGID010000116.1:0-5782 GCA_964349835.1 uncultured Bacteroidales bacterium | reverse complement strand
AATTATCGAATTATCGAATTATCGAATTATCATTTTGATTTTATGGCACATAGGGTAGTTACTTTTGGAGAGATTATGTTGCGTTTGGCCACTCCCGGCCACTCTCGTTTCAGCCAGGCAACGATGTTTGAGGCCACGTTTGGCGGTGGCGAAGCCAATGTGGCAGTGTCGCTGGCTAATTATGGTTTCGATGTGGAGTTTGTGAGCAGAGTGCCTCAAAACGACATCGGAAAGGCCTGTTTGATGGATCTGCGCAAGTATGGTGTAGGCACCCGCCACGTGTTGGAGGGAGGCGAGCGTTTGGGCATCTATTTTCTGGAAACTGGAGCCGTGGCCCGGGCCAGTAAGGTGGTGTACGATCGTGCCCACTCCTCGATTTCGACCATCGAACCGGGAATGATTAACTGGGAGAAGGTTTTCGAGGGGGTGGAGTGTTTCCACTGGACAGGCATCACCCCGGCCATTTCGCAAGGGGCCGCCGATGCGTGCCTCGAAGCCATTGAAACGGCCAACCGGATGGGTGTTACCGTCTCAACCGATTTGAACTTCAGAAAGAACCTCTGGAAATATGGAAAGAGTGCTTCCGAAGTTATGCCTCGCCTGGTGGCAGGCTGTGATATCATTCTGGGTAACGAAGAGGATGCCGAAAAGGTGTTCGGTATCCGCCCGCAGGGATTCGATGCAGCCAAGAGTGGCGGTCACGTCGATGCGGCCCAGTTCGAGTCGGTGTGCAAGCAGTTAATGGAACGCTTTCCGAGGGCAAAAAAGGTGGTTATCACACTCCGAGGCTCAATAAATGCCGACCACAACACATGGTCGGGCGTTTTGTATAACGGCAGCCGACTCTTTGAGGCCCCTACCTACGATATCACCCATATTGTTGATCGCGTGGGAGGTGGCGACTCCTTTATGGGAGGGCTGATATACGGCCTGCTCACTTGGCCCAACGACGATGAAAAGGCGCTTCGCTTTGCAGTAGCTGCATCGTGCTTAAAGCACACTATCACAGGCGATTTTAACCTTGCAACAATTCAAGAAGTCGAAGCCCTGATGAAAGGCGACGGCTCAGGCAGAGTATCAAGATAAACCACTAACCACTATCTATATGGCTCGTTTTTCGCGTATTCATACTGCATTAACCATGGCTTCTACCGGCATGGTTCCGGTTTTCTACCACGCCGATCTCGCCATCTGCAAGCAGGTGGCCGAAGCCTGTTACAAGGGCGGAGTGAGGGTGTTTGAGTTCACCAACAGGGGCGATTATGCCCACGAGGTGTTTGCCGAACTAAACAAATGGGCGGCGGTGCACTGTCCCGACCTGATTCTCGGCGTGGGATCGGTAATCGATCCGGGCACTACTGCGCTCTATTTGCAGTTGGGAGCCAATTTTGTGGTTTCGCCCATTTTAAACCCCGAAATGGCAAAGGTGTGTAACCGGCGCAAGGTGCTCTGGAGCCCCGGATGCGGCAGTTTATCGGAGATTTCGCTTGCCGAAGAGCTGGGAGCCGAAATTGTGAAGATCTTCCCCGGGTCGTCGGTTGGGGGCCCCGCTTTTGTGAAGGCCATTAAAGGTCCGTTCCCCTGGTGCAGCGTAATGCCAACAGGAGGCGTGGAGCCCGTGGAGGCCAATCTGAGGAGTTGGTTCGAAGCCGGAGTTACCTGTGTAGGTATGGGTTCGAACCTCTTCCCCTCCGAAGTAATCAAGGCTGGCGAATGGGCGAAAATTACCGCCAAAGTAGCCGAAACCCTTGCAATCATTGCCGCCATAAAATAATACGTTAATTTGAAAAATTGAAAATTAGAGCATTGTTGCGCTTCGCGCAACAGAGCACTAGAGCATCAGAGCATTAGAGCATTAGAGCATCAGAGCATTCACCATTAACCATTTCATTTTATGCCTCTTTTACTGCACAAAACGTTTGCCGCTGCTGCTGTCTGTTTTGGCTGTTTAGGCTTCTTTGGCTGTTTTTCCCCGGATCTCTTTGGGCAACAGCCTGTAACGCATCAGGATGAGTCGAAGGTGCCCGCCTATCTGGTGCTGCCAGATCCGCTCACCTTCGAAAACGGGAAGGAGGTGAAGAGCGCTGCCGCGTGGCGAAACAAGCGGCGCGCAGAGGTACTTGGGCTGTTCGAATCGCAGGTGTATGGCCAAAGCCCAAAAAAGAAGCTGGCCGCAACCTACCGGGTGGTTGAGGAGGATCCAAATGCGCTCAACGGAAAGGCTATAAGAAAACAGGTGGAAATCTCTTTTCGGGGGCATCCGGCACGAAAGTCGATTCTGGTGCTCATGTATCTGCCCAAAAACGTAAAACGGGTACCTCTATTTGTCGGTCTGAACTTCCAGGGTAACGCTTCGGTGCATCTCGACCCGGCCATCCTCAGCCCCTTGGGCCCTGTTGAACCCTCCGCCCGGGGCGCGCAGGCCAGTAGATGGCCCATTGAGGAGATTCTGGAAAGCGGCTACGGGGTGGCTACCGCCCACTATCAGCAAATCTATGCCGACAGAGCCGACGGTTTCAGCGAAAGCCTGGCCACCCTCTTTTACGAGGAGGGTCAAGAGCCGGCCAACCATGAGTGGGGCGCTATTGGCGTTTGGGCCTGGGGATTGAGCCGCATGATGGACTATTTCGAAACCGACAAAGTCATCGATGACCGGCGGGTAACCGTACTTGGCCACTCGCGACTGGGGAAAGCGGCCTTGTGGGCAGGAGCCCTCGACAGCCGTTTTGCCATAGTGATCTCTAACAACTCCGGTTGCGGAGGGGCTGCCCTCTCGCAGAGAGGCTTCGGCGAGACAGTCGAACGGATTAATACCTCGTTTCCACACTGGTTTTGCAAAAATTTCAGGCAATACAACAAGAACGAGTGGGCTCTTCCGGTAGATCAGCACCAGCTGATTGCGTTGATGGCCCCCCGCCCGGTATATATTGCCAGTGCCAGCGACGATTTGTGGGCCGATCCTAAGGGAGAGTTTCTTTCGGGGGTCTATGCCTCCGAAGTGTACCGCCTCTTTGGCATGGATGGGCTCACGGGTGATGCGCTTCCCTCGCTCCATACCCCTTCGATGGGCATTGTGGGCTACCATATCCGCGAAGGGAAGCACGACATCACGCTCTACGACTGGCAACGTTACATTGAGTTTGCCAACAAATATCTTTCTGACTAACCCTTAACAACCCAAAAACTATAAGCATAAACCGAACATGTTGCTCCAAATTTCTTAACGTTTTTTTATTGCGCTTCAGCAACATGGAGTTCCATGCTACCACTTAAATTCTATTAATAAAAACAATCAGCATGAAAAAAAATCTGTTTCACTCCATTATTTTGTTAGGCATGGTTTTGTGCATGCCGGCTCAGGCCCAATGGACCGACCTCTTTAACGGCAAGAATTTAAAGGGCTGGAAGCAGCTCAACGGCAAAGCTCCTTACAAGGTAGAAGAGGGTGCCATTGTGGGCACCAGCAAAATGAATGAGGCCAACTCCTTTTTGTGTACCGAAAAAATCTACGGTGATTTCATTCTCGAACTGGAGTGTACGGTAGACGACGGCCTCAACTCGGGAATACAGTTCCGCAGCCAGAGCCTGAAAGAGTATAATAACGGAAGAGTTCACGGATACCAATACGAGCTGGATCCTTCGGAAAGAGCGTGGAGCGGAGGCATTTACGATGAAGCCCGGCGCGGGTGGCTCTACTCGCTCGAGAAAAACGAACCGGCCCAAAAGGCTTTTAAAAGGGGCGAATGGAACAAGGTGAGAATCGAGGCTGTAGGCAACGAGATCCGCACCTGGCTGAACGGTATTCCCTGTGCCAACATCCTCGACGATAAGGACAAAGAGGGTTTTATTGCGCTGCAGGTGCACTCCATTGGCGATGCCAAACTGGAAGGGAAAAGTGTACGCTGGAGAAATATCCGCATCTATACCGGCAACATGGCCGGCCAAAAAACTCCCGATTGGGGCTCCCTTGCACAGGTAAACTGCATCGACAACACCCTTTCGCCTGCTGAGGCCAAAGAGGGATGGCAACTGCTCTGGGACGGGAAAACCTCTAACGGATGGCGTGGTGCCCGGCTCGATAAGTTTCCCGAAAAGGGATGGGTCATGGAGAACGGCGAGTTGAAAGTTCTTCCCTCAACCGGCGGTGAATCGGCCAACGGGGGCGATATTGTAACAATCCAGAAGTACGGCGATTTCATTCTGAGTATCGATTTCAAAATCACCAAAGGAGCCAACAGCGGTATCAAGTATTTTGTTGACCCTGGAATGAATAAGGGAGAGGGTTCGGCCATTGGCTGCGAATTTCAGTTACTCGACGACGCGGTTCATCCCGACGCCAAACTGGGTGTAAAGGGGAACCGTACCCTCGGTTCACTCTACGACCTGATTCCCGCCCCCGACAACAAACCTTTCAAGGGCGTTGGGGTATGGAACACGGCCATGGTGGTGTGCAAAGGCACCCAGATAGAACATTGGCTCAATGGGGTAAAGATTCTCGAATATGAGCGCAATAACCAGATGTGGCGCGCTTTGGTGGCCTACAGCAAATTCAAGGATTGGCCCAATTTCGGAGAGGCTGTAACAGGCCATCTGTTGCTGCAGGACCACGGCAACGAAGTACATTTTAAAAACCTTAAGATAAAGAGCGAATAAGCCATAAACCAGCTATTCACCATTAATCACCTTAAGATAAAGAGCGAATAAGCCATAAAGCAGCTATTCACCAATAATTGCATCAAGATAAAAAACATATAAGTCATGAATCAGCTATTCAGTATTGAAGGAAAAGTAATTGTCATCACGGGTGGAGCAGGAATTCTGGGCACCGGCATGGCGGGTCATTTTGCCTCGGAAGGAGCCATTGTGGTGATTCTCGACCGCAATGAAGCCGCCGGGCAAGCTCTGGCTGCTGATATTTGCAGTAAAGGGGGAAAAGCCCTATTTCTCTGTACCGATGTATTAAACCGCGAGGTACTTGAGCAGAACCGCGAAGAGATTGTGTCGCGCTATGGCCGGATTGACGTGTTGGTTAACGGGGCAGGCGGCAATATGGCCGGCGCCACAATTCCTCCCGACAAAACCATCTTCGATCTGGATATGGAGGCCTTCCGGAAGGTGGTCGACCTGAACCTGTTCGGAACGGTGCTGCCCACCATGGTTTTTGTAAAGGCTATGGTACCCCGGAAAGAGGGTTGCGTAATCAATATCGCCTCGGAGTCGGCTTTCCGTCCCCTTACACGGGTGGCCGGTTATGGAGCTGCCAAAGCAGCAGTGGCCAACTTTACCAAGTACATGGCCGGCGAGCTGGCACTTAAGTTTGGATCCGGATTCAGGGTAAACGCCATTGCCCCGGGCTTCTTTATTACCGAACAGAACCGAGATCTGTTACTAAACCGCGACGGCTCGTTTACCGACCGCGCACGAACCATTCTGGCACACACCCCGTTTGGCCGCTTCGGAGAGCCAGACGAACTCTTTGGCACCATGCAATGGCTCATGAGTGATGCCTCAAAATTTGTTACCGGAACCATCACCCTGGTCGACGGAGGCTTCGATGCATTCTCAATCTAATTCGATAATTAGACAATTTGGAGATTTGGAGATGTGATAATTCGATAATTTGAAGATGTGAAGATGTGAGGATGTGACGATTTTGGGATTTGTATGTAACTGAATCAGCGACAATGGAGAAGTTAGGCGGGGACCCATCGCTCTCAATGAACGCTGAAAAGAGGAGCTGTTTGAGCGAAGCGAGTTCTCCTCTTTTAGTGAATGAGAGCGC
>CAYGID010000115.1:0-5785 GCA_964349835.1 uncultured Bacteroidales bacterium | reverse complement strand
ACCCCAGATACCTGATTGCCAGCAGGGTAATATCGTCCGATTGCGGAAACCCTTCGGAGAAATCGGAAACGTCGTTGATAATACCATTCACCATCTCTTCGGCTGCTAAAGGAGTGGGCGAGTTGAGTTTCTCCTCCAGACGGGTCTCTCCGTACATTTGGTTTTCGCAATTGAATGCCTCGGTGACTCCGTCGGTAAAGAGAAAGAGCGCGTCGTTGGGGTTCAGTTGCACAGTGCGAGTTTCGAAAGCGGCCTCCTCGAAACAGCCCAAAAACATATTCCCTGCCGACGGAAGCATCTCTACAACACCTCCCCCCTTGAGCAGATAGGGGGGGTTGTGGCCGCCATTGGCATACTGTAGCTCTCCTGTCTTTGTGTTGAAAATGGCGTAGAATACCGTGACAAACATAGAGTTTACACTCTCGTTGCACAGCAGGTTATTCACCAAACGGAGGCACTCGCCGGCAGAAGCCCCTTTTAGTCCCGTGGCCCGGATTAACGTACGGCTCACTGCCATGAAGATGGCGGCCGGGATCCCTTTCCCCGAAACATCGCCTATCACAAGCCCAAGGTTCTCATTATCGATCAGGAAAAAGTCGAAAAAATCGCCCCCCACCTCTTTCGCGGCAGTCATGGATCCGTAGATATCGAACTCGGCCCGGTGCGGAAAAGGGGGAAACACTTTGGGCAGAATACCCAGCTGAATTTCGCGGGCCACATTCAAATCATGCCTCAACGAAATCAACTGGTCGTGCTCCCTCATGGCCTTTCGCTGCATGGCAATCTCTTCGAGCGTTTTGTTAATGGTTATCTCCAGATCGTCGAAATTGATGGGCTTCGTAAGAAAATCGAAGGCACCCCGGTTCATGGCCGTGCGAATGTTGTCCATATCGCCATAAGCCGATACCACAACGGTTCTCAAAGAGGGGTTTTTCAACTCCTTCAACTTAAGAAGAAGGGTGAGCCCATCCATCTCGGGCATGTTGATATCCGACAGCACAACCCCGATATTGGGGAACTCTATCAATTTAGTTAAGGCCTCGAGGCCGTTGTGGGCAAACACAAAATCGTACACCTCATCGCGGATCTGCCGACGGAACTTCTGACGGATCAAGGGTTCCAAATCGACCTCATCGTCGACTACCAATATTTTTACTCTTTGAACTACATCCATATCGTTTTCTCTCTTTATTTGGGAATCAGAATCACAAATTCGGCATATTCACCCACCACCGAGTCTACCTCGATCTGCCCATGGTGCGTGTTTACCACAATGTCGTAACTGAGCGACAGTCCCAGCCCGGTGCCCTGCCCGGCCGGCTTAGTGGTAAAAAACGGGTTGAATATCTTGTCGACAATCTCGCGGGGAATCCCCTTCCCGTTGTCGCGGATGCGGAACTCCGTCTTATCGCCCATATTCCGGGTGGTAATAGATAGTACAGGGAAATAGCCCTCCATCAACTCCTTTTTCTTTTCGTGAGTCGAATAGCAGGCATTATTAATCAGATTCAGGAAGACTCTGCTAAGATCTTGCGGAACCACATTCATCTTCCCGATTGAGTCGTCGTACGAGGCTTCTATCTTCAGGTTAAAGGAGTTGTCGTTTGCACGCATGCCGTGATATCCCAGGTTCACATATTCGGCCAACAGGGCGTTGACATCGGTAGGCTGCATCTCGCCGGCTTTGCCCCGCGAATGGAGAAGCATCCCCTTCACAATGCTGTCGGCCCGCTTTCCGTGTTCATTAATCTTCTTGGCGTTCGACCCGATGTCGGAGAGCATAGAGCGAAGGTACTCCCGATCTTTGTCGGAGATGCCAGCTGTAAGTTGCACTAGATCGTCGGTCAGTTCATCGGCCAGTTCGACTGTGAGCTCGGCAAAATTATTGACAAAATTTAGCGGATTTTTTATCTCATGGGCTATTCCGGCGGTGAGCTGCCCGAGCGAGGCTAACTTTTCCGACTGCACCAACTGAGCCTGCGCATCCACCAACTCGGTGTTCTTTTTCCGCAGTTCAACGGTCCGTTCGTCGACCTTCTCTTCTAGCGTACGGTTATACTCCTCCAGTTTCTCGTTCGATTGCTGCAGTTTTTCGGAGGCCTCCTTCAGATCGTTGATAGTCGAAGCCAGCGCATTCTGCATTGCGATAAAGGAGCTGTTCAGCAGGCCAATCTCATCGTCCGAACGGATCGTCGGTAAAGCCACCGTAAAATCGCCCTGCGCAAACTGTTCGGCAGCAGCCGTTAAAACCCTGAGTGGGCTGGTAATAGAACGGGAAATAAAAACAATAACCAACAAAAGCAAAAAGAGCCCACACAAACATATGAGAATCAGATTCCTCACCAGCTTATGCATATCGGCCATAAACTCATCCACAGGAAAAACAATCCCCACCGACCAGTTGCTTACCGGGATAGGCGCATACGCCAGCCAACTCAACTTTCCGGTGTTTACGTTGCGATACTCAAATTCGGCAAAACTCTGCTCGCCGGCTATCATTCTATTGCCCACTTCGGTGAGTAAGGGTGACTTCTGCAAATTGGCAATCGAAAAGATAGATTCATCCAGAATCAACTCTTTGTTGGGATGTGATACAATGGTCCCCTTCGAGGAGATAATGTATCCGTACCCGGTGTCGCAAATCTTTACCGAATCCATTAACTCCTGCAGCCACTCGAGCGAAATATCGGCAGTGAGAACAGCGGTAAACTTTTTGACCCCATTCTGTTCTCTGAAGATGGGAACCGAAAAGGTCGACATCACCACATCGCCCACCCCCTCATCGAAATAGGGTTCGCTCCACAAGGCACGGTTCAACTCCTTAGGGAGCTTGTACCAATCCATCGTGAAGTAGTCGTACTGAGCCTCTCCGATATACTTTAGACGAATGGAATCGCCTTCGTGATAATAATAGGGCGAGAAAAAACGTTCTCCGGGCGCAAAGGCAAAGGGCTCGAACGCGAGCGCCGCTCCATAGATTTCGGGATTATTGGCCACCTCGTGCCGCAGAATCTTGAGGAGCTCCTCCTGCGAGAAATCGGAGGCCTCAATCAGTTTTGCGAAGTTGAGTGGAACTCTCTGTACCGTACTCAGCACCTTTTCGACCCGCAACACCGTAGAGCTGGTGATATCCCTGGCATTGGTTACCAGATTTTTATGTACAATTTTTCTGGAGATGCGGTAGTTGTATACAAAGGCAAGAAAGAAAATCAGGGCAATGCCCGAGAAAATGTAGAGAATGAGTTTAAAAGCCAATCCCCTCCTGTGCCTTGTCGCAATCATCATCTCAGCTATTCATCATGGCGCGGTTATAGTCCGGTAACCGAACTATCGAAAAGTAAAAGTAACAAAAAACCAAAACCTTGTCTCTTCCTATTAAATAAGTTGCAAAGGCGTTGAGATGAAGAAATAAGTTATAATTTTGGTCTTCTTTTTGCCAAAAATCCTCCATTTCGGAGCCGAACTCACTAAAAATCATTTAATTTTTTTTTGCATCATGAATACTGAAACAATTTTTTGGGTTGCGTTCATTGCCATATTCTTTATTGGCTTTGCCGTCGACATGATTGCGTCCAAACGGAGGCAAAAACAGGAGAGTGTGGCGGTGGCGCTAAAATGGACTGCTATCTGGGTCAGTATTGCACTGTCGTTTGGCTTTGCCATCTACTTTTTTTACCCACAAAACCCAGATGCGCAAGTGGTTACCCGATCCGTAATGGGTCTGAAATTCTTCTCCGCGTACTTAACAGAATACATGCTCTCTATAGACAACCTGTTTGTTTTTATCATGATCTTCACCATGATGAAGGTTCGAGCCGACGTGCAGCCTATCTTATTAAAACTGGGTATCCTGCTCTCCATTATTCTGCGTTGTCTCTTTATTTTGGTGGGTATGGGGCTGATCGACAGGTTTGAATGGCTCATCTATCTCTTTGGCGCCTTCCTGATTCTGATGACGGTGAAGATGATTAAAAGTGGCGACGAAGACGAAACCATTGATCCCGACAAGAATGTGTTGATTCGCACCGCAAAACGATTTTTCCAGGTAGATGTTAATAACCATGGTCCTGTTTTCCTTTCTAAAATGAACGGCAAATGGGCACTGACCCCCTTCACCCTCACCTTCCTGCTCATCGGGTCAACCGATGTGATGTTTGCCATCGATTCGGTGCCTGCTGTTATCGGTGTGATTCAGGAGGGAAATCAGACCCTGTCGTTGAACGAGCGCGATTTTCTGGCAATCTCGTCGAACGTATTTGCCTGCATGGGTCTTGTATCGCTCTTCTTTGCACTCGAAGGCATCATTAAGTTGTTCAGGTACCTGAAAACCGGTATCTGCTTTATTCTCTTTTTTGTAGGGGCAAAAATGATGCTTTGCGGTATTCACGTGGTAGAAGAGTTCTTCGCGCACCACTCCTGGGTATCTTTTGCGGTCATTTTGGCAACCCTCTTCTTGTCGATTGTCTTCTCCATGATTGCTTCGCACCTGGAGGAGAAACGTCAGAATCTGTAATCTCGTTGAGAATCCGTTCCATTCATTTATTACCACTATGAAGAGCCCTCTCTCTATTTTTCGCAACATGCTGGCTATCCAAATGTTGGCTATCTCCATGCTGCTTTGCATAACCGCAACCCTTTGCGCGCAACGAAATATGGAGTTTCTCGACCGGGGTGTTGTAGCAGTGAATCAGGGTGAGGGTAAGGTATTTGTGAGCTGGAGGCTCTTGGGAACCGACCCGCGCGATTTGGCGTTTAATCTCTACCGATTGACCGATGGCGGCCAGCCGGTAAAGCTTAACAACCAACCGCTTACCGGCCCTACCCATTTTGTTGACTCCGGCGTAGATCTGTCGAAGAAGAACGAATGGAGCGTTCGGCCGGTAGAAGGCAATAAGGAGCAGCCTATAGGTGGCCAATTTACGTTGAACGCCAATGCACCGGTTCAACCCTATTTCCCGGTGCCTCTGAAAACGCCAAAAGGGTACTCAGTCTCTGATGCTTCGGTGGGCGATCTCGACGGCGACGGACAATATGACATTGTGGTCCATATGTGGGGTCGTGGGTTCGACAATTCGCAGGAGGGCATCTCTACCGCACCGATTATTCAGGCCTATAAGCTCGACGGCACTTTTATGTGGGAGATCAATCTGGGCAAGAATATTCGCGAAGGGTCGCACTATACGCAGATGATGGTGTACGACCTCGATGGCGACGGAAAAGCTGAGTTTGCCTGTAAAACGGCCGATGGTACTATTGATGGTGTGGGTACGGTAATTGGCGATTCGTCGAAGGTGTACCGAAACGCTGTGGGCAGGATTCTCGAAGGAGCCGAATATTTTACGGTCTTCAACGGCGAAACCGGTGCCATCATGAAAACAGTTGATTATGTTCCGCAACGCGGCGATGTGAGTGCCTGGGGTGGCGAAGGGGGTAACCGGAATAACGACAGCTACGGAAACCGCGTCGACCGCTTTCTGGCCTGTATTGCCTATCTCGACGGCAAGCACCCGAGTGTGGTGATGACTCGCGGTTACTACGGCCGTTCGGTTTTGGCTGCCTGGGACTGGAGAGGCGGCGAACTCACGCTGCGCTGGGTATTCGATTCAAAGAATCGCGAAAATCCCTTCTCGGGCCAGGGAAACCACAATCTGAGTGTAGCAGATGTAGATAACGACGGTTGCGACGAGATTTTGTTCGGCTCGATGGTGGTCGACCACGATGGTTCGCCTCTGTACACCACCGGCTTCCGTCATGGTGATGCCATGCACGCAAGCGATTTGGTACT
>CAYGID010000114.1:1315-5923 GCA_964349835.1 uncultured Bacteroidales bacterium | reverse complement strand
AAAACAAAAAGCGAGCTATACGAGAGTCGTGAACCTAACACGCGAATGCAAAAGGGGCGCCCCAAAAAAATGGGGCGCCCCTAACTGATCCAGCGGTGAGGGGGGGATTCGAACCCCCGGTACCGTTACCAGTACGACAGTTTAGCAAACTGTTGGTTTCAGCCACTCACCCACCTCACCGGGGATAAGCGGTGCAAAAATACAAAAAGGGTTGGTACCTGCAAATAATTAGGGGCTTTTTGATTCGGGCCCCGGCACCGACTCACCCTTCAGAATAGCTAACACCCTATCTGCCTGCATGGCAACCGGTTCTGAGGCGTCGAGCCAACAAATGGCCATCCCCTGGCGTTCCATCCTGCGGAACCAAGTCATTTGCCGTTTGGCAAATTGACAGATGGCTGTGGTCAGAAGCATCTTCATAGTTTCGTAATTGTACTCTCCCTTCAGATAGCGGGTCAGAAACTTGTACTCCAAGCCATAATACTCCAACCCTTCAGGGGTAATGCCCTGCTCCAGGAGTCTTGCCACCTCCTCTACCAAGCCCGCATCGAGCCTCTCCTCCAACCGTTTGGCAATACTCTCCCTGCGGAGATCCCGATTCGGCAATAGCCCAACCAACAAGGGGTTAAGTCGGGGATACGCAACCTCTTCGATAGGATGGGCATCGGTATAAAGAGCTATTTCGATGGCTCTGATGGTCCGCTTTTTGGTTTCGGTATCGGTGGTATTATGCAGCGGGCGAAGTTCGGCAAGTCGGGCAACCAAAGCCTCATGAGGCAACGAAGCCATCTCACTTCGCAGGGTCTCATCGGGAGGCACCTCCGTAAGCCTATACCCATGCAAAACCGCCTCAAGATAGAGCCCCGACCCCCCGCAAAGAATCGGGAACACCTGCCTCCCGGCCAACCGGTTATAGACCTCCAAAAAATCGCGCTGGTATTCATACACATTATAGTGGTACCCTGCGTCGACAATATCTACAAGATGACAGGTAATCTGCTTTTTATCAACAAAATAGTCGGAATAATCCTTGCCGGTTCCCAGATCCATGCCACGGTATACCTGCCGTGAGTCGGCACTAATCACCTCTCCTCCCAAAAGGGAGGCCAACTTTGCTGCCAAACGGGTCTTTCCCGAAGCTGTCGGGCCAAGAAGCACCAACAGATTATAATTACCACACAAACAACTCTTTCCAGTCATGCGGGCAAAAATAACGCATTTGTTGCCCAATACATTAGAAAGAACCTTATTTTTGCCGAACCAAATCTGAGCCATGAAAAACATTCGTCCTATCATTGAGCGTTCACGCATTTTGTTAACCCAGCCTGCTGCCACCTGGGAAACAATCCGCAACGAGCATCTCTCACCGAAGGCGCTCTTCAACGAATTATTGCGGCCCTACCTCCTGCTCATTACATTGGCCACGGCCATAGGATGCTATCTTTTTACCTCCCGCTTCATCTTTTCGCCATTATATATGGTGGGGCAGATGGTTGCAGTTCTGCTGGTTCATGGAGGAACGCTCTTTATCACCTCATGGATTCTCAAGGAGACGCTACCCAATTACCGACTCACCAAAGACTTTTCGGGAGTGTTTACCCTCCTCGGCTACTCCCTGGTACCCCTGTTCATTGTAACTGCGATTAGCGCCATGTTCCCGGTGTTTATACTCATCAAGGTATTTGGCTTTTACTCGGTCTATCTCTTCTATACCGGATTAACACCCATCTTACAAATGCAAGAGGTCAATCGGGTCGAGTTTGCCGCAGTTTCTACCATTATATATCTGGTAATCTGCGCTTTCATTTACACTCTTGTGCACGCCGTAGTAGGCCAAATCTAAACTTCGTATGGAGGCATCGCAGGTACACATCCGAAACAAAAAGGCCGGCTTCGAATATGAGCTGCTAGAGAAATTTGTTGCGGGCCTTCAGTTGTTCGGAACCGAGATCAAATCGATCCGAATGGGCAAAGCCTCTATCAATGAGGCCTACTGCACCTTTCACGGCACCGATCTCTACGTGCAGGGCATGCACATTGCCGAATATTGGTGGGGAACCGTCAACAACCACGACCCCAAGCGCGAAAGGAGACTGCTTTTACAAAAAAAAGAGCTGACCAGGCTCCTGAGAAAAAGTCAGGAAAAGGGACTTACTATGGTTGCTACCCATCTTTTCATTAACGCAAGGGGGCTGGCCAAACTCGAGATCGCACTGGCCAGAGGCAAAAAGATGTACGACAAGCGAGAGGACATTAAGGCACGCGACACCCAAAGAGAACTCGACCGGCTACGGAAGCAATAAATAGCTGCACCTACTGCCTTCCGGGGCTGTTTTATAACAGCATTCGGCAACCGGGATGGGTTGTTTTCGCCTTTTTTTGCACCTCAACTCCTCCTTCTTGTTGTTATGCAAAACTCCTCCCTTTTTTACAAGATCCTTTTTTGTATGCTGCCCGGCTGCGGTCCGATAACAGGGCACGCCCTCCTCACAAGATTCAAGGAGCCTGACCTCATGCTCAAAAACAACGGCGAACTTCTGGCGCACGACCCCGAAGTTCCTGCATCCCTTGTAGCGGGAGCACGCGACCCCGATTTACGGGCACGGGCCCAAAGGGAGATGAACTTTATCAGCGAAAAGGGAATCAGGCCCCTTTGGATTACCGACCAGGCCTATCCCTATAGGTTGCGCGAATGTGCCGATGCCCCTCTCCTGCTCTATTGGCAGGGCGAAACGCTTCCCAGCCGGCAAAAGATGATTGCCGTAGTGGGAACCCGCCGGGCGAGCCGTTGGGGGGCCGATGCCTGTCAGAAACTGATTACCGGGTTGGCTCGATTAGGTTTCTCCTTTGGCGTGGTAAGCGGATTGGCAAGCGGTATAGACACTTACGCACACTCTGCCGCCCTGGATTGCGGAATGCCCACCTATGCTATCCTGGGGCATGGGCTTCAGGAGATCTTCCCTGCCGGCAACCACCAACTGGCACAAAAAATTTGCCAAACGGGCTCTCTCCTAACCGAATTCGCATCGTCGGATCCCTTCTCAAAAGGCAATTTCGTGCGTCGTAACCGTATCATAGCCGGGTTGTCTGACGCGGTTATCGTTGTAGAGTCGGGCATCAAAGGGGGCGCCATGCGAACCGCAGCCATGGGTCACTCCTACAATCGCGAACTCTTTGCGGTTCCCGGACGACCCACCGACTACTTCTCGAAAGGGTGTAACCTGCTCATCAAACAGGAGATGGCTCGGCTGGTTGAGACCGCCGAGGATGTGGCTGCCGCCCTAAACTGGGATCTCCCGACGCCCCAAAAAAACAGATCGCAACCGGAACTGCCCTTTATCGAAGCACTACCTCCTTCCGAACAGAAAGTGATAGCTCTCTTCGAAAAAAACCATATACTCCATATAGATCAAATCACTGAATATCTTGAGTTCCCCATACAGAAAACAGCCGAGATCCTGATGAAGTTGGTGATAAAAGGAGTGTTGAGAAGCCTACCGGGGCAATCGTACCAACTGTAAGAATGGAGGATAATTTGATTTTTTATGCCGAAATGCAAAAAATTCGGCATAAAAAACAAATAATTGTTGATTATTGTTACTTTTGCAGCACTTAATCTATCAAATTATCATTTATGGATCCCAGAGTATCTCAGTTCATGGCAAAGATAATTGCCAAAAATCCCGCAGAACCAGAATTCCATCAGGCCGTACAGGAAGTGGCCGAGTGCTTGATTCCTTTTATTGAGGAGAATCCCAAGTACAAGCACGCTAAAATTCTGGAGAGAATTGCCGAGCCCGAACGTGTCATCATGTTTCGTATTCCCTGGACTAACGACAAAGGCGAAATCGAAATCAACCGCGGCTACCGCATTCAGATGAACAGCGCCATTGGCCCCTACAAGGGAGGTCTGCGTTTCCACCCGACAGTTAATCTGGGCATTCTGAAATTCCTTGCCTTCGAACAGACCTTCAAGAACAGCCTCACCTCGCTTCCCATGGGTGGCGGAAAAGGAGGATCCGACTTCGATCCCAAGGGAAAATCGGATAATGAAGTGATGCGTTTCTGCCAGAGTCTCATGACCGAACTTTCGCGTCATATCGGTGCCGACACCGATGTACCCGCAGGCGATATCGGCGTAGGCGGCCGCGAAATCGGTTTCCTCTACGGCCAATACAAACGGCTTCGCAACGAATTCACCGGAGTACTCACCGGCAAGGGAATCAACTGGGGCGGTAGCCTGATTCGTCCGGAAGCCACCGGCTACGGCACCGTCTATTTTGCCGAAGAGATGCTCAAAACCCGTGGCGACAGCATGAAAGGAAAAACAGTAGCCATCTCCGGATCAGGAAATGTAGCCCAATACGCTGTGGAGAAATGTCTCCAATTGGGCGCCAAGGTGGTAACCCTCTCCGACTCGAACGGCTCTATTTACGACCCTGCCGGCATTGATGCCGAAAAACTGGCCTACGTAATTGATCTCAAGAATGTACGTCGCGGTCGTATGAAAGATTATGCCGACAAATACGGTTGCCAGTATCTCGACGGTCAACGTCCCTGGAACGTGAAGTGCGATGTAGCTCTGCCTTGCGCCACCCAGAACGAGCT
>CAYGID010000114.1:0-1215 GCA_964349835.1 uncultured Bacteroidales bacterium | reverse complement strand
TGTGTTAAATATGGTACCAAACCCGATGGCACAGTTAACTACGTGCAGGGTGCCAATATCGGAGGCTTTGTAAAGGTTGCCGATGCCATGCTCGACCAGGGATATGTTTAACCCGTTTCAAAATGATTGATTGACAAGTGGGGGGGCCAAAAATTTTGGTTCCCTCTCTTTTTTCTTGAACTCGATTATCTTTGCATCCATGCAGCTCATAGACACCCATACCCATTTTTACGACAATCTATTTCTCCCCGACAGGGAGGAGCTCATTGTAGCGGCCAGGGAGGTCGGCGTAGAAGCACTGGTGCTACCCAATATCAATAACGAGAGCCTCAACGGGGTGCTCAGTCTGGCAACCGGATATCCCGGATACTGTTTTGCCACAGTGGGGCTTCATCCCACCGAGGTGACCGACCATTTCGAAGAGAGCCTGAACACCATGGAAGCGCTACTCGGCCATTACCCTTTTGTGGCCATTGGCGAGGCAGGACTCGATTTCTACTGGGACACAACACATGCCGCCGAACAAGAGAAGGCCCTTGAACGACAGATCGACTGGGCCATCAACGGATCGCTACCCATCATCCTGCACTGCCGGAAAGCATTCGATCCCCTCTACCGAATATTAAAACAAAAACAGAAAGGCAATCTTACAGGCGTGTTCCATTGCTTTCCAGGCGATGAAGCCCAAGCCCGAAAAGCCATCGACCTGGGATTCTATCTGGGAATCGGGGGCGTAGTTACCTACAAGAATTCTACGATGGCAAAAGTGGTGGCATCTGTGCGAACCGAACAGCTGGTTCTCGAAACCGATGCGCCCTGGTTACCCCCTGTCCCCTACCGCGGAGAGCGGAACCGAAGCGATTACCTGACTGTGATTGCCGCTAAGATTGCGGAACTGCAACAAACCACCCCCCTCGAAATTGGCCGGATCACAACCGCAAACGCCCGTCTTCTATTCCGGCTGCCGGAAAAGTAACGCAACCAATAGACAGGAAAGCGGTCACTAAATTTAGCTACCCCAAAAAGATTTCAAAAAAAGTCGTATTTTCGCCCCCCGAAGACCAAAACCCAAGCGGAAGGTTTGTTCCGGAGAGATGGCCGAGCGGTCGAAGGCGCACGCCTGGAAAGCGTGTGTACTCCAAAAGGGTACCAAGGGTTCGAATCCCTTTCTCTCCGCGAAACAGCAAAATGAAAACAGCGCAAAAGCGCTGTTTT
>CAYGID010000113.1:0-6350 GCA_964349835.1 uncultured Bacteroidales bacterium | reverse complement strand
TGGCCATGGAAAATTTTGATACCCCTTCGGCACTGATTCTTTCGCGCCAAAACATCAAGGATATTCCTGCCGTAGCTGCTTCGCGCTATGAAGAGGCACTGCAGGCTGAAAAAGGGGCCTACGTTGCTTGGGAACAGGGTTCGGCATCTAAGCCCGATCTGATTCTGGTGGCCAACGGTTCTGAGGTCTCTACCTGTATTGAAGGTGCTGTCAAGCTGGTTTCCGAAGGGCTAACCGTTAGAGTGGTTTCGGCCATCTCCGAAGGACTCTTCCGCACGCAGCCCGCAGGCTACCAAGAAAAAGTTCTGCCGGCAGGCATCCCCGTTATGGGCCTGACCGCTGGTCTGCCCGTAACCCTTCAGGGGTTGGTAGGACCATTCGGCATCGTGGCAGGACTCGACCACTTCGGCTATTCGGCACCCTATACGGTACTCGACGAAAAGTTGGGTTATACTGCCGAATCGGTATTCCGGAAAGCGCTTGATTACCTTGCCTCGCGTAAAGCCTGACCCTACCCGGCCAACCCTCAATGAAGAAACTGCACATCTACATCATTCAGTCGTTTATAGGTCCTTTTGTTATGACCTTTGCGATTGTTGTGTTTGTGCTGTTAATGCAGTTTCTTTGGAAATATATCGACGAGCTGGCCGGGAAAGGGCTTGATGCTTCGCTGATTGCCGAATTTCTTGCCTACTCGGCAGCATCGCTGGTTCCGATGGCGATGCCGCTGGCTGTACTGCTGGCCTCCATCATGACCCTCGGCTCGCTCGGCGAAAATTATGAGTTGCTGGCCATCAAGTCGGCCGGGGTCTCTTTGCAGCGGATTCTCTATCCCATAATGATACTCTCTACGGCCATTACCATCGGTTCTTTTGCCTTTTCGAACTATGTACTTCCCTACACAGCGTTGAAAATGCAATCGCTTCTCTGGGACATCAAGAACAAAAAACCGCAGTTGCAGCTCACCGAAGGGGTCTTTACAACCATCGACAACTACAACATGTATATCGGAAAGAAGGATTACGATACAAACACCCTTTTCGACATCATTCTGTACGAAACCTCGGGGGTCCGACGCGAAAACCTCAAGATGACCATAGCCGATTCGGGTTTTATGAAGACCACCCCCGACGAACGTTTCATGATAGTTGACCTCTACAACGGCTACAACTACGAAGAGGTGCAACAGGAGAGAAGCCGTAGCCGCTATAGAACTTACCCTTTTCGGAGAAACCAATTTTCGCAGCAGACCTTCCGGATAGATCTTTCGGAGTTCGATTTAAACCGCACCGACGAAAATCTCTTCAAGAAGGGTTACCAAATGATGAATATCGGTCAGTTAAGCATCTACTCCGACTCGCTGTCGCGGGTTATCGACTCTATCTCGGTTAACTTGCAGGGAATGATAAAAGCCCGGTTGATGCCACTGCAAAATTTTCCCCGTATTTATGCAGAGCCGCAGCCGGGGCAGAAGCTCTTGCCCGACAATTTCGCTGACCACTTCGAGGGGGTCTCTCCCTCCGAACGATTGGAGTCTATCAGGCAGGCGCTGAAAAACACCGGCGATATGCAATACGAAACGCAGATGACCCACGGAAGCACTATTGACGAACTCAGTAAACAGAAGCGTAGATACCAAGGCGAATGGCAGCGGAAATTTTCACTTTCGTTTGCCTGTCTGATGCTCTTCTTTGTGGGCGCCCCGTTAGGTGCCATTATCCGGAAGGGAGGGCTGGGCACGCCCATGGTGATCTCGGTGCTGATCTTTGTCTTTTACTATGTAATCTCCATTACAGGCGAAAAGTTTGCCCGCGACGGAAGCCTGACACCCTTCCTGGGCATGTGGGCCTCCACCTTTATAGTACTGCCCATCGGGATCTTTCTCACATGGCAGGCCACCCACGAGTCGGCGTTGATGAACATGGACACCTACACAAACCTGTTTCGCCGTTTTCTGGGGTGGATGGGCTCTTTGAAACAAATTAAAAACAACAAGTAACATGAGTGAGACATTCCAACATATTGAGGCGGCCATTAACGACTTTCGTGAAGGGAAGTTTGTGATTGTGGTCGACGACGAGGACCGCGAAAATGAAGGGGATTTTATTATTGCCGCCGAAAAAATCACGCCCGAGAAGGTAAACTTCATGATGACATACGGACGGGGCGTGCTTTGTGCCCCCATTACCGAGGAGCGCTGCCAAGAGCTCGATCTGGAACTTCAGGTGTCGAGCAATACATCGATCCATGAAACCCCCTTTACCGTAACAGTCGATAAACTGGGTGGAGGATGCACCACCGGAGTCTCCATGTTCGACAGAGCCGAAACAATCAAAGCGTTGGCCGACCCCAACACAAAGCCCTCCGACCTGGGGCGGCCCGGCCATGTGAATCCGCTGCGAGCCAAGTCGAGAGGGGTACTTCGCCGTTCGGGGCACACCGAAGCCACCGTCGATCTTGCCCGTCTTGCGGGGCTATTCCCTGCAGGAGCGCTCATCGAGATTATCAACGAAGATGGCACCATGGCAAGAGTGCCCGAGCTCGAAAAACTTGCCGACCGCTTTAATATCCGGATTATCTCAATTAAAAATCTGATAGCCTATCGGCTGCAGAAGGAGTCGCTCATCGAAAAGGGCGAAGAGGTAGATCTGCCCACCCGTTGGGGCCATTTCCGGATGATTCCCTTTAAACAGCTCTCTAACGGACTCGAACATGTAGCTCTCATTAAGGGTGAAATCGAGAGAGATGAGCCGATTCTGGTGAGGGTTCACTCCTCTTGTGCAACAGGCGATATTTTCGGTTCCATGCGCTGCGAATGCGGCGACCAGTTGCATAAGGCCATGGAGACCATCGAAAAAGAGGGCAAAGGGGTGGTAGTATACCTCAACCAGGAGGGACGCGGCATCGGACTGATGGAAAAAATCAAAGCCTACAAACTCCAGGAGAAGGGGCTCGACACGGTTGAGGCAAACCTCCATTTGGGATTCAAGGCCGACGAAAGAGACTATGGCGTAGGAGCCCAAATCCTGCGTGAAGTGGGCATCAGAAAAATGCGGTTAATGACCAACAATCCCAAGAAAAGAGTGGGATTGGAGGGGTACGGACTCGAAATTGTGGAGATTGTCTCTATCGAGATTGACTCTAATCCCTACAACCAACACTATCTCGAAACCAAACGCGATAAGATGGGGCATCTGCTCCATTAGTCTGATCTGCACGCATCTATCCTAACGCATAAGCAGCATTGCCATTACACACCCTCCAGCGGATCGAGGAGCGCATAGTCGCGCCCAAACCGGAGCATCTGCGAAACATAAGTTTCGTCGAGTTTGAATTGCAGCCCCGTAAATTGGGTTCCATTGTATTGGGGCTTCAAGACGGGTACCACGAACCCGTAATAGGGCGAAATATTGAGTTTGGCATATCTTTCGAGCACCTGCTTATGAATGGCCTGATGGGGTCGCACCCCCCAGGTTTCGACCAACTGCTCTGCCGCTTTACGGTCGCCCTCCGAGGTGATTCGCTGTACCTCTGCCAGTAACCGGGCAAACAGCCCGCGCAACGCCTCATAATCGGCAATGATTACAAAGGTTTTTCCCTCTTTTTCGGTGTAGTGTACAATATCCTTCCCCTTCGATTGCTCAATACACCAAGAGGCAATGAGATGGCGGTTTCGCATGTGCGCCTGTTCCAGTAACTTCCCCTCATCAACCCGGGCAAGTTGAATCAGCAGCGCGTTTCGGAAATAGTTATCGTACGCGGCCATCGCCACCCCACTATCCTGCACCAGGCCCAACGCCTCCATCTTAGGATCGGCAAGAAAATAGAGAGCAAACAGGTCGGCTCGCGCCTCTTCGATTACCGAATGGAAAGGCCCCAGCGCATCGTCCGAAACACCCGGAAGCAGGCGACCCGAACCATGCCCCAGACATTCGTGCAGATCGGTATGCAGGTTCGAAGCCACATTTCCGTAGCGTCGGGCTCTTTCGGCCTCTTCGGGGGTAGCGGCAAACTCATCAATTAAACCGGAGGCAGCCGATGCCTCTCTAATGGCTCCGCCAATATTTTGTAAGGTTACCGATTTAGAGCCATACCTCGACCGAATCCAGTTGGCGTTGGGCAGATTGATACCCAGGGGCGAAGCGGGAGCACAATCACCGCCCAGCATAATCACAGAGATTACACTGGCCGTAACTCCCTTCACCTCGCTCTTTTTATACGCGTCGGCAACCGGCGCGTGGGCTTCGAACCAACCCGCCTCTCGACTAAGGGCTTCGGTGCGGCGCGAAGCCTCCTTATCTTTCACAAAGACTACCGACTCCCAAGAGGCCTTACGGCCCAGCGGATCGCCATACACCTCAATAAAACCGTTAATAAAATCGACCGAAAGGCCGGTTTCCGACACCCACGCCTTGTTATACTCATTAAATGCCCTTAGATTGCCCGTTTCGTAATATCGGATGAGCCACTCCAGGGCGGTTGCTTGCAAAGGGGTCTCGGCCGATTCTGCCGCCTTTAAAAGCCAGTAGTTTATCCGCTCCAGCGCCTTTCCGTAGAGCCCCCCGACCCGGTACACACGTTCCCTTAACTCACCCTGTGCATCGCGATATAAGAGAGAGTTCAGACCATACGAAAGAGGCTCATCTTCAGGCTTTGCCATTGCCTCATAAAAAGCAATGGCCTCCTTTTCCGAAACACCTCGATAGTAATTACACGATGAAGCCAGCAAACGGTCGGAACCAACCTCTTTGCTCACCGATTTGGGCGATCTGCCCGGCCGGAACAGAATGTCGCAAATATTTTCCCATGCCGTCATTGATACAGGCGGCATACCGCCTCCCATATCGAAAGAAAAGGTGCGGCTTAACCAGGGCAATGTATGGAATACCTCCGCAATTCGGGCCATGCCCGACAGTTCGGGCTCAGTAAAACCGGGTACCATTTTGTCGCCCGAATTGTGATGATGAATGCCGTTAGCAAACCAAACCCGTTTCAGATAGCTCTCAAGAGCCAAAAAACCGGCTAATTCGCTGTGGCTTGCGCAACCCGTATAGATAGCCTCCAAAGTGTGTCGAACCATGAGGTTATAACGATAATTCTGCGCATAGAAAATATCTCGCCCGCAGAGGGCTGCCTCCGAAAGAGCGTAAATCAGATGTGCCGTTTGGGGCGAAATACCCTCGAGCGAGGGAAGCGGATAGCCGATAATAGAGATATCGGCAAATCGGTCAACAACCGAAGGGGTGGCTTTCATAGGCAGAAGCAAGTTGGCAGAAAGGTTCAAACATCTTTTTGTTACCTTTGCAAAGGTAAACCCAAATATAGAGAACATCCCGATGCAAGAGGCCATTCGAATCATTTTTATGGGCACCCCCGGGTTTGCTGCTACCGCTCTGGCAGCACTGCTTGATGCGCAAAAAAACGTTGTTGCAGTGGTTACAGTTCCCGACAAACCGGCAGGAAGAGGGCAATTAGTGCGGCAATCGGAGGTCAAAGAGTTAGCCCTTTCGCGCAATCTGCCGGTTTTACAGCCCGAAAAACTCCGCGACGAAACCTTCCTTGATGCCCTACAGAACTTCCGGGCCGACCTCTTTGTTGTGGTGGCCTTCCGAATGTTACCCGAAGCCGTATTCAGCATGCCACGCCTGGGAACCATCAACCTGCATGCCTCTCTCCTGCCCCACTATCGGGGCGCGGCTCCCATACAATGGGCAATCATAAACGGTGAAACACAAACCGGAGTTACCACATTCTTCATCGAGAAAGAGATTGATACCGGCGATATCATCTCGAGCCGGCGGGTTATGATCGATTACCACGATACAGGAGGCTCACTTCACGACAAACTGATGACAACAGGAGCCTCGCTGCTAACCGAAACCGTCTCCGCAATAGAGAGCGGCATCTACGCTACCCTCAGCCAGTCGCTCCTTGCACCGATGGGCAGCCCCAAATTGGCGCCAAAAATCTTTAAAGAGGATTGCCAAATTCACTGGGATCGGCCACTCGAAGAGGTTCGCAATTTTATTCGGGCCCTGAACCCCTATCCGGGCGCCTTTACTCGCGTAGTCACCGACAAGGGTCGCGAATTGTCGTTACGAATTTTTGGTGCAGAGCCCACGCTTTCTGAGGATTCAACCTCCGGCAATGGAGGCGAACCGCACTTCCGGGAGGCAGAACATATGCCCGGTACCCTCCGCGTTACAGATTCTTCGCAATTATGCATAGCCACGCAAACCGGCTGGCTCTCCATTACCAGCCTTCAATTGGAAGGCAAAAAACAGCTTCCTGTTTCGGAATTCATCAAAGGAGCAGCCAACCTGGATCAGTGGAGAATACTCTGATGCGCT
>CAYGID010000112.1:0-6527 GCA_964349835.1 uncultured Bacteroidales bacterium | reverse complement strand
TTTTATTAATCCCTTAACTACTTACAAGGATCTGTTTGTATCCATATTGTGGCCCAATGAGATTGCTGAGAGAATAAAACGAAGTCCCGGGAATAACACCTACGACCCCGAACTCCTTCAACTGCTTTCCAAGCTCAAAGAGGATGATAATCCGATACTGATATTCTACAAAGTGAAAGAGAACAACCCGCTTTACTAATCCGAAACGACCCTTACTGAAATGAAAACCGCTGCCTTACTTTTTTGGAATTAGCAGGTATGTCAGTGGAACAGTGTAGCAGTGCTCTAATGCTGCGCTTTGCGCGTCAGCTCATTGACCGTTAACCATTAACCATTAACCATTTGCGCGTAGCGCATTAGCGCATTGCGCTTCGCGCAAGCCGCCGTCCCTGCAGGATGGAAAGATAGAAATAGCCCCAGAGAAGGCCGGGGATTATCAGCCCGTAGTGTCCGAGCAACATGACAGCCAGAATCAATAGTGAGGTGATTGCAACTATCGTCAACAAAAACCAGTCGGATGCCTGTACCTCGATGGGGAAAATCGGAACCCGAGGTGCATAGGAACCCCTGAACAGAAGAAGCAATAGGAGCACCCAGAGAAATAAAAGCACACAGAGTGCCAGAATGGCTGCAGAGGCTATACCCAAGGAATCGGCCCAGTGAGGGAAGGCACCCCTTAACATGGAGAGATGGATACGTTCGGAGAGTGCAACCCCGCTGAGTAAAACAGCCAGAACTCCTATCAGTAAAATTCCTCTCCTGCCGACCGGAGTTCTGAAACGCTCTACACCGACTATTCCTGTCAACAATAAGAGCAGACCGGCCAATCCCACGGTAACTCCATAGTCGTGCAGAGAAAACTTTGGCGTAAGAAACGAATAACGGAGCGCTGAGAAACGTTCGGCAGCATCGGCCGATGAGGCATCGATAGAGAAATAGTGCGCTTCGTAGGCAACCGGATCGGTGTAGGGTGCCAGCAACAGAGAGTACCCGAGAAGCACAAGGCCGGCAAGAAGCAACAGACCGCCAATATAGAACAGAGACTTTCTATGCATCACTAAAAGAGTTGAGGTGAATAAATGCAGAGGGTTAAGCTAACAACATCTAATATACACACGATGAAGAAATAACGATTCGCATTTTGTTATTTTTAACAAAAAAAGATACGAATCATTATAACCGCCTATTCCAAAAAGAAGATAACCTTGCAACAAAAGAGGGGGTGTCTCCACGAAAGAGACACCCCCTGTATAAGAAGATACGGCGTAAGGCCGGAAAGCGCTACTATTAGAGAACTTTCAGTTTGATATTGCGGAACCAGATGTCATCGCCATGATCCTGAAGACCAATTAAGCCCTCTTTGTTGGGACCACCGGTATTCAGGAACTGATCCCATCCGTTGAATTTGCTTTCGGCAACCAACTTGGCCCATTCGGGAGTCCAAAGATGGTACTCAACTACGTTTTCGCCATTCTGTGAATGAACAACTGTTCCTTTGTAAACCATAATCTTACCCGTGTTCCACTCGCCAAAGGGCTTCTGGTTTTGCGGTTTGGCCGGAATCAGGTCGTACAACGAAGCCGACTGACGGTTTCCGTCTTTTCCCAATTTGGCATCAGGATGGTTGGCATTGTCGAGCACCTGATATTCGGGCGACGAACGGTAGATGGGCAGAGAGTCGATCTCTTGGGCCAGATAGAAAATACCACTGTTTCCGCCCTTCGAAACTTTCCATTCGAAGCTCAACTCAAAATTCGAAAACTTCTGATCAAAGATGATATCTCCGCCATCCTTGGCTCCGGCTTCACCGGCTCCCGAACCGGAAATCTTAATCGCTCCGTCCTCAATCGTCCAGGCAGAGGGCATAGCGGTTTTGCAGTAGCCTCTCCAACCGGTAAAATCCTGGCCGTTGAAAAGTAAGATCCAACCCTCTTTTTGCTCCTCTTTCGAGAGCGTATTGGGCTCGGCAGGGGCACTGGCGCAGGAAGCCATGGCCAAAACAAAAGTACCAATTGCAAGGGTATTAACAAGTTTGTTCATAAGCAGTAAGAATTAGATTTCGATAAAGGGTTTATGAAACAAAATTAGATAAATCGTGCAAAAAATAAGCAATTTCAGAAAAAAAAAGGGGCTGTCGTTGCGGCAGCCCCTTTTTTTAGAATTACGGCATAGCCGGTAACGACCACGGAGCACGATAATTGTGCTTGATAAGGCCTTCGGCAAACTCACGAGCACTCATGGGTTTGCTATAGGTCTTGTTGAAAGAGGGGTGACCATCGGCAATGGTGAAGCCGTCGTTGATAACGGTCTTAATGCTTTCAGTTTCGCCAATGTTGGTAAACTTCATGTTGATACCATCCCATTCCAGCTCTTTGTTGAGCGCCTGTAGACGAATGGCAAGAACTCCCATAACCACCATTTCGTTGAAAGGTCCGGCTTCCGAGAAATCGGATGCAGTGGGAACACGGCTTGCGGCAGTCTCTTTGCAAGCACGTACCCAGTCCATTTCGTGGCTGAGGGTCACTTCGCGCAACACCTTAGGCGCACTGGGTTTTCTTCCCGAAAGCAACCAGGGATTCACACCGTAGCAACCGCAGAAGAGGGTGTCTTTGGTACCGTGGAAAATAACACCACCACCCTGATCGTTCATATCTTTTCCAGCGGGGAAACCCTCAGGCATCATTGGTTTCAAGCCACCATCATACCAGGTAACCTGTACCTCAGGCATGGCAACCTTAGGCATATTCTCGCGTGCAGGATAGGTTAAACGAACCATTTGAGCCGTGGGAGCGCAATCGGTAAGAAGGAGGGTAGAGCTACCCTGTACCTTGGTGGGATATTGCAATTTAAGCGATTTGAAAACAGGGTGTAGGATGTGGCAGGCCATATCTCCGAGCGCGCCGGTTCCGAAATCCCACCATCCGCGCCAGTTCCAGGGATGATAAATGTTGTTGTAGGTGCGGAGGGGCGCCGGGCCTAAGAAGAGATCCCAATCGAGGGTATCGGGTACTTTGTGCTCCTCTTTGGGTACATTCAGCCCCTGCGGCCAGATAGGACGGTCGGTGAAGGCCTCAACTTTGGTGATTTCACCGATTTCGCCGTTCCAGATCCACTCGCAAGTCTGACGCACGCCGGCACCGGAACTGCCCTGATTACCCATCTGGGTGGCCACTTGGTATTTGGCTGCCAGATTAGTAAGCAGACGCGACTCGTACACCGAGTGAGTCAAAGGTTTCTGAACATACACATGTTTGCCCATAGTCATTGCAGTGGCCGCGATGATACAGTGGGTGTGGTCGGCAGTAGCAACAATAACGGCATCAATCGATTTGCCCATCTTGTCGTACATTTCACGCCAATCTTTGAAGGTTTTGGCCTTTGGATAGGCTTCGAAGGTCTTTGCAGAGTACTTAAAATCGACATCGCAAAGTGCCACAATGTTTTGGTCGGCTACCGCACGGAGGTTCGAAGCGCCCATGCCACCTACACCTACAGCTGCAATGTTTAATTTATCGCTGGGGGCAGTATGTCCCAACGACTTTCCCATTGCCACACTGGGAATAATAGTAACACCGGCTGCTGCCACAACCGATTTTCCCAAGAAATCTCTTCTCGAAATGGCATTTTCCTTCTTCATAAGTTACTTTATTTAATGGATTGATGTTTTTAGTTGACCGTGATTCACACAGGTTATCACAAAGTTTAAAAAAATTGCACACTCAAACAAACAATCGTGCAACAAATTCGGGAGTGTATGCAACAAAACAGACACAAAAGGATAGAAAAGTGCTATCTTTCTATGAAGTAGGAGGCTTTAACCCCCTTTACTCCGGGTTTGGCCATGAACAGATTTCCGCTGAGTGGATATTTGGTTAACGCATCGCCCCGAATACCCGTGCGGGCTGTGGTAATATAGAGAATATCGAGATTGGGGCCACCAAACGCACACGACGTAACCTGCGCTGAAGCCACCTCCACCTTGGCTTCAAGTTGCCCGGTTTCCGGATTCCAGCAACCAACGCAGTATCCTCCCCAATGGGCAACCCAGAGTTTTCCCTCACTGTCGATGGTCATCCCGTCGGG
Source organism: uncultured Bacteroidales bacterium (assembly GCA_964349835.1). Classification (GTDB taxonomy): domain Bacteria; phylum Bacteroidota; class Bacteroidia; order Bacteroidales; family UBA4181; genus JAQVSH01. The sequence goes on along the minus strand of CAYGID010000112.1, from coordinate 2,444 downwards.
GCTTCCCATATCGCGGGGAATCTTCACTGCCACACGGGTAAAGCGAATCTCCCCGGTTTTGTCGTTGTAGGCATACTCTTTCACCTCGTTGGTGGGGGTATCCACATAGTACATGCGCTTCTTATCAGCACTCCAGACAATCCCGTTCGAAATAGTAACACTGTCGACCATCGGCACCATCGAGCGAACAGGGCCATCCTCAAGCCGATATAGGGCTGCACTGAAACGACCCCCGAGGGTTCCCACCCATAATCGGCCGGCAGGATCGCACTTCCCGTCGTTAAAGCGATTACGGGTAGTCGATTTCTCAGGCGATTCGACCCAAAGCGCAGGGGCTTCATCGCCTGGCGTAAAGCCGTAGACACCATCCTCAAGTGCAACCACCACCTTATCTGATTTATAGACGGGCACAACCGTTCCCACCTTTTTCCCCAGCGAATAGGTTTGATTGGTGGCATCAGAAGGATTGTAGATATGCAAAAGACCCCGATCAATATCGACCCAAAGGAGACGGTTGCGAACATGATCCCACAACGATCCTTCGCCCAGGGTTGCCTCTGCGGCCAATACCGACTCGGAGGGAATGACCCTCACTTCCGACCGATTGTTATCGGGTTGCGCAAAAAGCGGCACACACACCATAGCAATAAGAACCAGAACCGTTTTTATCCGTACAAAATTACTTTTTAAAGGTCGGATGGAGCTCGCATGTTGATTTTGTTCATGCAAGATTGCGCTTTGAGAATAACATGCTCGGTTCATATCTGTGAGATTTAGAATTAACTTTTCGAGGTAAGATAGTCGTCGATTGCTTTTGCCGCCTTCCTGCCGGCTCCCATAGCCAGAATCACAGTGGCGGCACCTGTTACGGCATCGCCCCCGGCAAAGATCCCTTCACGGGTGGTACGTCCGGTTTCATCGTCGGCAACAATACATTGCCACTTGTTAATTTCGAGCCCTTTGGTTGTGGTAGAGATGAGAGGGTTAGGCGAAGTCCCAAGCGACATGATCACTGTATCAATCTCTATTTCGAACTCCGAGCCGGGCTGTTCAACCGGTCTGCGGCGACCCGAGGCGTCGGGTTCGCCCAGTTGCATACGGATACAGCGAACTGACTTCACCCATCCCTTGTCATCGCCCAAAATCTCTACAGGCGCACAGAGTTCGTTCATCACAATCCCTTCGGCAATGGCATGATGCACCTCCTCAACCCGCGCAGGCATCTCCTTTATGGTGCGACGATATACGATATGCGACTCAGCCCCGAGCCGAAGAGCGGTACGGGCAGCATCCATAGCCACATTTCCTCCCCCGATAACGGCCACACGCTTGCCCACGTGAATAGGAGTGGCATAGTCGCTTCGGTAGGCCTTCATCAGGTTGTTTCGGGTAAGGAACTCATTGGCCGAGTACACTCCGTTCAGATTTTCGCCCGGAATGTGCATAAATTTAGGCAGGCCGGCTCCCGATCCCACGAATACGGCACCATAGCCTTCGGCATCGAGCAACGAGTCGATGGTAACAGTGCGCCCGATTACTACGTTCGTCTCTATTTTGACCCCCAACTTCATGATATTCTCTATCTCCGTCTGAACCACTGTCTCCTTCGGGAGCCGAAATTCGGGAATTCCGTATTGCAGAACGCCTCCGGGCTGATGAAGCGCCTCGAAAATGGTTACATCATAGCCCATACGAGCCAAATCGCCGGCACAGGCCAGCCCGGCAGGGCCACTCCCGATTACGGCCACCTTTTGACCATTACTGGCAATATGTGCCGGTGTTAAATCTATATTGTTTTCACGAGTCCAGTCGCCCACAAAACGCTCCAGTTTCCCAATGGATATGGGCTCGAACTTCACCCCCATAATGCAACTTCCTTCGCATTGGTCCTCCTGCGGACAGACCCTGCCACAAATAGCAGGCAACGACGAGTCTTCGGAAATAATCCGTGCCGCCAACTCAAACTGACTATCCTTGACGGCCATAATAAATTCAGGGATGTTGATAGTCACCGGGCAGGCGGCCACACATCGGGGATTTTTGCAATTTATACACCTTGAAGCCTCCTCCATGGCCTCTTCGGCGTTATAACCGTAACAAACTTCTTCGAAATTTGCGGCCCGCACTTTGGGATCCTGCTCTCTTACGGGTATTCTGCTCTTTTTTACCATAACTGTCTCTGCCTCATTCAAAACTACACATGACAACTGCCATCCTTCTCTTCGCCCCGCTTCAAGCGTTCTTTGAAAAGCTGTTGACCCTCCTCTCCCTTGTACATGGCCTGTCGGCGCATCGCTTCGGGAAAATCAACCTGATGGCCGTCGAATTCGGGCCCGTCAACACAGGCAAACCGGGTCTTACCCCCGACTGTCACCCTACAGGCTCCGCACATACCGGTTCCATCGACCATGAGGGTATTCAAACTCACAATAGTAGGAATATTG
>CAYGID010000111.1:0-6577 GCA_964349835.1 uncultured Bacteroidales bacterium | reverse complement strand
GAGCGCTAATGGGTCGACAAACAGCGACCGTCGAGGATTTAGTTACATACAAATAGGCAGAGACCTACGTACCCAACCCATCATTAGAGCTCTAGAGCATTAGAGCATTGCTTTGTCATTAGAGCACTAGAGCTCTATTTCCTCGCCCACTCCTCCCTCAACATCTTCATAAAGAAGCCTCCCACCACCGATCTGGCCTGAAAACCCACTTGAAGAGGCTCTTTTGTTTCGAACCAATCGCTCATGGGTACCCGGTTGGGTGTTTCGTTGTAGAACAGGTGAAGGGGATCTGTTAAAGCACGGAAGGTTTCCCCGTCCGAAGCCATCGAGGCGGTCCATATAATCCAGTCCGACTTGGTGTAGGTACGCCGGTTGTCTAGCGGCAAACCGTATCGGTTCTGAAGGGTCAGATAGTGGGCCAGTTCCTTGTTAATGATGTCTTTAGGAAAGATATTCAGATCTAACATATCGTCCCACACCAGATTGTACTTTTGACTCCAGGTACCGGGACCGTCGAAGGTTAGCTTGTAATGGTCGCCCTCGGCAGCCATCTCTTCCCAGCTGGCCGCCATTTTTTGTGCCCTGGCAATATAGTTCGTGGCAATAGAGTCTCTACCCAGCATCTCGGCAAGCTTGCCGTACGAAGCAATCCCCAAAATGGCCTTCACCGAAAGATTGGTATTGTGAGCGAGGTGACCTGCAAAATCGTCGGTGCAGAGTTGATTCTCAGGATCGAGCCCTTTTTCGAGAAGATAGTCGGCCCAAGTGGTGAGAACATCCCAATGTTGGGCGGCATAATTGGCATTCCCTTCGGCCCTGGCAATGGCAGCGGTAAGAATCAGCATATTGCCCGATTCTTCAACAGGCATATCTCCTCCGTACGTTTGACCGTTAGCAATGGGATAGGTGCCCACATCGTGGGCAGCAAAAGGCTTTGTCCACTTTCCACTCTCCGAATAGTAGAAAATAGGGTTTAACATACCCTTCAACAATCCGGGGTTATAATAGAGGAACAGGGGAGCCGATGGGTAGGTCACATCGACGGTTCCGATAGAGCCATTGCTAAAATTCTCTTTCGAAAAGAAGAGGGGTTCTCCCTGGGCAGTGCGTACCAATTTGTGCGCAGCAATGGCCTGACGAAAGGCCAATACACACATCTCGGCATATTTTTCGCCGCCCGAAGCCACGCTCCGCTTCCAGAGGTCGTTATCGAAAGTGATACACTGCTTTCTCACCAAACGATGATCACGTGTTGCCCTAAGTAGGATATCTTGCATATCAATCTTGCCCTCCTCTTTCCACCAGGCCATCCGTTTGTCGCCAAAATATTCAATGGAATAGAGATCATCGTATCCTAACATAAAAAAACCCGATTTCGGCGAATCGGAAACCTTTCCCATCGATTCGGCATAGGCCATAACCGGCATCTTCTCAGCCATATGGGCCACAAAAGAGGTGTCGCAGCGACTCCGCAAACGCCCATCAGAAACAAAACGCTGCTTTACAGGCACATAATCGCCTATATCGTAGGTTGCAAATGGCGAAGCGGTTGCCGACATGTAGAGGTGTCCCCAGTCTATTCGGCGGTTATCACCCTTTTTCTTCAGAATGGGCTGCTGCGTGGTACCACAGCGCATGTAAGGCTGTCGGCCGGCCAGCCCCCACTCCAGTTGCACCTCCTGCGATAGGTCGTCGACGGCCCATTCGGGGGTTGTTTCAAAGTAAATCTCGGTGTTGTGACCAACACTATCGTTAGATATCACTTCGTAATCAATATATCCGATGGGGCGCGAGAGTAAATCGGGATTGGAAGGGATCAGAGGCGAGGTAAAAGTTAACTTCAAATCGACCGGGCCGCACGAAAAGAGGTAATGGGTGCCGGTTGCCGACATAGAAACCGACTTTTGCTGTGCGGTTTTCGCAAAGACTTCGGGAAGGTCACTATCGGCATAAATTCCGAAATCAACATAGCCCCCGCCGGTTTTGTTATGGCAATGGGCGGCAATCACATTCTTTTGACCTGGTTTTAGCAGATGACGGAGCGAATCAAGAGAGAGAACCACACCCTGTTTCCACACATACTCTGTCGAAACCAACTTCACGCCATTCAGGTATAGTTCAAAGATGTCGTCGTGCGAATAGATCAGATAGAGCGGCACATTGTCGGTCACGTCTTGTAACGAAAACTCCCGACGAACCCAGATATCCTGCGTGTCCCAAGGGGTAATCACCAAAGATTGGTCGTCGGTGCCAAAGGAACCCTTCCCTTCGAGCCAGCCATCAGCCTGAAAATCGGGCATCTCCCACCCTTTGGCCGGTTCCGAAAGGAGATATCTGGCATCCCAGCCCCCGCGGTTTGCCATAGGCAGCAGGGTTTTACGGGGCAACTCCTCTTTTCCTAAAAAGCGGTACACCTCTCCATCCACTCTCAGAGCGCCCACTAAACCCTGACGGGTACCCGTCCAGTGCCTTACTACATCTTCGTAGAGCAGATCATGGGTCGACCAGGCACTGAAGTAGGGATCGAAAGTAAGGAGGGGATAAGCCGGAGCCCTTAGCGAACGGGTCGTTTCGACCTCCGGAAGGGAGGTGCAAGCAGAAAATAGCGATGTAGAGAAAACTGCCAGTCCCAACAAAGAGAAGAGCCGAATAGCGTGCAGATGGAGGTGCATACAATCATTTATTAAGATGGATCAGGTATACGAATCAAAGTAATTCCCAAATGTACCGGATCAGCGCCTCTTCACCCCCTCTACATAGAAAATACATAACCTACACCCAAACTATAGGTGCGCAGAGGATTAGGCACATTCTGCTCTCTGTCTATTCGGTAATAGAGCGAAACCGCATTTCGCTTGTTCCACTGATAATCCATGCCCGCGGTAATCCGCCACGCATCAATCAGATTCGGCACCTCGCGGTTCAAGGGATAGAAAAACTCGCACGAAACCGAAGGCTTAAGTGGCAACCTGGGCATCTGGTAATTGAGCTGCAGCCGGTTACGCCAGTAGGTTCTGGGGTTTATCCGGTAGTCGCCACGCGACTCATCGCGCAAGGTTGATTGCAACCTCGAGCGAAGCGAAAGCGTCAAATTCCTTTTAAGCTCCTCTCTGTAGGTAAGACCCAAAGCAAAACGGTGGCGGGTTTCGAACCGGGAGTAGTCCTCCTCTTTTCGGATGAAACTATAGGCAAAACCTGCCTTGAGTTTCTTGCGAATCAAGCCGTAATCGACTCCCACCGTCGATTTTGAACGGTTAAAATTCGACAGGTTATTCGAAAAGATGAACTCCTGCTCGAACGAAGCATCCCAACGCGAAATCAGAGGCAGATTCACCTCGCCGCTCAGAATGGCTCCAAAGTCATCTTCCTGGGCCGCAACGGTTACCGGGAGCAGAAGGAGCCCCGCAGAAAACCACAGAACGGCAAACCTGCAGATGCTAGCCGGGATTCTCATCATCATTGAATTGTTTGAGTTTTATCATGGTGTCGATGGTACTAATCTGCGACGAGCCGGGATGATAATAGACCTTTACATAGGCGGCATCGCGCAAAAAATCGATGTGCCCAACCTCAACTTTGTCGATCCGCAAACCGGTTCTCGCCTCCAAATCGGCCTTCAGTTCATTCTCGCGGCCCACCTGAATCAGGTCGATCTTGTCGTAGAGAATCATCTTATAGGAGACATGACTCAGGAAGGTGGTGCTCTCCATGGCCCAGGTAGCCAGAATAAAGAGGAGGTTGGTTACACCCAGCACCATTAAAGGCATGCCGGCACCGAGACCATTAATTACCGATATGCCAATCACCATAAAGAGGTAGGTCATCTCTCGAATCGGAACCATTTCGGTTCGATATCGGATAATGCCGAAGATGGCAAAAAGGCCCAGAGTCAATCCCACCTGAATCTTTACGCTATCAAGCAGATAGAGCAACAGGAAAATGGTTACCGAAAAGAGGATGAAGGTAAAATAGTAGTCGCGTCGCTTGCTCTTGCGGTAATAGAAAAACTGGATTAGTATCCAACAAACCAAAAGGTTGGCCACAAAATGCACAAGCAATAAAACAATCCCCTCCACATCCATTACAGGGCTGAAAATGCCGGATGCTGTAGCTGCAGAGGGGGTTCCGAATTCTGCGGCAATTTCCGGATCGAACATTGGCAAATCTTGAAACATTGTTTTCGTAGTTTATAGGTGATAGTAGTTCAGGTTCAGGTTAGCAGCAAGGCTTCTCTCCGTCCAAAAGATTGTGCTCGGGATCAACCTCTTGACACAGGCGCTCAAGAAAACGCTCTTTGCGCTTAAATCGGTTCTGTTTTACATGCGGATCGGTCAGCACAATACCCATACAATATTTGCTGAACGATCTCCGATGGATTCTAGACTCAAGAAGCAATTGCTGCATCTTAGACGGCAAGTTTCCATCCTGTTTAATCTCAACAACCACAACTTCGGGAAGATGAAAGGTACCCCCTGTTCGCAGGTTTTTGAAACGCAGGTCAAAATCCATAGTAATCCTCTCCGTTTTCTCTTTGTTTACCAAGGTTATCCTGTAAAAATCGTTATCGAGGCTGGGAAGCAGCTCCCTTGCCGAAAAGGGAACCATCTCCTCCAGAAAATTGATAGAATCCTCAGTACGAAATGTTTCAGGAAGATTCTCGTCTACTCTGATACGTAACTTCCGGGTCTTACCCTTGTTGTTTTTGTTTTTCACCTCCAGAAAGGAGAGAAGCGAATCAAGATAGGTTCTCACCCTCACCTTCTGGCGGCAAAGCCTTCGGTTATGATGCTCCCGGTAAAAAAAGAGATCTTCGGTATCAAAATAGCGGGTACCGTAGTGCGATGCCGCCACCCCTTCAATTCGCTGAATATAATAGAACGGAACCGCCCTCTGCAAAACCCCGGCAATACGGGAGATGTGTGCCAGAAACTTTGAATCGGTTCTGTTCATGAGCCGAACCTCCGACATCTCGGCAAGCGTGATGGTCTCGAAATCTTCAGGAAGGATATGTGCAGGGAAACTCACGCGCAACTATCTATTTTGACTCAGTATATACATACTCGAACGATTTCGAAGAAAAGAGCTTACCATTAGGCAGATAGTTGTACTGCATCTTTTTGGAGCCGTCGTCGTTATAATCGAATTTTCTGATGCGGGTAACACGGTTTCGGTCGTCGTAAACCACCTGCTTGATGCACTGTCCGGCTTCGTTGTATTCCGAAGTAACCCGCTCCTTCTGCCCATATTGGGCATACTCAATCTCTTCGATCTTCAAACCCTGATCGTTGTATACGGTAACATTGTCGAGAAAGCGGTTCTTCCCTTCCGTATTCCACTCTTTAACCACCAGATTCTTTCTACGCTCTCTCTTGGCCGACACATCATTATCTTGTGCAACCGCCGTTGAGAACAAACAGACCAAACCAAAAACCAAACTAAACAGACTTAACCTTTTCATGTATAATAAAAAAATGGGCAATTAATTAATCTTAGTATTCTTTGTTACGACAATGTCGTTTTCCATCACCACCTCCAGATTAGAGGCAGTTACATTTACGTCTAAGGAGATAACACCTATAATCTCGGTGTCGATGGCCTCAGTAACGGCAAAAACCTCATACTCTCCAACCGGAACCTTCGAGAAGATAAATGTACCATCGGCACCGGCTCTGGCATCCATAATCACCAAAGGAGAGTCTTTAAGTTTAAGCGAAATTCTTTCGTCGACACCTGCTCCGGTGCCAATCAGAACCCCCCTGTAAAAATAGCGCACCATGAGCTTACCCTGAATGGTGGCTCTTCCCAGCATTTTGCCTGTATGGATGTAGATAGGATCCACCGTAACCGTATTACCGGCTCCCACCTTCAGCTCTTGCGATACATCCTCCAACATATCATCGGGATATTTGGTGTAGGCAAAAACCGTATAGTTCCCTTTTTGCAGGTACTTGAAACGGAAAAAACCATCGGGACCGGTCTCCATATCGTCGTCGTAGATAGGTCCGTCGCCATACTTAATAAATACATCCTCTTTGGCGGCGGGAACCGTATCGACACGATACGCATAGGTTTCATCCTGATGTATCACTTTGTAAACATAACCCTGCACGGTAGAGGTACCGCCCTCTCCCTCCTCTTTTTCGCAGGAGACAAACAGCGCAAGGGTCATCAAGGCAGCTAGCCCTAAATAGGTAAACTTCATACTGTAGAAATTAGGTTTTTAGCAAAAAAATCGTGTCGAAGGTAAAAAAAATCACATAGATTTCACACATCCGTAACCTACAATTTGCATTTATCATTCCATAAGATCTGAAAAGATGTATTATATTTCGCCTCCGGTAATTCAACCAGTACGCCCAATATATGATTTTCCACACTAATCACCAAATTATCAAACGACTACTTTTATTGCTACTTCTCATTGCGGTCGGTACCATTGCAACTGTTTACTTTGCCTGCGTTCGCGACCGAAGGTCGGGAGAGGTGATGCAGTTGGATATTTCTCCGCCCGAAAATCCCATGTTGCGCGTGGGTTTTTCGGCTGTTCCCATTACGCCTCAGGTACCCGATAGTTGGT
>CAYGID010000110.1:0-6640 GCA_964349835.1 uncultured Bacteroidales bacterium | reverse complement strand
GTATAACTTTTTTCATTACTTTTGCGAAGATGTACGCAATGGGTTTTCAGGGGTTCCGGCCCTCTTTGACTGCCCGACTTACGCACCGCTTACTATGAAACAGTGGATTCTTGTGCTTGTATTGTCTGGCGTTTTCGGGGCGGTCCGGGCTCAGGGCTATCTTGAGGCAGGTGTGTCGTTAGGAGCCTCCTCGCTTTTTTCCGATATCAACCAGTCTACCTATATGTATTCTCCGTCGGTAGCGGCAGGCGTTACGGGCCGATATGTGATGGATTCACGAAGCGCTGTTTCTCTTGGAGTACAGTTCTCGCGCCTGCGGGGCAACGATGCCGATTTCGGGAGAGAATGGAGAGGAGTAAGCCACACATCTAACCTTGTTTTTGCAGGGCTACAGTATGAGTTCAATTTTCTCCCTTTTTCGTCCGACTACGCACAAAACCGATACCTTGGCGGCTCTTCCGACCGAAAAACCTACCCCTTTAGCCCCTACATCTTTTTGGGAGCCGGGGTTGCGTTTGGCCAAGCCAGCATAGAAACTTTAGAATATGTCTTTTCGGGAAGCCCCCCTACAACCATCTCTTCGAAACAGGAGATTGGAGCACATTTCGAAATTCCATTCGGAGCCGGAATGCGTTTTAGACTATCGCAGACGGTTAGTGCCACCATGGAAGCCGGATTTCGCAAAACAACCTCCGACCTGCTTGAGGGCTTGACCACCACTCCCGACGCTCCGTCCGGCTCGCTCCGAAACAGTGATTGGCCCTCGTATGTGGCCGCCACTGTTTTATTCAAAATTCCCGGATCGCACCGTTTGTGTGCTGCATTCGGAGGAAATAGCGCCAAAGAGAAAAAAGTAAATACCGACTATGTCTTCGATTAATCAAAGTGACTCAACCTCTCCAACCCCCATCCATGTGGCAATCATCATGGATGGGAACGGTCGTTGGGCTTTGCAAAGGGGCGAAAAAGAGCGGCTATTCGGGCACCGTAACGCGGTGAAGGCACTCCGCCAAACGGTTGAGGCAGCCGCCGAAGCAGGTGTGAAATACCTGACTTTATACGCCTTTTCGACCGAAAACTGGCAGAGACCCAAAGATGAGATTGATGGATTGATGTCGCTCTTATTTTCGAGTCTCGAGAACGAACTCGACTCCTTACTCAAAAACAATGTCCGGCTCAGAGTTATTGGCGATATTGAGAACCTCGGCACAACGCTGTCATGCAAATTGAGAGAGTCGTGCGAAAAGACCTCCGGATGTACCGGTCTGGTGCTAGTGCTTGCTCTCAGCTACAGCGGACGCTGGGAGATTTCGCGAACAGCCTCTGCTTTGGCCGAAAAGGTGCAGAGCGGGCTTCTCCGTCCGGAAGAGATCACTCAGGAACTCTTTTCACGTTCGCTACAAAATTCCGACATTCCCGACCCCGATCTTCTCATCAGAACAGGCGGCGAGTATCGGGTCAGTAACTTCCTGCTATGGCAGATAGCCTATTCAGAACTCTATTTTACCCCTGTGCTATGGCCCGATTTCGACAAAACCTGCTTTTTTGAGGCCATCGAGGATTTCCGGCACCGCGAAAGGCGCTTTGGAAAAACCAGCGATCAAATTTCTCATAACAATCCACAATGAAGTTTGCCAAATTATACGCCCTTCTGGGCCTGATATTCTCTCTTCTGCCTCTTCAGGGTCAGGAGATTTCACAGGATTCTGTGCAATCGGTTATACTCTACCCTGTGATGGAGTATGCCGGGGCCAAAGAGTACGAAATTGCCGAAGTGCTGGTTACCGGCATAAGATTTGCCGACACAAAGCTACTGATCAACATGTCGGGATTAGAAGAGGGGATGAAAATTGTAGCGCCCGGCGACGATATCTCTATGGTGGTCGACAAATTCTGGAGGCAGGGTCTCTATTCCGACATCGCGGTATTGGCCACTAAAATTGAGGGGGGAAAGATTTGGCTCGAGCTCAGGTTAACCGAACGCCCGCGTCTCTCGAATATCATTATTTCGGGGGTTGGTAAAGCGAAGGCAAAAGAGTTGCTCGAAAAGATTAAGAAAAAACCCGGAAGCCAGCTTAACGAGAGTGTGAAAAACGAGATCTCATCCATTATTACCCGGACATTTGTCGACAAAGGCTTTTTAAACACGACAGTTTCGTTCCGCGAGGAGGAAGACACCACCACCCAGAACCGTGTGAACCTTAAGGTGAAGGTAGATACCGGCAGTCGCGTGAAAATTAAAAAGATTGAGTTTGCCGGCAATGAATATTTTGGTGGAGCCCGCCTCAGAAAGGCCTTCAAAAAGACGCACCAGATCTCACTCAATTTCTTTCATTCGGTAAAATTTATCGAGGAGAAATACCGTGAAGACAAAGTCAAACTGGTTGATTTCTATAATGCACGCGGATACCGCGATTTTCGGATTCTCGAAGATTCGGTGACCCGCATTACCTCAGAGAAAAACAACCGGATTAAACTTTCACTCCACGTATACGAGGGCAATCAATACTTTTACCGCAACATTAATTGGGTAGGAAATACGGTATACCCCTCCGAAAATCTCAGCAAACAGTTGCGCATCAAGAAGGGCGAACTTTACGATAAAGTAGCGCTCGGAAAGCGGCTATTCGAAGATGAAGACGCCGTTTCGAACATGTACCTTGATAACGGCTACCTCTTTTCGAACATCACCCCTGTTGAGGTGAAACTAGAGAACGATTCGGTCGATATTGAGATGCGCATCATTGAAGGACCTCAGGCCACGGTGAACAAGGTGGTTGTCAGGGGAAACTCCAAAACCAACGAACATGTGGTTCGACGCGAACTCAGGGTAAAACCGGGCGAGTTGTTCAGCAAATCAGATATTATGCGCGATGTGCGGCAAATTGCCCAGTTGGGTTTTTTCGATGAACAGAAAATTGTTCCTCAACCCATTCCCGACCAGGGAAACGGCACTGTCGACATTATTTACAGCCTTGAAGAGAAGCCGAGCGACCAGCTGGAGCTCTCGGCAGGCTGGGGCGGGGGTATGTTCATCGGACGCGTGGGCATCCGGTTTAACAACATCTCCATGCGCGACTTTTTAAAGCCAAATGCGTGGCGTCCCGTTCCTTCGGGCGACGGACAACAGTTGGGCATCTCCTTCCAAAGCAATGGAAAGAGGTACCGCTCGTTTAGCGTCAATTTTGTAGAGCCTTGGCTGGGCGGTAAGAAACCCAATGCGTTGTCGGTTTCGCTATTTCACTCTTCGTATGGAGAGTACGACAACTACACCGATTACTGGAACTTCAGCAAGAAACCCACTCAGTACTATAAGTCAACCGGTATCTCTGTAGGGTTCGGCAGGCGCATCCAGTGGCCCGACGACTATTTTACCCTTTCGCACGAACTCACCTACCAGGTGTACAGAGTAAAAAACTGGACTCTCTCTTCGTACTACCGTTTCCCCTTTACAAATGGCGTTTCAAACAACCTCAACCTTTCAACCACCTTTGCCAGAAATTCGGTAAATGCGCCCCTTTTCCCTACGAACGGATCTAATATCTCGCTCCGACTGGCTGTCACCCCTCCCTGGTCGGCCATCAATGGAAAAGATATGACATCGGTAACTTCGCAGGAAAGGTATAAATGGATTGAATACCATAAGTGGAGTTTCCGGTCGGTTTTCTATAAACCGGTTTACGGAAAGTTGATTTTGGCACTGAACTATCAGATGGGATACTTGGGCTATTTTAACAAAGACATCGGCGTTTCGCCATACGAAGGATTCGATATGGGCGGTTCGGGAATGCAGACCTACCAAATTTTCGGAAACGAGATTGTGAGCCTGAGGGGCTACGAAGAGGAGTCGTTCTGGGATGCCCGCTATCCCAACCGGGGTTCGGCCAGCATCTACTCCAAAGCATTTGCCGAGTTGCGTTATCCTGTAATGCAGCAACCCTCCTCTACCATTTATATACTGGCCTTCCTCGAGGGCGGTAATGCCTGGTACGAAGCCAAAGAGTTCAGTCCCCTCTCGTTTAAGCGCTCGGCAGGTATCGGATTCAGAGCCTTTATGCCCATGTTTGGACTTCTGGGTATCGACTGGGGATACGGTTTTGATTCGGTTCCCGGCGGTGATACCAAAAACGGGAGTCAGTTCCAATTTACGCTGGGTCAACAATTTTAGTTGTGTGTAATCATAGAAAACCCAAAAACTGTACAAATATGAAAAAGTTCTTTTTGCTTTTATCCTGCCTGCTCCTTTCGGTTGGATCGGGTTACGCGCAAAAGTTTGCGCTTGTCGATACCGAGTACATCCTGAACAACATTCCTGCCTACAAAACGGCACAGGCGCAGTTAGATCAAGACTCGCAGGTCTACCAGAAAGAGGTGGAGGCAAAATATGCCGCCGTCGAGAGAATGTACAAGGAGTACCAAACCGAGAGATCGGTTCTCACCGAGCAGATGCGTGCAAAACGCGAGGAGGAGATTATTAAACTCGAAACCGCAGCCAAAGAACTCCAAAAGAAATATTTTGGCGAAGAGGGCGAAATTTTCAAAAAAAGAGAGTCGCTTCTTACCCCTATCCAGGATCAGGTGTACGAAGCCATTAAGGCCTTGGCAACCGAAGAGGCAATTGCAGTGGTATTCGACACTGCCACTGCCGGAAACGTGATCTATGCCAATCCGAAGAACGACCGCAGCGATGACATCTTGCGAAGGTTGGGTTATAAGAATAATTAACATTTGGGGCCGACGCGCTCTCTTGATTATTCCTGTAAAAAGTCTACTTTTGCATTATTATCGTGCAACAGAGTATCCTTATCATCTAATACAACTGCAATGAAACATGCTTTAAAACTCATCCTGGTCGTTGCTTTTTTCATCTTCAGCGCCGGGGCCAGTGCGCAAACACTCAAACTTGCACATATCAACTCGCAGGATCTTCTTATGGCCATGCCAGAGATGGACAGTGCCCAGGTAACGCTCCAGAAGTATCAGCAAGAGTTGGTGTCTTACCTCGAAACCATGAATGTCGACTATAACAAGCTCTATCAAGACTTCCTGAAAGAGGAAAAGAATCTGAGCGAAGTGGCAAGATCCAGCAAAATGGAGGAACTTCAAGACAAGCAGCAACGCATTGTAAAGTTTCAGGAAGAGGCCGACGTCAAGCTGCAGACCAAACGCAACGAATTGATGCAACCCATCTTCGATAAGGCAAAAAAGGCTATTGACGAGGTCTCGAAAGAACAGGGATTTACCTATGTATTCGATGTAGCCGCCGGCTCTTCGATTATCTTTCAATCGCCTGCAGCAGTTGATATCCTGGAGCCTGTAAAAAAGAAACTGGGCGTTACCAAATAGTTACCCCATTCGGGAACCGGGCAGGAGTCTCAAAAAGAGGCCGGTCGCATTGCTGCGCCCGGCCTCTTTTTGGGGCTTCTTCGCTACATAGTTTTTAGACAGATGATAGGTGTATTTGACTCCGGATTTGGCGGTTTAACCGTTCTGCGGGCTTTTCTCGAAAGATTGCCCCAATACGACTACCTGTACCTGGGCGATAATGCCCGCAGCCCATACGGAACACGCTCGTTCGAAACGGTGTACCGCTTTACGAAAAGCGGTGTAGAGGCGCTATTTGCAAGGGGATGTCATCTGGTCATTCTTGCCTGCAACACCGCTTCGGCCAAAGCGCTCAGAAACATTCAGCAGCAGGAGTTGCCCAAAATGGAGCCGGGAAGGCGGGTACTTGGCGTGATTCGCCCCTGTGTGGAGGCGTTGGGCAACCTGTCGAAAACGGGCGTTGTGGGCATCCTTGGAACCCAGGGAACTATCCAGTCGCAATCCTATCCGTTGGAGATCAAAAAAATAGATCCCCATTTACAAGTCTACCAACAGGCATGCCCCATGTGGGTTCCGTTGGTAGAAAACAACGAGCAGGATAGCCCGGGTGCCGACTATTTTGTGGAAAAGGAGATCCATGCGCTCCTGTCGCAAAACGAAAAGATTGACACCGTAGTGATGGGATGCACCCATTACCCCCTGTTGGAGAAGAAGATTCTCAACTATCTGCCCGAAGGAATCCGCCTTGTGGCGCAAGGTCCGATAGTCGCCGACAGCCTTGCCGATTACCTCGAACGCCATCCCGAAATGGAAGTGAAATGCTCCAAAGAGGCGAAGCGAATCTTCCTCACCACCGAAGTACCTGCCCATTTCGACAAAAACGGATCGCGCTTCCTACAAACGGAAGTTGCATCAGAGCGAATAGACCTTTGATGCGCTGCGCGCATTAGAGCACCAGAGCATTACCCATTATCCCCTTCTTTATACCAGGCGGCGTACATCAGATAATTACGGGCTATCCTCTGGTTCAACTCCTTAGCCTGAGCAAGATCTACCTTCTTCACAAATTTGGCGGGAACCCCGGCGTAGAGCGACCCGGGCTCAATCACAGTATTGCTGAGCACCAAAGAGCCGGCAGCCACAATAGCCCCCTCTCCTACTTCAACGTAATCGAGCAGGGTGGCACCCATTCCTATGAGAGCCCCCGCCCTCACAGTGGCCCCGTGAATCGTAACATTATGCCCTATAGACACATCGTCTTCAATAACCACAACCGACTTCTGGTAAAGGGTGTGCAATACTGTCCCGTCTTGAA
>CAYGID010000109.1:0-6696 GCA_964349835.1 uncultured Bacteroidales bacterium | reverse complement strand
CCACAAGGTCGTTTGGTTTCAATTCCACATTGGTCTGATTAGAAGCAATGCCATCGTCGAGTATTTAGGTCAGAACCTGTGTTTCAATTCCACATTGGTCTGATTAGAAGCGGATTTTGTCCTGAGGCCGAGGAACGAATCTTTAGTTTCAATTCCACATTGGTCTGATTAGAAGTTGATCGTCTCCGAAATCAGTCACTTTCCATACGCGTTTCAATTCCACATTGGTCTGATTAGAAGATCCGATCCTCCTGAGCTTAACGTCAGCTCAACGGGTTTCAATTCCACATTGGTCTGATTAGAAGCCGTTCAAAACGCCAAAGGCTTCTTTTGATTATCAGCATTTTAAACGACAAGATAGTACAAAAAAGTAGTGATAAGGTTGTCGATGCGCAAAGATAGGAATATCCGTGCGCATCGACAATATATAGTAAGGAATTGGTTTTCAATACGTCAAAGACCGACGAGCGGCATTTTAATCAGCCTGGGGCGCTCGTTACGGCTGGGATTAATGGGGGTCGACAATCGATTAAAGGAAGTTGTCAATACTACTGCATTCTTTACCAATAATTTCCTTGTCAAGCCACTTTTCATCACGACTCTTAAAAATGATTAAGCTATCTTCTTGTTCATTCATGATCAGTTTGGCCTTTAGTTCGAGTTCTTTCAATTTAACGGCAGTAATCTCACCTTCAAAAACGGAATTTTGAATCCAACTCAGGTACTTCCGGCACAACTTTAACATTTTTGACACCCTCTTTTCACCACAATCATAAACAAGAATTACATACATATCAACCAGATAATAATCAAAATAATAGCCAAGAAAGGATGCCAGTGAAGTCTATAAATAATTACCACCACATTTTGAAGGGTTTGTACTCTTCCATATTCAGCAACTGTTTACTTAGTTTGTAGCACTCAAGCTTAATCAGGTGTTTGTAACTCACACTTCGGTTTAATGTGCGGTGCTGAATTGTTTCGTTTAGGCGTTCTTCAAACGCTTGAACGAAAATCTTCTTGCCACTTTGGTTGAGCAAACAGCGGTTGAGGTGTTTGTCAAAATGCTTTTCCTGAAGTTCTTTCTTATTCAACACTTTGAATATTACTCGATCCACCAACAAAGGTTTGAAAATTTCAGAAATATCTAAAGACAATGAGTATCGTCTTTCTCCCGGAGCATGTAAATAGCTGATGGTGGGATTCAGTTGCGTCTGATGAATAGCGCGAAGGCATTGGCTGTAACACATCATGTTTCCAAAAGAGATCAAAGCATTCACCTCGTTACCAGGCGGCTGTTTGGTACGGTTTCCCATCTCAAAATCATTAATAATCAGATTGAATGCATCGTAGTATACCATTCGGATATTGCCCTCAAGACCCATCAATTCGTCTGTTGAGGTTGCTTCCGGGATTCTTGAAGCATATTGTTCAATCAAAGCAATGATGGGAGCCATGTCACGACCCCGTTTGTTGTAGTACTTCAAATTCTTCACCATATTGAACGCAGCCCCTTCAATGAACTTCCTGGCGATGATGATGCGCTTCTTTTTATCCTGATAATGGGCTGTTTGCGCCAAGAGCATTCGTCCGGAAAGTAGAGAGTCGCGTGGCATGAATGACCCCGTGTAATTTTCATAATAATCAAAAAAATGGACGGCAATATCGTTGGCACCCAGAAAATTGTACAATGCACTATTGGCCCTAAGCGAACCGAATACGTAAAAATCGCTGACATTTTCTACCGGCAGAAAACGGGGCTGGCCTACGACCTCGCTCCCATCCTCATCTTTTTCGATAGGGGTGAACTTCAAGGTATTGTCTTTTCGTTCAAGCAAACCGGGATTAAACAGGTAATAGGCTTTCTTCATGGCTCAACTTCTGAATCCGTATCTCGCTCTCCTGCAAAGCAAAAGTCATAGTAACTACACTGTCTGCAAATACGTGTACGAACCAACTCAGGACAATTGTCAGTAATGATGATTTGTTCAATATCCCTCTCAATGTCGGCAATCTGTATGCGATCTTCATCCGTTAAAGCAACTTTCTGTGTTTGCCTAAGCGTAGGATACTCCAATAGCCCCGTCACCTCCTTCACGCCGTTTCTTTCCAACACGTGGATGTAGTATTTCAACTGCCATTCGTGCGCAATCTCCACCTTGTCCGACTTCTTAATCTCATGGATGACTTTATTGCGAGTATCGTAATAATCCAGCTTGATGCCGTCTAGCTCTAACTCTTCATACCGTTCCGACCGCTGCGGGTACGACGTTTCGTGGATGAGCTTTCCCTCGTAAACGGTATCAGAGGTATGCTCCATATTTATCCCGTTGGCAAACAGCCACAACTTACGCTTGCAGAGGTGATAGTAGTTGAAGTGGGTGCCGGTGACGATCATGGCGTTTGATTGCATGAAGAGATTAATCGCATTCGTTCCATCACGTATGTTACCCTTTCATTTGGCGAGTTCATCGGTAAAGCACACCCAATCGACTCGAGTAGATTTCCATCCTTTAACAAGCGTTCAAACGAGGGACAAAGAAACACTTTCAATTTGTAATCAGGGTTTGAATATACCTGATTGACCAACGAAGAGCAGTTGTCCATTAAAAAAACAATG
Source organism: uncultured Bacteroidales bacterium (assembly GCA_964349835.1). Taxonomy (GTDB): domain Bacteria; phylum Bacteroidota; class Bacteroidia; order Bacteroidales; family UBA4181; genus JAQVSH01. Next base: position 4,076 of record CAYGID010000109.1, on the reverse strand, counting down.
TCCTCAAAATCATGACTCAACCTCAAATCACGACCGCCCCTGTTTTCAAGTGCGGCAATTTTTGTAGCCAGATAATACTCAGCGGGAAAAAGCTGGACATTCAACCCACTTGGAAGAACTACTGTGACTCTATTCCTAAATCCGGCCATATACCATGTATTGCCAAATCCAAGGATGTCGGCATCGGTAGGCATAATGTCAACAGGAATGCCGTTGTACAGCCATCGACAAATAGGGGCTCCAGGAGTGGTATCATTTCTAAAACCATACTTTCGAAGCTTTTCTTCAAGCTCGTAGTAGTTATTACGAGCAGACAGGCTGACAACACAATCAACGTCCAAGGTTGGACGCACATCCGAGGCTGCAGAATCGTCAGCATACAATTGCGCAACACAGCCTCCAATAAAGGCAACCTCGTAAATCAGTTCGTTCAATCCATTTGCGACTTCTTGCAGATGCAGTAGGTTCTTATTCTCCTTTAACATTCAACCGTTTTTCTAATTCTTCAACAGCAATGGACCTTTCTCTGGCTTTTCCAAGCCGCAGCGTGTCAACAATAACCAACCATTCGTATAACACAGGTTGATGCTCGACGATTCGTGGCACCGTAGGATACAGTGGCGTTACAGCATTCCCCCGCCTGGTGCCCTTATAATAAGGCCATACCAAGCTTTCCGACCCTTCTACAATTCTTGAGCGAATAGGCTCTGCAGAATAGGCTGTGGGAATCCCTCGGCTTGGCCCTCCAACCTGAGCAGGATAGACATACTTTAAACCGTATATTAGAAAGTCCCTCATTGCCAATTTATTGACAGTTCTCTTGCGTTGATCGATCAGCCCGCAAATTCGACATCTTTCCAGCGCATTAGATGTTTCTGAGACACTTATGGCCAAGGAAGAAGCAATATCAGCCAATAGCCATTTGTCATCAAGAAACGTCATAATCTTAAGTAAAACCAGAACGTCCTGCGGACGCAAACCATTAAATTTTTCCATCATTTCATATTTCATGAAATGCGAAATTAGACACTTTACTTATTATTATCAAGCATTTTACGTGTGTTTATTTATAGTTTTAATGTGCATAGTGATGAAAATGACCTGTGTTCACCCAGGCCAACATATCCTAACTGATTGGTGCACAATAACGTACTGCCAATTCTTGTGGATTTCATATTCCTGTGAGAATGGCCAAAAATCCAGACGTCGGCGTTGCTCTCATGAACAAACTCTTCCAAATCAGAAACGAAAGCATCATTCAGGATACTACCAGCGAATTCATCAGCCATCATGGTAAGACTTGGCACATGGTGAGTGACTACAACCCGCTTCCCAATCTTTGGTTTTTCAAATGCCGCCTTAAGAAATCCAATACTACGTTGATGGCATTCGTTTGCAATCTTAGCCGTCAATCGTTGTCCATCGTATGTTATTCGCCTGTAATCACTGACAAAACGCTCAATCGATTGTGATGAAAAAGAACGGATTGATGACCAGAGGGTGGTTAAAATAAACTCAACACCGGCGACGGTCATCACATGGTTATTACACAGAAACACATTCTTCCGAATCGGAATACACTTTTCTTTCTCCTGGCGGCTGACATCAAAACCACCGTAATACTCGTGATTACCGGGCACAACCAAGACCATTTCGTAGTTATCAGATGCCCAATCCCAAAACGGCCTGTCGGGATACCCACCTTCATCCAAACAATCTATGTCTCCGGCAAGCACCAACACCTCCCCAACTGGCCGAATCGGATGTTCAGCCAGGAATTTTGAATTCTTAGAAAATTCAAAATGTAGGTCGGAGGCGTATTGGATGGTCATGATTATTGCTTAAACCACTATTTGACCATTCAATATGCCTGATGAGGATTTTAATCTCATTAAGCATACACATATAGATTATAGTTGATTCTCGTAATCGAATGCCAACATCAGTTCGATTAGCTTTTGTTCTGCCTTGTCAAGGGCATCGGCACTTTCGTTCACAGTAACCACATAGTTTGAACACGGAAGGGTAACGAAAACATCAGCTCCGGCAGTCTCGTCAATGATGGGTTTGGCTTTGGGACGTTCTCCATCTTCGATCAGTTTAGCACGGATAGCTCCAGCCAGCTTGTTGGCATTGTCGCTGATTGCCACAGCCAAAGTTTCCATTAAGCTGAAAGTGCGGGCTTGGTTCGAAGTAATACGCCAGTTTAATAAGGCACTAGCCAAGGCAGGGATTACTTTTTCGCGTTCCTCTTTTGGAAGTACCAGGCATTTTCCAAACACATTTTCGTTTTCCACCCATCCTTTTGCTTTTAGCTCTTCAATTTTGTCTTTCGACAATTCGGGCTCATGTTGATTGGTTGAAACGGAGAAAAGTGTTCGAAGATCGATGGCAATGTCGTAAACAAAAAGTCCTCCTGTCCGGACATTATCTGGAATCCAATTTCGTCGGGGCAGCGTACGGTTATTGGTAGATAAGAATTCGTCAATTTCTTCGTCAGTCATTAATTTCTCTCCCAATCTCACATTCACTGGATGCCTGTCGGGCTTATCGCTTCTGTCGAAAGTCAGATTCTCTTTGTCGGTTCCAGCAAGCAATGGATGAATAGGCCGCATAGCAGAAATGGATAATGGACTTCGGCGTTTTACCGTGATGCCATCGCCAGCACGCATCCAACCACCAAGTAACTGATCAACATATGAAGGATCACATGGGGACCAAGGTTCTTTGTTTTCCAATTGTTTATCCTTGGTGACATTGTAATTGAATGTTATGGGTGCCATTTGAACGTTCAAATATGATGTCAGGGCATCAAGGATTGAACGTTTCACCTGTTGACCACTCGAGTAAGCGACAACTCGATTAAACTGAGGATCGAAATAGGTTTTCTGACCATCTTGGACACAAAATACTGTGTGTTCAGCGTGTTTTAACGCTCTTAAATAAATGTAAGCATTCATAGTTATCGTTTTAAGATTGTTTATTTACTATTGCGTATTGAAAACGGATTAAGGTTAGGAAGTAAGGCACATTATCGACGGGCATTGTATGGACGATTTCTGCAATTTCGGCCAGCTGATTGGCTTCCGGACTTCCTTTTACGATTTCAATTAATGACTCGATAAACTGCTTTTTATTTACCGAAGCCAATAATTTTGTTACTTCTTGACTTTTTACCTTTTTTGCATTTTTATCGCTCAAAGAGTACGAGTTGAGGGTAGCCGCAATCTGTTGCGCCTTTTCCCATAATTGTTCATTGTTCAACATAGCTAATAACCATATTTGATAAGTGTTAAAATTGATTAATCTTTCTTCATCGGAAGAATTGTATTTCGGAACGACTCCTTTGTCCATACAGTCCCGAAACCCTTTAGGCTCGAGTGCATTTACTCCAATCGCCCCCATCTGGCAAGCTTTTGTAAAGCCTATCGCTGTTCCAAATAATTGCTCAACTTGTTCTCGTTTGGTTGTTCCGAAATACTTATTATAGAGTTCGAATGGTTGCCGGATGCGAGGCAATTCAAATGGAACAAAGCCTACAGTAATATTCATTTGTCCCAAGCTATAAACATACGCTGTTAATGATGTTTCGAGATAATTGCGGGCTATACCAATTAAAACTTTTGTCCACGATTGGGTATTTACCTCCATCCCCCCATCTTTCATAGCATCAAACGGATTGAATAATGCCGTTGGGTTTGCCGCATCATAACTTAGTTTGTCGTAACGGTGCGCAATCCATTGACCGTTCCATGTGTTGATTTGGTTTCCTCTCAGGCCGGGTGTACGGTTTAAATAATCGCGATAAACCTGCCAGCCTTCAAACAGATCAAGCAAAATTTGCTTGTTGCCAAACAGAAGAGACAAGCCGCTTTGTACCCCGATTCCCAAGCCACTACCAATCCACGACAAATAAATATCATCGGTCTTAATGGGCAGATCGAGATTGGTTACTTGTCCTGAGGTAGTGGCTGTTAAATCCAGTGTTGGAAAACCAATAGCAATGCTGGCATCGGCCGGCCCCGCATCAATCTTATCAACCGTTTTAGTAAACCGATCATTTCTTTTCTCAACCG
>CAYGID010000108.1:0-6733 GCA_964349835.1 uncultured Bacteroidales bacterium | reverse complement strand
AACCTGATTGAATCCCCCCCTCCCCCAACTCCGGCAAGTCACCCTCGAAACTCAATCCGCCCTACTCTCCCAACAAAGTCGAAACCCACAATCCAAAATCTCACTGAATGAAAGTGCCGAATCTCACGGAATAGTCTAGGCAGCAATAGGTATTCCTGATGAAGTAGCATTCGAGCTGCCAAAATCTTACATCGATGCGGTGATTCAAGATGATGTCTATCGCATAGACGGAGTGATACTCGACAATCAGCTCCCTTTTTCGCCCAAAATCCGTTCATCGATCAGAGTGAAACAAGCCGAAAAACGGCATTTTGTAGATCCATCGCTTGCTTGTGCAGTTTTAGGCGCATCGTCATCCATGCTGATAAATGATTTGCAAACCTACGGCTTCATGTTTGAGGCGCTATGCGAACGCGATCTGAAGATCTATGCCCAGGCACACGGCGCTCAACTATTTCATTATCAAGACTACAACAACTTTGAGATTGATGCCATCGTGCAACTTCCAGATGGACGCTGGGGAGCTTTCGAAATAAAACTAGGCATGAATCAAGTAGACGAAGCATCTGAAAATTTGTTGCGACTACGTGAAACAACAACACAAAAACAAGGAACAGCACCAACCGTCTTATGTGTAATAAGTGGCATGTCGAATGCCGCCTACAAACGACCCGATGGAATCTATGTAGTGCCGATCACAGCGATGAAACACTAATTTAAGGCGCTAATGCGCAATGCTCTAAAGCACTCGAAGCGCGAATGCGCTTCGAGTGCTTTAATGATCAATACCCACAAAAGGAGCCAAACTGATCATAACGGTTACCAAAAATTGCGACAAAATTGACCTATATTTGGGTTTGTGAATTATGCAGGTTAAATACATATACCCATCGAACCAGGAAAGACATACCGTAGGTAGTTACATCCAAATAGTAGGCGAAACTGGAATATGCGCTGGCGCGCGAAAAAATAGTGCTCTGGTGCTTTGGTGCATCGAAGCGCGAACGCGCTTCGAGAGCTCTAATGAAAAGATAATGATTTAATTGTCGAATTATCGAATCGTCGAATTGTCAAATTGTTTCAGGAGGTTAGGAGTTCTTTTAGTTGGTCGAGGGTGAGTTTGGCGGTGGTGTCGGTGCCATGGAGGAGCGTTTCGGCAAGGTCGCGTTTGGTGGCGTGCAGGCGGAGGATTTTCTCTTCGATGGTGTTTTCGGCTACCAGTCGGTAGATGGTTACCGGTTTGCTTTGACCAATGCGGTGTGCCCGATCCGAAGCCTGATCTTCAACGGCCGGGTTCCACCACGGATCCAAGTGAATCACGTAATCGGCAGCTGTGAGGTTCAGTCCCAGGCCACCGGCTTTCAGGCTGATCAGGAACATGTCGGCCTCACCGTTTTGGAAGGCCTTAACCAATCGGCTCCGTTCGGCCATCGGAGTGGAACCATCAAGGTAGTGGTAGCTATAACCGGCCTTGTCTAATGCGGCTCTCACTAATGCCAAATGCGACACAAATTGACTGAAAACCAGCGGCCTGTGTTGCCCCTCCTTCAATTCCGAAACGATATCCATAAAGGCAGAAAGTTTGGAGGAGGGTATCGACACCACCGGATTTACCAAAGCCGGGTGACAAGCCGCCTGTCGTAAGCGCATGATTTCGGCCAAGGCCTTCAAATGGCGGGCGCCTGCCGGTTCATCGCCTCCCTCTTCCAGCAAACGAACAGCCTCCCGACGCAGTGCCTCGTAAAAGGCCCTTTCGGGCTCACTCAGTTCGATCCGTTTCAGGATCTCCGTTTTGGGCGGCAACTCATCCAAGACTGCCGACTTGACCCGACGCAGCAAGAAAGGGGCCAACAATTTCCGCAACTGTTTACGCGCTGCAGGCCTCTCATCCCTCACAAAACGATCCGTAAACCCATCTAAAGAGCCCAATAAACCGGGATTCAGAAACTCAAACAAATTCCAGATCTCACCCAAATGGTTCTGAATCGGCGTGCCTGTTAACGCCAGCCGGAACGACCCCTGCAGCTTCATCGCCGCCTTGGAGGTTTTGGTCGAGGTATTTTTAATCGTATGCGCCTCATCGAGGAGCACCGTCGAAAATACCCTTTGCGATAACGCAGCCGACTCCGATTGCATCAACCCGTACGAAACCACCAGCACATCCCTGGGTCCCAGACCCTCTAAGAGCTGATCGCGGCCACCATTCACCAGTCGTTTCATCGTAAGAGAGGGTGCAAACCGCTCTGCTTCAGCCATCCAATTGGGCACCACCGATACCGGACACACCACCAAAGCAGGCCCCTCCGAAGCCCTGTGCAACAATAAAGCCAACGCCTGCACCGTCTTGCCCAAACCCATGTCGTCGGCCAAACAAGCCCCGGCCTCCCACGATGCCAACCGGGCCATCCACACAAAGCCCTCCTCCTGGTAAGAACGCAGCTCGGCATGCAATCCGGCAGGCAGATTCACCGGCAACGCTGTGCTTTGGGCTACACGTGCCTGAAAATCCTTCCACCCCTTGTCAACCGTCACATCGCCCAACTCGTTCACCGCCTCACTCCATGCAACAGAGGCCAACTTGTGCAGATGCACCTTATCTTTGTGTACAGCACCCAACCCCTTCAACTCCTCCAACCGCTTGCGCAGCTGCTCACTCAACATCAAAAACTCACCCTGCCTGAGTTCCACAAAACGTCCATGCCCTCGTTCGCTCATCGCCAACAATTCAACCAACGACAACACTGTTTGCTCATCAACCCTGATCTCGCCTTCCAGTTCGAACCAATTCGTCTTCGACTTAATCCGCAACTTCAGGTTTTCGAACCCAACGGTCGCTTTCAGCCGATAACGAACCCCCTCGGGCCATTCCACCACACACAAATCGGCATGATGCTGCAACATATCAAGCAACGACAAACAATCCTCAGGGCGCTCAAGCACCATCAGGTCGGCACCCACATCGACCCCCTCCAACAACTGCATTTCACTCAACAAAGTCGATGCCCGTTGGGCCTCCAGCGCCAGATTACGCACCACCTGCACCTGCCCCTCCTTATCGGAGGTAAACAGCGTCGTGCCCCCCTTGCCAGGCTTACAATAGGGCGGCAACGACCCGAACGGCTTGGCAAAGAGCTCCACCTTCAATCCATCGCCAAACGGCAGCAATTGAACCCGCAACAACGTATCGGCAGTCACCGTCCGCGTCTGCGCCTGCTCCCCGTCGACCGACAGCACATCGGAATGCACCGCCATCCTCGAACTAAACACATTCAGCACCTGCAACAACTTCTCCCTGCCTCGTTCGGGCACCAAAAGCTTCTGTTCATTCACCCGGGTAATCAACGCCCGCTGGTCGACGTTCAAATCGTAAACCAAAAAACGGGTGTTGGTCTCTTTTTTGAGCACAATGCGCTCCGGTTGGTTAATCGATGTGGAGAGCTTATAGCCACCGGTACACTTCTTCACCTCAATGGCCGGTTGAGCAGCCACCAGCTCTACCGGAATAAAATCCGAACCTTCGAGATAGATGTACGGATGGCCGGCCAACTCCTTGAATACCGTGTCGGAAATTTCCCAAGTCACCCCATATCCCCAGCCGCTATCACGACGCTTCACATGCTTAGCAATCCGATGATCCTGCTCCGTCATTCCCTCTACCTGACCCTCCTGAAAAGTTTTCAAAGCGATGTTACGCCCCTTGGTCCAGTATCCTTTAGCCGTTCGGCTTAAAAGCGCAGGTCTTATCCCTTTGTAAGAGGGATCGAACCAATACACCACCCGGTTTTTATCCTCAGCCGGTACCGCCGATTTGGCACTGCCCTTGCCAACCCCCAACGCAAGAAAGGCATTGAGCGACATCTCCCACTCCTCCATTCGTCGCAAGCGCGACAGTATCGGATCATACCCCGTCTCAACCGACAATGCCTTCAGTAATGCCTGCACCTCTGCATTGTCGGACCATTGGCTCAAAGCATAAGCGCCCTCATAAGCCAACGTAACATAGCCGCCGGCACGCGCCAAAGCAACCCACTCCAACGACCGGAGAAACTGCTGTTTATTGGGTTTCTTACCCACCACATACAACACCAGCAGCCCGTACACCATCACATTATCGGGCTTTTGCCATTCAAACAGAGAAAACAGAGAGGCCAACCCATCCGCAAAACGATCTTTCACGTTCAAGGCATGCAAAGCAATGAGCCGCAGCGCGCTATCGAACACAGTGAGCTCTTTCTTTTTATCTAACTCCTTCAGATATTTATTGAACGCTGGTGCCGATGTCTCCGGAGGCAAACAGGCCAGAGTGAACAGATAAAAAAAGGCAGCTCCCATAGAATAGGGAACCGACAACCCGCGAAACCGCTGCTTCTGCACCTTTAGCCCTTTGCTAAACCAGGCAAACGCCTCCTCCATCCTGCCCAACGACAGACTCTCAATTGCCCGCACAAACAGCGCATCGTGATAGCCAGCCCCTTCGAGAAGTGCAGCGGCCTTTTGAAACCGACCCTCCTGAAAAGCCACAAAACCCAGCAGACGATCCTTATGAACCGAATAGGAGTCGTTAAAAGAGACACGACTCAACACATAGTTAATCCGAGCCCCGACCGCCTCTAAGGGCCCCATTTCAGACACAGTACGGTTGAACATATATCTGAGTTGCACAAAAAACAGATCGGAGCTCATACGCCGAAAAACCTTTTCGTATGCCTCCAGCCAGAACAAATCGCTCACATCGGGAAAACCCACCGCCCCTGCGCTCTCCATCCATTTTTTCTCAGTCTCCTTAAGCAACGCATCGTCGAACAACAGGCCAAACAAAAAAGCACCCACCTGCTCTACTTTTCCCTCCCGAAAGTAAAACCGCTGCCTCCTGATTGCCCCGAACTCCTTGATATAATTGCCAAAAAGAGGATAGAGATGCATCATAACCAACAGATCCACCTCAAAGTGAGCCGCTCCCCCGAACATATCGGCCGAAGGGTAGAGCAATCTCTGTTCGACAGCCGATTCAAGCAACCTCCTGACCTGCACGTTCTTAAGCCCCTTCAGACTCGCAAAACGCAACAAATCAGCAACCTCAATCCGCTCCGCTTTCAAGCAAGCCATATCCAGCACATACTGCTCACCGTTGCTCAACCCCCTATAAAACGCCCACTGCCTCTCGTTCATTTGCTTATTGGTTTGATTGCACACTATTAGCAATAGCGTACAATGGATAGACCCTCACATTGTTAAATACTCCGAAATTTTCCATTGAGGTGCGAATGCCGAATTTCCCGTTTTTTTCGTTCAAAAACAGAAACATACTTTGCATGGTGCCTTTCGTTCCTGACTTGACTTCAACCGGAACGATATCTTCATTTCGTTGAATTACAAAATCCACCTCGGCCGAACTGCCGCCTTTTTCACGCCGCCAACAGTACAACTCTACAGGAGCACTCGAAGGCGCGGCCTTTTTAAATTCCAGGGCGACAAAAAGTTCGGCCAGGGCACCCTTGTTAATCTGTTCAATCTTGTCAAAACTCAGAATCCGGGCTATATCAAGTTTTAAAAACCGTTGATAAATACCCGTATCACAAATCATAAATTTCCGAAATTTATCATTCGTCTCTGCACTCAATGGCAATCCATTAGCCGCAGAATGTGTTACAGTATAAATCAATCCCGCCATCTCCAGCAACCCCAGGCAGTCTTTAATTTGGGCATGATTCAGTCCCTGCACGTTTTTCAACACAAACTTACCCCCTGTTTGATGAATCACCGCGCCAAACACTTCCCGTAACCGAGACACCGCCACTTTTTCCTTATACTTAGCAAAATCATCGTAAAAGGTATTGATTAAATCATCAAGAATATGCAGACAATCAAGCAAAGAACCTCCATCTGCATAGGCAGAAACCACCTCCGGCATACCGCCGATAAGTAAAAACCGACCGAACTGCTCCATACATTTATTATGCAGTTCATCCGAAAATGGATTATCGGGAGAGGCCATTATAAATTGGTCGGCCAAAACATCAAACTTCATGGCCCGTAAAAACTCCTGGAACGACAAAGGGTACATAAAGAGAGACCGAATTCTTCCCACGCCATACGAAGGAATTTGCTCTAATGCAAATTCCAAAAGGGACCCAGCCGCAATGATGTGCAAATGAGGCATTTCCTCATAAAAATATCGTAAAGAGGAAATGGCAGGGATGCAACTCTGAACTTCATCTAAAAACAAAAGCGTTTTCCCCGCCGTGATATTTACCCCAAGTATGGCCGACAGTTCATCACAAATAATGTGCGGGGAGGAATGCTTTTCAAAAACAGACTTAGCAAATTGAAACTCCCGGTTCTCAAAATTTATCTCCACAAACGAATCAAATGTTTTTCCAAACTCACGAACCGTTGAAGATTTTCCAACCTGCCGGGCACCGCGCAACAAAACCGGCTTGCGCCGCGGATCATCTTTCCAGGCAAGCAAATCATCGTCAATACGTCTCTTTAGGTACATAGTGTCCATTATTTCATGAAGAATGCACAAAAATACGAATTTTCAGAAAAATGACGGCAATAACCAGTAATAAATTTAGGAAAATGACGCCAATAAACAGTTGTTATTTACAGAAAAGGACGGCAATAAAGTTATATACCCGGTATATCCTACAGAAACATCATCGCATAAATCGGGATGTATGTAATCTTACCCTTGTGGCTAATGGCTCTTTCGTTCGACAACACATAAGCC
>CAYGID010000107.1:0-6770 GCA_964349835.1 uncultured Bacteroidales bacterium | reverse complement strand
GCTCAGGGTATCAGGCTCGATGCAATTAAGATTCAGGATCTGGTGCCCGAAGGCACCATAGTCGATTCGGGCGACTACGTGGCAACCCTCGACCGTACGCAAGCCTTAAACGCCATGCGCGATCTCGACGATATCATTTTGGGTGAGGAGGTAGACCTGCAGAGAGCCATATTAGACACCACCATGTCGCTACGCAACCTGCGCGACCAGATAAAGAATCTGGAATACGATGTAGAAGAGAAGAAACTGCAGTATGAACAATCCATATATGAACCGCCCGCATCGCAGAGGCAGTCGCAGATAGCCATGGAGAAAGCTATCAGAGCCCTCGAACAGGCCAAACAGAATTATTCGTTAGAAAAGCAGAAGGCCGCTGGAGTTGTAATCGACAACGAGGTGAACCTGAATCGCCAGGTGCGACGAAAAAACGTTCTGGTTGCCATTATGGATCAGTTCGAGATTCACGCCCCAAAAAAGGGAATGGTAATCTACAAAAAGGAGTGGGGCGGAGCCAAGCGCAAGGTAGGATCGAGTATAAGCCCCTGGGATCTAACCGTGGCCACGCTGCCCGATTTATCTATTATGAACTCCCTCACCTACGTAAACGAAATTGATATAAGCCGCATTGCCGCAGGCCAAAAGGTACGAATCGGAATCGATGCATTCCCCGAGAAGAAGGCTACCGGCGTGGTGACCAGCGTGGCCAATATCGGCGAACAACTGCCTAACGCCGATGCGAAAGTCTTCGAAGTGGAGATTCAGGTCGACGGCAATGATCCCATTTTGCGCCCCTCGATGACCACAAGTAACACCATTATCATCGACAAACTCTCGAATCAAACCTACCTCCCCCTTGAAGCCATTTTTGGAATCGACAGTATTCCGGTGGTCTATACCCAATCGGGACGGAAACAGGTGGTTGTTTTGGGTGCATCGAACGAAAATGAGGTGGTGGTTGAACAGGGATTAAAGGCCGGCGAAATGGTGATGCTTTCACCGCCCGATAATGCCGAATCGTTGCGCCTGATTGGCGAAGAGCTTATCCCCATTATTCAGGAAAAACGAGCCGCTGCCAAGAAAGCGCTCGAAGAACTTGAAAAAAAGAACGCCGAAAGAATGCTCGAGGCGGCGCGAAAAGAGAGTGAGGCAATGCGCGAAACGGAGGGAGAGCCATTGGAGATTGCACCCAGAGTAGACAACCCTCAGTCGGAGTAGCTCTTTTTACATAAACCAACGTTATGCTACTATTTTTTAAGCGATATTTCCACGACATGCAGATTGCCATGGAGTCGATTCTGAGCAACAAGCTCCGTTCGGCTCTCACGGCTTTGGGCATCATTTTCGGGGTGGCTGCCGTAATCAGCATGATGGCCATTGGAAACGGTGCCCAACAGGAGATTCTGGAACAGATCAAGATGGTGGGGGTAAACAATATTGTGATTACCCCAGTTCTACCACAGAGCCGGGAGGATGCCGAAGGGGGTTCGGGTTCGGAGGGAACCGAGAAGGGAGGCCAAACCAAGAAGTTCTCCAGAGGATTGACCCTTGCCGATGCGGAGGCTATCCGCAGCGTTGTTCCCTCAGTAAAAATTATGAGCCCCGAAATCTACCTTAACTCCTTCGTGCTGCAAAACGGCATCCGCGAACAGGCAAAACTGGTGGGGGTTTCGCGCGAGTATTTTGAGTTGTACAGCCTGCCGCTCCAATCGGGCAGCTACTTTGAATCGACTCAGGAGGAGGCGGGTACGCCGGTTTGTGTGATTGGGGCCAACATCCGCTCCAGGTTCTTCAGCCAGTCGAATCCGATTGGACAGAATATCAAGTTCGGGAACAACTGGCTCCGGGTGATCGGGGTACTCGAAAGGAATAACATCAACATCTCGGCCAGTCAGAATGTTGGGGTCAACGTGATTAACGACAATATCTACATTCCAACAAAAACCATGCTGATGCGCTTCAAGAACAGAGCCATGGTGATGAGCAAAAAATCGCAGAATGCCGTTCGTATCGGCGGAGGAAGACGAGTGATGGTGTCGTCGACCCCTGTGGCGGAAGCGGGTACCACTAACTATCACCAGCTCGACCGCATCGTGGTACAAGTTGCCGAAACCGGACAGCTGCAACCCACTGTCGACATTATCAGCAGGCTACTCTATCGCCGACACAGCGAGGTGAACGATGTGGAAATTACCGTTCCCGAGATGCTCCTAAAGCAACAACAGCGAACCAAAGAGATCTTCAACATTGTATTGGGCGCCATTGCAGGCATCTCACTTCTGGTGGGAGGAATCGGCATCATGAATATTATGTTTGCCTCTGTAATGGAACGGATAAAGGAGATTGGAACACGAATGGCCATTGGGGCAAAGAAGACCGACATTGTTGTGCAGTTTCTATCGGAGGCTGTGTTTATCAGTGTAACAGGAGGATTAATCGGGGTGATTCTGGGAGTGGTGGCTTCGGCCTTAATTACCCATTTTACAGGGATTCTCACCATTATTTCCATTTCGTCGGTGATTATCTCTTTTCTGGTTTCGGCCTCTATCGGAATCATCTTTGGGTACTCTCCCGCAAAAAGGGCCTCCGAAAGAGATCCGATTGAATCGCTCAGGTACGAATAAATTACCGTACACAAAATAGACAGGATTGTCTATTTTGTGTACGGTAATGCAAGTTTACAAAATATGCAACCGGCACATTACCATGTACTTTATAAACAAGGAACACCCTTTGCCGGTACTATTCTCGCAATCTATCTAAAGTTTCTCGCATGATAAAAATGATCTACCGCCTGGTACTTTTTGCGTTCCTTCTGGCCGGAGCCGAAGTGGAAGCGCAAACCACCAAGAAAAGCCTCTCCATGAAGGAGGTAATTGAGATAGCATCGAACCAGTCGCCCGACGCTATTGCCGCCCGCCATCGATTCAGGGCAAGTTACTGGTCATACAGGTCGTTCAAGGCAAACTATCTCCCTTCGCTCTCTTTTGGTTCGAGTGCCATGCCCCGTTTCGACCGCGCCTACGACCGTCAGGTTGACTACCAAACCGGCGACGACATCTATGTTGAACGGCAAAACCTCTATTTTCAGGGAGGATTCACCGCCCGGCAGAATATCGGGCTCACCGGGGGAAGCATTTCGCTCTCCTCCTCTCTCGAACGATCGGAGAGAATGGGAGAAAATGGGATCGAAACCTATGTCTCTACCCCCTTCAGCATTGGTTTTACCCAGCAGCTCTTTGCATTCAACCGCCTGAAATGGGACAAAGAGATTGAGCCACTCCGTTTCGAAGAGGCAAAAAAGAACTATGTGGTTTCTATGGAGCAGGTCTCGGCCAGAGCCCTCGCCTACTTTTTCGATCTTGGCCTGGCTCAGATTAACCTGCTCATTGAACAGACTAACCACCAGAATAGCGACACGCTCTACCAACTCTCCAAAGGCAGGTACAATATCGGAGTAATAGCCGAGAACGAACTGCTTCAGATGGAATTGCGCTTTATGAATGCCAGTTCGGCCCTAAACAGGGCACGTATAGACTTGGAATCGAGGAAGTCGCAGCTGCGCTCCTTTCTGGGATACAACGAGAATGTCGATATTGAGCTGGTGATTGAGGCTGATATTCCCGACTTGACCATCGATTACGAGCATGCTCTCCGTTTGGCGCTGCAAAATAACCCCGATATCATTGCGCTAAACCGACAATTGAAGGAGGCTCAGCGAAGTGTTGCACAGGCTAGAAGCCAACGGGGGCTGAACGCCACACTATCGGCATCCTTCGGATTAACGCAACAGGCACAAAAATTTTCGGAGGTCTATAATCAACCCAACGATCAGCAAAGGGTAAGTATCAGCCTGAATGTTCCCATCGTTGACTGGGGACTGGGGAAGGGCACCTACAAAATGGCTCAGTCGAATCAGGAACTGGTTGAAACCACGGTCGAACAGGAGCGGATCGATTTTGAACAGAATGTGTACCTGCAGGTGATGCAGTTCAATATGCAGGACGACCAGTTGCGCATTGCGACCAAGGCCGACACGATTGCTCAGCGAAGTTATGAGGTCACCAAACAGCGCTATCTTATCGGTAAGGTAACCGTAACCGACCTCAACATCTCCGATACCGACAAAGATGCTTCACGTCGCGACTACGTGGCAGCCCTCCGGAGTTACTGGACTAGTTATTACATGCTCAGGCGCATTGCACTATTCAATTTCGAAGAGGAGCAACCACTAACCGGCGATTACGACAAACTGGTTGAGTAACTGCAAAGGGCCGTCGACAGAGAAAGATTAGAGCTTCTTCTTAACTTCAACCTCTTGGTATGCTTCTATGGTATCGCCCTCCTTCAGGTCGTCGAAATGGTGGATATTAAGCCCGCATTCGTAGCCGGTCGAAACATCCTTCACGTCGTCTTTGAAGCGTTTGAGCGAACCCAGTACGCCACTGTGAATCACAATCCCGTCGCGGATAATGCGGATCTTCGAATTCCGGGAAACTTTTCCCTCTCTGACATAACAACCGGCCACTGTACCCACTTTGGTAATATTAAAGACCTCTCTGATCTCGATGGTAGCTGTAATCTCCTCACGAATTTCGGGCGAGAGCATCCCCTCCATGGCAGCCTTGATCTCTTCAATGGCATCGTAAATAATGGAGTAGAGGCGAATATCAATCTGCTCCTTTTCGGCCATTCTGCGGGCATTGGGCGAGGGACGAACCTGAAAGCCCACCACAATAGCATTCGATGCGGCTGCGAGCAATACGTCCGATTCGGAAATTTGTCCTACTGCCTTATGAATCACGTTCACCTGAATCTCGGGGGTAGAGAGCTTAATCAAAGAGTCGGAAAGTGCCTCAACCGAACCATCCACATCACCTTTCACAATGAGGTTCAACTCCTGGAAGTTGCCAATGGCTATACGGCGGCCAATCTCATCGAGGGTAATGTGCTTCTTAGTGCGCAATCCCTGCTCACGCTGTAACTGTGTGCGCCGATTGGCAATATCACGTGCCTCTCGGGTATCGATCATCACGTTGAACAGGTCGCCCGCCTGAGGGGCTCCGTCGAGCCCGAGGATAAGGACCGGTGAAGCGGGACCTGCCGAAGTCATACGTTGGTTTCGCTCATTGTACATGGCCTTGATGGCTCCGGTGTGATTCCCGGCCAGCACCACATCACCTGTATTCAGGGTGCCACCCTCCACCAGGACAGTAGCCACAAAGCCTCTTCCCTTGTCGAGCGACGATTCGATGACCACTCCATGAGCTCTCTTCTTGGGATCGGCCTTCAAATCGAGCAACTCAGCCTCAAGCAAAACCTTTTCGAGCAGCAAGCCCACATTGAGTCCGCCTTTTGCCGAAACTTCCTGCGATTGATACTTTCCGCCCCAATCTTCGACCAAATAGTTCATCTGAGCCAACTCCTCCTTGACCTTCTCAGGGCGAGCATCAGGCTTGTCAATTTTGTTGATGGCAAACACAATGGGAACACCGGCAGCCGAAACGTGATTGATGGCCTCAATTGTCTGAGGCTTCACCCCATCGTCGGCAGCCACCACAATAATGGCCACGTCGGTAATTTTTGCGCCACGGGCACGCATCGCGGTAAACGCTTCATGACCGGGAGTATCGAGGAAGGTAAGTTGGCGACCATCCTCAAGTTTTACGGCGTAAGCGCCGATGTGCTGGGTGATACCGCCTGCTTCCCCGGCAATTACGTTCGCGTGCCTGATATAGTCGAGGAGTTTGGTTTTACCGTGGTCAACGTGGCCCATGACGGTCACAATAGGCGGACGCGACACAAGGCGAGCCGGGTTATCGATTTCGACCTGAATGGCCTCCTGAATCTCAGCAGTAACAAACTCCACCTTAAAATTAAATTCATCGGCCAGAAGAACCATCGTTTCGGCATCGAGGCGCTGGTTGATGGAGACAAAGAGTCCCATGTTCATACAGGTAGAAATTACCTCGGTAACAGGCACATCCATCATGGTGGCCAACTCATTCACCGAAACAAACTCCGTGACCTTGATGGTATTCTTTTCAAGCTGCTGCAACTCCTCCTCCTCAGCCTGCCGGAGTGTGAACGCATCACGCTTGTCTTTACGATGTTTTGAGGTACGCGATTTCGTTCCCTTAGCCGTAA
Organism: uncultured Bacteroidales bacterium; assembly: GCA_964349835.1. Classification (GTDB taxonomy): domain Bacteria; phylum Bacteroidota; class Bacteroidia; order Bacteroidales; family UBA4181; genus JAQVSH01. The sequence continues at coordinate 626 of CAYGID010000107.1, read as the reverse complement.
GACGTGCCAGCGTATCCTTAATCTGTTTTTGCACATCCTCTGTATTCACCTCCTGCCGTATAGGCCTTTTGGCACCTGCAAGGGGAGTGGGCGGTTTCTTTTTATTCTTATTGGCAGCATCTGCCCTGGGATCTCTCTTCTTGTCGACAACGGCACCCGGTACCGGTTTGCCGGCCTGGGCCACCTTCTCTTTATCCTTACGTATACGTTTGCGCTTTTTCTTTGCTCTGTCGGCATCCGAAGATCCTCCTGAAGAACGCTCTACAGGAAGCTCCATACGCCCTTTAATAACAGGCCCCTCCAATCGGACGGTAGGCAGATGGAGAAAGTTTTCGTCGCGAATAGGACCCTGCTGAGAAGAGGCCGCGGGAGTTGCCGATGCGGGGGGTGTAGTTGTTTGCGCAGGGGTGGCAGGCCTTGGCGCTGCAGGCCCTGCGGGGCTGGCCGGACGCTCTGCTGATCTCCCGGCAGGAGTCTGCCTCCCGGCATGAGTCTGTCTCTCACCAAGAGTCTGTCTCTCGCCAGGAGCCGGCTGACGACCCTTCTTAACAGGTTTGGTCCGCTGATTCAATGCATCGAGATCCATCTTCCCAACCACCACGATACCGGGTTCGGCAGGAGTCGTG
>CAYGID010000106.1:0-6810 GCA_964349835.1 uncultured Bacteroidales bacterium | reverse complement strand
TCGAAAGAATCTCGCCATTTGGATGTAACTGCCTCTGAGACATGGAGTAGTTTGGCGGGGACCCATCGCTCTCAATGAACGCTAAAAAGAGGAGCTGTTTGAGCGAAGCGAGTTCTCCTCTTTTAGTGAATGAGAGCGCTAATGGGTCGACAAACAGCGACCGTCGAAGAGGTAGTTACATCCAAATAGGCCGCAAAACCTGAGTTCGTTACAGAGCAATCTCTTCCGAAAGGAGAATCTCTTTTCGGAGCACCATGGTGAGCTTAAAAGTGACGGAGGGGTCAAGCAACACCCCGGCAAACCGATTCATCAAGAAGTCGTCGGTGAGCATCTGCGGAAAGAAAATCCCACTTACATTCAACCCTAAAACACTTACGCCAAGGGCTTCGAGGGTAGATTGATGAAAGAGCGTATCGATAGGAGTAGGAAGCCCCTGCTTATGCAGGTTGCTCACGGCCAACAGAAAGGTGCGCAGCGACCCTTTCGAGAGAGATAAACGGAGCGAATTGCCATCAAAATACGACTTGGTTAGCATAAAAGGCTGCTGATCGTACTCCCAGTTCATGGTATCGCTGTAAACTGCAAATCGCAGATAGTCAATCACTGGCGCATCAGGAGAAATCTGGTCGAGCTCGCTGTCGTATTGCCTGATGTGTATTCGGCCCTGACGGTCGAAAGTGATGCGGTTCTTCAGAAAGAGGGGTTTCACCTTTGCAATCATGTCGGTTACTGCCGAATCGGCATCACGGTTGTAGCCGCTGAACGACACCCCTGTAACCTGTTCCACACGCCAGTTGCCAACATACATATCCAGCAGATTCTGGTTCGAAATGGTAATATATTTTTCGTCAAGAAGGGTTCTGGTACCATCAACCACCTTATATAGGAGCACCGTAACCGTGCCGTTGGTGTGGGCCGAAAGCAATCCGCCGGTGCTGATTGTAGCAAGGCGGGTATTGCTCACCTCCCATTCGAGCGTGGGCGACACGGAACCATCGGGCTCAATCAGTGTGGTCAACTGCAGTTTGCCCCCCGGTTGGGTAATGGGCGCAGCGCCCTGAATAGTGATTCGCTCGGCCGGAACCCTCTGTCGCGAAATCTGCACGATAACAGCCACCGAAATCTCCTCTTTGGGAGCAGTGGCCACCACCCTCACCGTGCCGTTCTTCAGAGGCGACAACACCCCATTGGCGTCGATTTTGGCAACCTCCTTAGGCGTAGCCGACCAGAGAATGGTGTCGGAACGTTCGGTGTCGGGTACAAAGTGAGCCTTGAGATAGAGCTTCTGGCCGGGAGCAGAAATATCGGCGGCTCCCTCAATACGCAATCCCGTGAGGTTCTGGTTCCCCTCCTTGTCTTCGAGGCACGAGGTGAATATCGCCAGGTAGAGCAAGAGTATGGCAACCAGAGAGAGCCCTGGGTTCCTGAATATCCGATTGGAAAACTGATTCATTGCGTAGTGGCTGAAAATATACGGGAAATCCTCCGCGAAAAGCCCGGGAAAGGCTCATCCCCTGCAAATGTAAGGAAAATAGACAAACCGACTACACCAAAAATTGGAACAGTTCGGGCCTGCGGTTAAGGTATTCGAAGGTGAGGCTATGGTTCTTCATCCGCTTAATGAGCGGTTTGAAATCTTCTTTGCGCTGCAACTCTATCCCAATCACAGCCGAACCATGTTCGCGGCTGTTCTTTTTGGAATACTCAAAGTGGGCAATGTCGTCGGAGGGGCCGAGAACCCGCTCCAGAAACTCGCGCAAAGCCCCGGCACGCTGGGGAAAACGCACAATAAAGTAGTGTTTGAGCCCTTCGTACAGCAGCGAGCGCTCTTTAATCTCCTCCATGCGGGTGATGTCGTTGTTGCTCCCGCTCACCACGCATACAACCTTTTTCCCTTTAATCTGCTGGGCATACTGGTCGAGCGCGGCAATGGAGAGAGCCCCTGCCGGTTCGGCTACAATGGCATCTTCGTTATAGAGGCGCAGAATCACCGAACAGATTCTTCCCTCGGGTACGGCCAACAAATCGGCGAGATGATCTCTGCAAATGGGGAAGGCAATGTTACCCACCCGTTTTACAGCGGCTCCGTCAACAAAATTGTCGATTTTGGGCAGGGTCACAACCTCGCCCTTCTCAATGGAATATTTCATGGAGGGAGCCCCTTCGGGTTCGACCCCGATGAGTCGGGTCGAGGGGCTCAGTACCTTCGATACCGAACAGATTCCGCTTGCCAGACCTCCCCCGCCGATGGGGATAAAAATAAAATCGGGATCGGGCAACTGTTCAAACAGTTCAAGGGCTATGGTGGCCTGACCGGCTATCACTTGCTCATCGTCGAAAGGGTGAATAAATACCGCACCCCGGCTTTCGCAAAAGAGCGACGATTCGCGGTAGGCATCGTCGAAGGAGTCGCCCACCATCACTACATCTACGTACTTCCCTCCAAACATCTTTACCTGCCGCACCTTCTGGTTGGGGGTGGGCACCGGCATAAAGATGGTTCCCTTAATGCCAAGGGTTGAGCAGGCCGAGGCAACCCCTTGCGCATGGTTTCCGGCACTGGCACACACCACGCCTCTAAGCCGCTCTTCGGCCGACAGACTCTGAATCTTGTTAAACGCACCTCTGATTTTGTACGAACGAACCTGCTGCAGATCTTCGCGCTTTAGCCACACATCGGCCTGATAGCGCTCACTCAGGTTGTTATTGCGCTGCAAAGGGGTTACAGCCACAATCCCTTTCAGGTTTTCCGCCGCCAGGCGGATCTCATCCATGCTGATAAGATGTGTATTGTTCATAGTTACCATTCTATTTGACCCAGCCCCTCGCGGATGACCAGCGGGCCATCGCCACTGCAATCAACAACCGTAGAGGGAATAGACATCCCCAATCCGCCGTCAACAACCAGATCTATTTGCGAACCATATTTTTCGTGAATCAACTCCGGATCGGTTTCATATTCAGGATCGGTTTCATATGCGGAATCGGGGTTGTTGCCATGTAGCGAGGTGGTAACCAGCGGAGAGCCCAACGATGCAATCAGAACCCGAAGCACCGGATGAAGCGGAATACGAATGCCCACGGTTTTTCGTTTGTCGCGCAAAACAGAGGGAAGTCCGCTGCTGTAAGGAAGAATAAAGGTGTAGGGACCCGGTGTGTGCTGTTTAAGAAAACGGAAGAGCTCCTGGCTCATGGGCTTTATCAGGTGCGACGCCATGGCAATATCGGCGCAAATTACCGAGAAGGAGGCATCCTCTACCGAACAGTTCTTGAAACGTGCCAGCCTGGCAATGGCCTTGGGTAGGGTCATGGCGCACCCCACAGCATAAACCGAATCGGTGGGATAAGCAACAAGCCCACCTTTCCGAAGTAGTTCGACCGCCTGTTGTAAGCTCTTTTCGTTGGGCCTGTCGGGGTAAATCTTAACAATCATATTGCCGCACCTTTGGGTGGGCAAATATAACGAGAATCGGGTTGATATTCTTTGGGTTTGGGCTATCGGCCCCGAAAAATGTAGTAGTTACCTGTAATACGGTTGTAGCGTATATCGGTGCCCTCCGACCGGAGAAGCTCAAGGTAGTTAAAAAGTGTGCGGCGCGAAATGCCCAGACGGGCGGCCATCTCCGCAGCACCTCCGGGAAGCCCGGAAGCCACATTGTGGTAGAGCCGGGCCAGATTAAAATGAATTGACTGGTGTGTACTCATGGCCTGGACCGCAATTACTGCCAGAAATTTTCGAGGCTTCGGTTGTAGGCCTCTCTCTCTTCGGCACACAGGTTCGACAACGAGGCCGATTGTATAAACGAATAAAAGAGGGGGTCGCTTGCCATCGGGGCGTTCACGGAGAGTAGCGGCAGGTTTGCCAGCACATAGAGCCACTGATGCAGCCTGCTCCCTTCGGCAGGTTCGGGCAGCGAGGCAAAATAGCGGTTTGGTTCGAGGTAGATAAAGTGAAACCGGGCATCGGGCATGCCAAACATTTCGAAGGTACAGTCAAAACGCCACAGGTACGAATCCTCGATAAACTTTAGGGGGCAATCGCATTGATCGGAGATAAGGATACCCAGGCAGTAGGTGGGGTAAGGAGCGGCGTTGGCCACATATTCGTGGTAATCAGACGTATAGGCGTAGGCCAGACTCTTCTCCCACCATTGGTCGGATAGCAGCAGCTGAACCTGAATCTTTATGGGAATGCCCAGGGCATCCTGACAAAACAGATCGAACACCGCATCGCCGCTTCCGGGCTCTTCGAAGAGGTCGGCAGGAGAGATAAAAGAGATGCGCTCCACCGGAGCCAGGCCGGGGAGCTGGTGAAGGAAATCGATGAGAGGGGCACTATTTTGGTGCAATCCGAACAGCCGCTCAAAACCGAACCGCGAAAAGGGGTTAACCGATGATTCTGCATATTCACTCATGACAAAACGGTATTGATTGAGTATCACAAAAATAAAACAGCAAAGTGCAGTAATTTTGCACCTTGAAAGAAATGACAGCGCCCCAAAAGGCGAAAAGAACTGTCTGCAAAAATTCATCTATATTTGTTGTCGAATTCAGGTTGGGCAGCACCGTATGCTCCCTTTTTTTTAACAATACGCTCATGATGCGATACGGTTTTCTAAAGACAGCGGCGGCAATTCCCCGTGTGAAAGTTGCCGACTGTTCATATAATGCTGCCCGGATAAACGAAATGCTCACAACGGCCGCTGCGGAGGAGGCAGAGGTGGTGGTTTTTCCCGAACTGGCCATTACCGCCTATACCTGTGCCGATCTCTTCTTCCAGTCGGCTCTGCTTTCGGCTGCCGAGGCTGCGCTCCAAACCCTCCTCGACCACCGCGAGGGCCATGGTCCGCTGGTGTTTGTGGGCATGCCGGTAAAAAAGGAGCATGCGCTCTTTAACGCAGCAGTTGTCTTTCAGGGGAATCGGATTCTGGGCGTGGTTCCCAAAACCAACCTCCCGAATTATGGGGAGTTTTACGAAAAGAGGTGGTTTCTGGCAGCCCGGCCGGGTCAACTTTCGGAGATAACGCTGTGCGGTCAACAGGTGCCGTTTGGAACCTCTCTGCTCTTTACCTCGGGCGAGGTTTGTGTGGGTGCCGAAATCTGCGAGGATCTCTGGATGCCTATTCCTCCCAGTTCGCATCAGGCGTTGGCAGGAGCCAATCTGTTGGTAAATTTGTCGGCAAGCAACGATTTGGCAGGCAAGTACAGTTATATTCAAAATCTGGTGGGTCAGCAGTCGGCTCGTTGCATGGCAGGCTATCTCTATGTCTCGGCCGGGCTGGGCGAATCGACAACCGATTTGGTCTTTGCCGGCAAAGCGCTTGCTGCCGAAAACGGTGTACTCTTGGCGGAGGCAGCCCGTTTCGAAACCCGCAATCAATTGATTTATGCCGAGATAGATATCGAAAAGATGATGCTCGAACGGCAACGACACATCGGATTTTCCGAACAAGAACTGCCCGTTGAGTTTGTGAGAATTCCCTTTACTCGTAAACAACAGTTTCAACTTGCACCCCAACGCAAGGTAACCCGCACCCCTTTTGTTCCCTCTCAGGGCGACAAGGAGCAGCGTTGTTCCGAAATCCTGGCTATCCAGGCCTCCGGCCTCCACAAAAGGATAGTACACACAGGCAGTTCGAAGGTGGTATTGGGCATTTCGGGCGGTTTAGACTCCACCCTGGCGTTGCTTGTTTCGATCGAGGCCTTTCGCATGGCGCAACTGCCGCTCAAAGGGATTATTGCCGTTACCATGCCCGGCTTTGGAACCACCGGCCGCACCTATGGTAACGCTGTGAATCTGGCAGATGTGCTGGGTGTTACCCTGCGAGAGATCGACATTAAGGCGGCCTGTCTGCAACACTTTTCCGATATCGGGCACCCTCTCGAACTGCACGATGTAACCTACGAAAATAGTCAAGCCCGAGAGCGAACCCAGATTCTGATGGATCTGGCCAATCGTGAGCAGGCGCTTGTGGTGGGAACGGGCGATTTGAGTGAATTGGCCCTGGGATGGGCCACCTACAACGGCGATCATATGTCGATGTACGGAGTGAATGCAGGTGTCCCCAAAACGTTGGTACGTCATCTGATTGCCTGGAAAGCTTCGCAACTGTCGCCGCAGGTAGCCGAGATTCTGGCCGACATTCTGGCTACACCGGTGAGCCCCGAACTGCTTCCTGCCGGAATAGAGGGAACCATCACCCAGAAAACCGAAGAGTTGGTAGGACCCTATCTGCTGCACGATTTCTTTCTCTATTATACGCTGCGCTACGGCTTTGGCCCTTCGAAAATCTTTTTCCTGGCTACGCAGGCCTTCGAACAGGAGTATGCGCGCGGTGAAATTGTTTCGTGGATGAAGCTCTTTTACCGGCGGCTCTTTTCGCAGCAGTTTAAGCGCTCCTGTATGCCCGATGGCCCGAAGGTGGGCTCTGTGAACCTCTCGCCGCGGGGCGACTGGAGAATGCCGAGCGATGCCGAACCAACGCTGTGGCTTAAAGAACTCGAGGCGCTCGAAACGCTATAGCCTACTCTTCTTTTACTGAGTTGCTTCTCTTCTCTTCTTTAGCGGAGGGCTCTTTTTCGGGAGTTGCTTCAGGCGAATTGGGCAGCTGCTGGGTTACCAGCACCTTGTCGATTCTGACGCCATCCATGTCGACGATTTCAAAACTGAACTCGGCCCAGGTGAGTTTTTCGCCAACCTGGGGAATCCGCCTCACCAAATCGAGAATTAACCCGCTCAGGGTGTTGTAATCGTGTTCGGGAAAACGGTCTTCGATGTCGAAATAGGCAAGAAAATCGTAAAAGGAGTAC
>CAYGID010000105.1:3265-6811 GCA_964349835.1 uncultured Bacteroidales bacterium | reverse complement strand
CACCATTCACCATTAAGGGAGGATTTTGTGGATGTGTAAACGAAATTATTTTGGGAAATATTTGTTTGTTTTGTGTCATATCTTTTACTTTTGGGTAAAAATATGGTCCTATGAAAAAGATACCTTTGTGTAGTTTTACCGGTCTCCTTTTTTTTCTCTTTTTCTTCTCTGCTCAATCTGCGGTTGCGCAGAGCTCTCTGGCGAATGCGCTTTCGGCCGAGATCACCTATCAAATGGAGCGTTTACAACAAGAGCCCGTAAAGCCCTTCTATATTGATTTTTCGGTTACCGACGTATATACCACCGAAGTAACCTCTAATCTGGGCAGTATCATCAGAAAATTCCAAACCTCCGAGCGCTTCTTCTCGCCTCTCTACAGGGTGGGATCGCCCGAGAAAGATAGTTGGGGTATTAAACCCGGATCGCTTCCGGTAGTATCGATTCCCATCGATAACAACCCGTCGCATCTGAAGTTGCATATCTGGACAATCTGCAATCAGTCGTTCAGGAGTGCGGTAACGGCTTTTACCAAAGAAAAACAACAGTCGGTGGTTGAGGATGATCAGGAGGCAGGATTGGCGGTTTTTTCGGCGGTTAATAAGCAGATCTATTCCGACAAACTGATCCCGGAAGAGAAACTTACCTTCGACACCACGCTCTGGGCAAAACGGCTGAATGGGTATACTAATGGTTTTTCTGCCTCTCCGCTTTTCCTGGAAGCCCGGGCGGGTCTCTCGTACGTTGTCGAACGAAAAACTTTTGTCTCGTCCGAGGGAAGTGCCGTTGAGGAGAATTCGCTTCGGGCCAATCTGGTAATCACTGCTGCTGTTCAGGCTGCTGACGGAATGATTCTCACCCTTTCGGAAAACTATTTCGCTTTCTCGCCCGATGAATTGCCTTCGGAGGCAGAGGTGCTTGCCGATTTAGACACGCTGAGGCAGAATTTGCTTGCTTTGCGCGAGGCTCCCCTTGCCGAGGCTTACGTGGGCCCCGCTCTTTTGTCGGGAAAGGCGGCTGCCGTCTTTTTCCACGAAATTGTAGGCCATCGTCTGGAAGGGAAACGGATGCGCTCCATGAAAGATGCCAATACGTTCAAGTCGAAGCTGGGCGAGGAGGTTTTGCTGAGCACCCTTTCGCTCAGAGATGATCCCACGCTGCAAAAGGTGGGTAACACCCATCTTGCAGGTCATTATCGCTACGATGAGGAGGGAGTTGCCGGTGAACCGGTTGAGTTGGTGAATAATGGTGCGATTAAAGGCTTTTTGATGACCCGAACCCCCTTAACCGGTTTCCCAAAATCGAACGGACATGCCCGTGCCCGCAGAGGCTATCTCCCGGTTTCGCGTCAGTCGAACCTGATTCTAAGTACATCGAATCCCCAGTCGGATGCAGCGCTCAGAAAGGCTTTGAAGGAGGAGGTGCAGAAGCAGGGTAAGGAGTTTGGCTATTTTATCAGTCAGATTTCCGGCGGGGTTACCTCTACCAATACGGCCTCCATCAATTCGTTTCAAATCACGCCCCTGATGGTCTATCGTGTCTATGCCAACGATCGTCCCGACGAACTGGTTCGCGGGCTCAACTTTATCGGGACACCGCTGGGAACCTTAACCCAGATTCTTGCCGCGGGTTCCGATACCGGCGTTTTTAACGGGATGTGCGGGGCCGAGTCGGGTGCCGTTCCTGTGTCGGCGGTGGCTCCTTCGCTGTTGGTCGAAAAGTTCGAGTTACAGCGCAGCCGGAACTTTGCTCCTCAGTATTTGCTTTCTCGTCCTTAAAATAGTGCTCTTATGAAGATTCTGATTGTCGCATTTTTTTCGCTATTCCTGAGTCAACTCTCCGGGCAGGAGCATCCCGATTCGGTTATCTTCCGTGCATTATCGGACGAGATGGCCCGTACCCGGCAGGAGTTCCGGTTGCCGGATGCAAAGTACGAACCCTTCTATATGCGGTTTGTTCTGATAAAAGCCATGAATACGCAGATCTCCGCATCGCTTGGGGCATTGAATATGCCGGTTAACGAGGAGGTGTCGCGGATGGTAATCCCTCTGATTCTTTTTGGCGATGCCACTGAAGGTCAGCGACCGGGCGGTACCACGCTTCTGATTAGCGGGGCCGGCCAGAACGACGATTACAATCAAATCAGGAGGGCGTTCTGGTCGGTTGCCGATAGGGCATATCGGCGCACTTACGATGCCTGGGTGGCTGAACAGAAGAAAAAGAGCGAAATGCAGCAGAATGTACTCAATGCCGAAAAGGTGGAGTTCACCCCCACGCCTGCCGTTACTTCGATTGCTTCTGATCTGCCGGCCTTCAATACCAAATTGTGGACCGATCGGGCCATTGAACTGTCGAAAGAATTCGAAAAATATAAGGAGTTGTACGCTACTAAGGTACAGCTCTATGTCAGTTGGAATGGCTATTATGCAGTAAGTTCCGAGAATGTCCGACTTAAGCTACCCTCTATGGTGATTAAGATGGTCATTACGGCTACGAAGAACGACGCCAAGGGTATGCCGGTTAAGTGGGATTATAGCCGCTCGTTCCAAAACGAGGCGGGAATGCCTTCGATGGAGAGTTTGAAGGAGGAGATCGCTCTGATGGCAAGCGAATTGGATGCACTTGTTAAGGCACCGGTCGAAGATGTTAATTATACGGGTCCTCTTATGGTTGAGGGCGAGGGTTCGATTGGGATCTTCTGGGATGCTATCCTGGGTCGGGTATCGGGAGGTATCTTCAATAAAGCGGTGGTTTCGTCGGCCACTAGCAGCAGCGATTTGGGAAAACGGCTCTTTGATCCCCGGATTTCGCTTACCGTCTACTCTAATAAGCAAGAATACAAAGGAACACCGATAAAGGGAGCACATGACATCGACCATGATGGATTCCGTCCTGCCCCGGAGCGAACCCTCATTAAAAACGGTGTGGTGGCAGAGCAGTTGGCTTGGAAACATCATGTCAAAGACGGATCGGTTCCCACCGGAAACACCCGCTATTCGGCCGGTTCAACCGGAACGGGTATGGGTCTTGCAATCGGATTTTATCCCGGTTTTATGCATTTTTCTGCTTCGGAGGGTACCACTGTGGCAAAGATGCGGAAGCAGTTACTCGAAATGGCCGCAAAAAGAGGCCTCAAGTATGCCTATATCATGCGAAAGAAAGAGTATCAGGAGGTTGTATATCGAGTGTATGTCGATTCCGGGAAGGAGGAGTTGGTGCGCACCTCTCCCATAACCCCGGCCGTATTGAGCCGTTATCAGAAAAGTCCGATGGATTTGGTTGCCGTGTCAAAAACCGAGACCCTCATCGATGTGCCCTCCTCTGGACCTCTGCCTGCTGTCTTAACTATGGTAGTTCCCGAGGCGCTTCTGTTTGAGGAGATCTCGCTCGGAAAAGTTACCGGCACCTTCTATCCCCCTGCCATACCGCATCCCGACGGGCGATGAGCATTGTTGCGCGTCAGCGCAACAATGCTCAAATGCTCTAATGCATCGAAGCGCGTTCGCGCTTCAAGTGCTCTAATGCTGCGCTGAAGCGATGATGCGCTGC
>CAYGID010000105.1:0-3165 GCA_964349835.1 uncultured Bacteroidales bacterium | reverse complement strand
TTAGAGTTTTAGGATTCTGAGGGCTCCCCTCATCACCAATAGAAAGACAATGGTTCCAATCAGGAGGTCGGGGAGGTTGGAGTGGGTCCAGTGAACCAGTAGACCGGCCGTTATTACACCCAGATTGATAATCACATCGTTCGAGGTGAATATCATACTGGCTTTCATATGCAGCTCCTCTTTACTCTTCGATTTTTGCAGCAGATAGAGACACAGTCCGTTTGCAATGAGTGCCAGCACCGAAACCCCAATCATGGTGCCGTAGTGGGGTAGTTCACCGGCGCCGGAAATACGTCGAAGCACCTCCGTAAATCCCACTAAGGCAAGTGCCATCTGCAGGTAACCTGCAAGATGTGCAATCTGCTTTTTTTTTGTCGAAGCCGCTCCTACTGCGAATAGCGCCATGCCATACACAAACGCATCGGCAAGCATATCCAAACTGTCGGCAACCAACCCCATCGATTGCGAGATGAGTCCGGTTGTCATCTCAATCAGGAAGAAGGCAAAATTGATGGCGAGTACCGTCCAAAGCAGCTTTCGCTGTTGGGTATCCGCTTGAAACGTACTTGCGGTGGTCGGTTCGGTTTTCAATAGTTTGCCGCCCAGATTTAGCGAGAGAATGGCTGTTTCAATTTCTGCTGCAGACACGCTATGATACACGGTTAATCTCCTGCCGGGTATGTCGAACGCTAAATGTTGGATACCCTCCGATTCCTCGAGTTTCATCCGGATCAAACGCTCCTCCGACGGACAGTCCATTTGGGTGATCTCAAATATTGTCTTTTCCATCCTTTGCCTTTTTGTCAAATACTCTCGCGAAAGCAGATTCGGAATTCTGCTTACGCCCAAAGTCTCCGACCAATAATTCGGGGCTACAAACGATCAATGACACGTTCCAGTTTTTGGGTAATCTCTGAGGCAATCCCTGCCAGTTGCTCGTTTTGAATGGCCATCATGGAGGCAGTAGGATTGACGGCTGCAATCTCTACCTTTCCGGGCGCAAGCTCCTGCACAATGACATTGCAAGGTAACATGGTGCCGATTTTGTCTTCGGCTTGCAGCGCCTTATAAGCAGAGGAGGGGTGACAAGCGCCAAGGATTCGGTATTTCTTGAAATCGACATCCAGCTTTTTCTTCAGGGTGGCCTGTATATCGATATCGGTCAGTACGCCAAATCCCTCTTGTTGCAACGATTCAACAGTCCGTTGTACGGCCTCATCGAAGGTGCAATCTGTTGTCTTTGCAAAATAGTACTTCATAGTGGCTGATTTTGGTGTTCTTACGAAAGTTAGGTAATTTTAGCCATTAACCATTCACCATTACTTTTTCGCTTATGAGAATATTATTCAGGCTCGTTGTTCTGGTTTGTTTCACAGGCCTTTCGCTTTCTTCGGGTTTGGCCCAGAGGCAGATGGAGAAACTCACCCGCGGAGTGATCGCCATGAATACCGGCAACGGAACCTCCTTTGTCAGTTGGAGGCTTTTGGGCACCGATCCCGACGGGATAGCGTTCAATCTGTATAAATCTACTGCGAACGGCGCTCCCGTGAAGCTGAATGCCACCCCGATTACGGGAGGCACTAACTTCACGGATAAGGGTTTTGATGCTACGTGCGATAACCGCTATTTTGTGAAGAGCGTAGTGGGGCGGCGTGAATCGGACACCGATGCAGGATACACCCTTAAGGCCAATACGCCGGTTCAACAGTATATCTCTATCCCACTGCAGACGCTCGAAGGCAATGTTCCGGGCGATTGTTCTGTGGCCGACCTAGACGGTGACGGACAGTATGAAATCATTGTGAAGCAAGAGATGCGTCCCCGCGACAGTGCCGGTTCTGGGCAGACTGAAGAGACCAAGTATGAGGCTTACAAGCTCGATGGAACCTTTATGTGGCGGATTAACCTCGGGAAGAACATCCGGGAGGGGGCCCATTCTACTCCGTTTATGGTGTATGATCTGGATGGCGACGGCAGGGCCGAATTGGTGAGCAAAACCGCCGACGGAACTGTCGACGGGAAGGGCAAGGTAATTGGCAACCCCAATGTCAGTCATGTGAATCCTCAGGGTCATGTAATGAAGGGCCCCGAATATCTAACCGTTTTTGATGGACTTACGGGAGCTGCAGTTCATACGATCGATTACATTCCCGGTCGTCATCCTGAAACCCAGAACCCCACTCAGGAGCAGCTCAAAGCGGTTTGGGGCGACGGTAATGGCAATCGGTCGGAACGTTATCTGGCCACCATTGCCTACCTGGATGGAAAGACCCCCAGCGTGGTGATGTGTCGCGGTTATTACACCCGTGCGGTATTGGCTGCCTTTAATTATAAGAATGGCAAGTTGGTGCAAGTGTGGACGTTCGATAGTGACTCTTCTCCTGAAAATCGGATCTACCGGGGTCAGGGCAACCATAACCTGAGCGCGGGCGATGTGGATGGCGACGGGTGTGATGAGATTATGTACGGAGCCTGTGCCATTGACCATAATGGAACCGGTTTGTATTCTACCGGCTTGGGTCATGCCGATGCCATGCATTTTACCGATCATATTCCCTCGAAACCGGGCCTGGAAGTTTTCAACATCCAGGAACGCTTTGGCGATGCGGCTCTTAACATGCGCAATGCCGCAACCGGCGAAATGTATTGGAAAGTTCCTCCAGTGCAGGCAGCTACCGAAGGTGGCGACAGGGGTGAAGGTCCTGGACGTGGCAATGCCTTTGATATTGACCCCCGTCATCCAGGTTCCGAGTGCTGGGCTGCCGGTGCCGGTATGAGAGGAATGTGGAATTCGGCCGGAGAAAAGATTTCGGAAACCAATCCCCGTACGTGCAATTTTGCAGTATGGTGGGACGGCGACTTACTGCGTGAGTTGCTCGATAGGAATACCGTTTATAAATGGAATTGGGAAAATGAAACTACCGAAACTATTTTTGAAGCCGCAGATTGCATGTCGAATAATGGTACCAAATCAACTCCCGCTGTCAGCGTTGACCTTTTTGGTGACTGGCGCGAGGAAGTGGTGCTGCGTAATGTGAATAACAAAGAATTGCGCATTTTCACTACTACAATTCCCACCGAGCACCGCATCTATACGCTGATGCACGACCCTGTGTATCGTTTGGCCATTGCGTGGCAGAACGTGGCCTATAACCAGCCTCCTCA
>CAYGID010000104.1:0-6870 GCA_964349835.1 uncultured Bacteroidales bacterium | reverse complement strand
GCTTTGGGGTTATCATTTCGGTAAGGCCCTCCTCCCCAGAGGGTCTCCTCGTTGAGTTGCAACTCCTCGCGCTGAGGTGTTCCGTATACCATGGCCCCCAATCTTGAGTTGCCTAAAGGAAGAGCCTCCTCCCAAATCTTTGCGGGCGACTTATACCATAATTTCAAATCTTCGGCCCGGATCTGTAAGCCCATACAGAAACATGCTGCCAGTAATAACACTCCTGCTTTTCTCATCTGATTATTTGTATTTTATTGCTTTAAAACTATTAATTCACACTCATTCTTTGTTAACAAGACAACTTATTCAGCAAAGAGATCCAATTCGGCCATCGAAGCCACATCTCCGCCGCCGGCAATGGCGGTTGCTTCAATCCGCACATAACGAGCCTTGACCGCCTTCTCGAAAAAGAGGGTGCGTTTCGTAGGATCATTCACCAGGTTGCCGAAGGAGAAACGGCCGGCCTCTTCCCACCGCCTGCCATTCGAACTCACTTTAATGACCCCCGATTCAATCATTCCCCGGCCATTCTGCGTTTGGGGCGTGTAGGCAAAACCGCTCAGCGCTGTCTCCAACCCCAGATCAATGGCAAGAAAGTGTTTGTTACCCTGTTCGGAGAGCCAATAGCTGTTTCGATTTTCATCGAAGCTGTTTTTTGCCGGTTGAGCCTGACGTTCGCTGCTGACATCCATAACTTTCCAACCCTTTTTCAACAGACCAAAGCGCTCGTCAAGCAGCGCCCCCTTCCGGCCGTTTAGCAGGGCAAAAGCCTTCAGTTGCCCGTTTTCGAGCAAGAAGGGACCGGAATAGGGCGTTGAGGTGGTATCGGGCTCAGTTCCGTTTGTAGTATAGTACACCGTGTAGCCACGGTTCAGGTTTTCGGCGCTGTTCTGACCCGAACTGTTCCAACGGATTGCCGGATTCATGGCTTCGAGCGTAACCAACCCTTCGAGATCTCTTTTTGCATTCAGTTGGGGCGGACGTCCCTCATAGAAATAGGCCGAAACCTCGCTGAGGGCAGGGGCTAAACGTGATTTTAGGATCCTGACACGAAAGCGGTTGCTGGTAACGGCCGGAAAGCGCAGAATGCGACGGTTTCCAATATTGGTTGCCTGAGCAATCTCGACCCACTGGCCATCCAGAAAGGCATCGACTGCATGCTGTTCTACCCGTTCGCCCACCTTGGTAATGGGCTCGCGCAAGGCAATACGGTTCACTGTAACCGGCTCGGAGGTAGTGATCTCCACTTCGCGTGGCTCGTCGGTTAACATCAGATAAGATTCGCGGCGCTTATCGAGCAACTTTCGGGGTCCTTTGACCTTGTCGAACAGATTCTTGCCATAAGTGGCGTTAATGCGCTCGCCCACTTCACGAAGCACCTCCACATCGGCAGCCGGAAATTTTCCTTCGCGACTGGGCGGAATATTGAGCAAGAAGATAGAGTTTCCACCTACCGAACGTTCGTACATATCGAACACTTCGTCGGCATTTCGTACCCCCTGCGTTTCGTCGTTGCTATAGAACCAGCCGGCACGGATTGAGGTATTGGTTTCGGCGGGTTGGTAATGGAGGTAAAAGGGCTTTTCTTGCGCAAGCAAGGCCTCTCGGCTGCCCAAATCGTATTTGGTAAGATCCGGAAAATCGTTCATCACAGCAGGATCCTCGGCGTAGGGAATCACATTCCATTCGGTGGCCCGTGTGCCTCCCCCTTCGTTTCCACACCAGCGAATATCCTCCTTTCCAAAGACAACCGCGTTAGGCGCCAAGGTTCTGATCAGCTCCCTCCACGCACCGTAGTTGTACTTCTGCCCCCCCTTTCTTTTGGGATGGGCACCGTCGAACCACACCTCGTGAACGGGTCCGTATTCAGTAAGCAATTCAAAGAGTTGGTTCAGGAAATATTCGTTATAGTCGTCGACTTCGAATTCGAAGGTAGTTTTGTTTTTAAAGGGTCTGCCGGGCACCTCACGCGGGATGGTCCGCTTACTGTAAGTACTGAGGTTTCCGTAGAGTCCGTCGGGGCTCTCAATCTGAAACAGATCGGCCGGAGAGAGATAAACCCCCAGTTTGATGCCATATTTCTGGCAAGATTCCGACAGTTCTCGTAACACATCGCCCTTTCCGTCGCGAAAGCCGGTCGACATAACACCATGTGTGGTGTAGCGGGTCTGCCACAGGCAGAATCCGTCGTGATGCTTCACGGTGAGGATGGCCATCTTCATGCCGGCAGCCTTCATGGCTTCGCACCACTGATCAGTATGCAGTTCTTTGAGATCGAAAACCTTGGGATCCTCCTTACCGCTTCCCCACTCCATCCGGGTAAAGGTGTTGGGTCCAAAATGGATAAAGGCAATGAACTCGTTGTCGATGGCTGCCAACTGCCTGTCGGAAGGCACCAGACTGGCAGCCTTTTCCATAATGATCTCTTCCGTATCGTCGGCCTCGACCCTGACCGTTTCCGAGTAGCGCTGCGGGTTTGATTGCGAACATGCCTGCAACAGCAGAAACAGGCCCATTGAGAGATACCACATCCGGTTCATAATTCAAAATTTAGTAAGCAAACATAATTCTGCACGGCACCGGGTGCGACCCCAAGCCATGCAGTTCATCGATAAATTTATATCTCTTACAAATATAGCTGCATTTCGCGGGGCATGATAGGAAAATAGAGGGATTGAATAGCACTATATCGATATTCAGGAACCCAAAAACCGCCGCAACACCTTCGATTACATTGACTCCCCATTGATCCGCTCGCGCACCTTTGACCAGGCATGGTATCGAACAGAGTGGTTACTGCATCGGGCGCCAGGGGTTGCCCGAGATAAGGCGAAAGTCTGTTAATACTTAGAAAAATGGTACTTCTGGCGCAACGCTTCCCGATTCTCTGCACTCTGGGAGCCAAAATAAGCTTTCCATCCGGGGCAGAAGTTGATATGCCATCGCCAGAATCTACCTAATAACGAAGTAGGTCGCTGGTCGTATTTTGCCCGAAACGGGCACTGTTCACAATGATTCGCTGCCATATTTGGAAGATTAGGTAATTCAAGTCTCGCAAATTGCGCACTTCAGGAAAGATCAGGGCTCAATGATAGCAGCCCATCCGCCGCCGGAGGCCATTTTCAGAGTAGTTTGAGTACTCTTGCCTACCGAGACCTTCTCCAACTTGTAATCTTGTGCATACCGATCGGCATTGATACCATCTTTCATCACGGTCATCGTATAGTTGCCATCGCCCAGAAACGACAGAGAGATCTCGAGTTCACGAGGGGTCGAATCGGTCATGCCACCCAAATACCAAGTGTTCCCTTTGCGACGTGCCACCACAATGTAATCGGCCACAGCGGCTGCCAATACGCGGGTTTCGTCCCAAACGGTAGGAATCCGGGTAATGAAATTGACCGTCTCCTGCTCTTTTTTGTAAACCGAGGGCGATTCGCACAACATTTGCAAGGGCGACTCATAAACTACATACTTGGCCACTTCGTGGCAGCGGGTTCCCAAACCCATAGGGCGCTCAAAGCTGATTTTGTGGTTTACCAGGTGGGCGTTGAGCATGGCGCCGGGGGTATAATCCATAGGGCCAGCCACCATCCGGGTAAAGGGCAGGGTAACATTATGTTCGGGGGTAATGTCGGCACTCCATTTGTTATTCTCATTGCCCTTGACCCCTTCGTAACTGATTACATTGGGGTATTTTCGATGAAGGCCCGAAGGCTTAAAGGCACCATGGAAATCGGCCAACATACCTAACCGCGCACATTCGCTTGCAATTCGTTCGTACGACTCTACCATGTACTGGTCGTTACGCTGCATAAAATCTACCTTGATCCCTTTGACCCCCCAACCACTGTAGGTTTCGAGGATTTCCACCATATTTGCATTGAGAGGCTTCCAGAGCACCCAGAGAATAATCTCCACATTTTTCTGCTTTCCGTAAGCCACCAACTCTTTCACATCGATATTGGGGTTGCACTCGAGAATTTGGGTGGTCGAACGGGTCCAGCCTTCGTCGAGGATCACATATTCTATCTTGTTGTCGGAGGCAAAATCGATGAAATATTTGTAGGTAGCGGTGTTGATGCCCGATTTGAAATCGACCCCGAAAATGTTATTGGCATTATACCAGTCCCAGGCCACCTGACCCGGCTTGATCCAATCGGTCTTTTCCAACACGCAGGGTTCGGCCAACTGATAGGCGAGGTTACTCTCCACCAAAGCGGCATCGGTTTGAGCCAAAATGAAGATGCGCCACGGAAAGTCACGGGAACCCTCAACCTTTGCAATGTAATCGGCCTCTTGTGTAATGATTTCGTTGCGGTCGGGGCCGCTGCGGCGATTGGGCTCGGTGGCTAGCACATAACGGGGAAATTTGGTTTCGAACCCCGCCTTCCCATTGCTCTTGAGGAACATGCCGGGATACTTATGCAGCGCGGTTTCGGTTATCAGCACTTTTGCCTGCCCGGGCAGATCTACCAGAAGCGGCAAACAACAGAACTGTTTATCGGTAAGATCGGCCAGCTTCACGTAGGGATACCAACTTTCGTTGTGCGAATAGGTAGAGGTCTCTTCCGAAAAATAGCAAGCGCCCCCTTGGGGAAATGCGATATCCAACTGTTCATTTACCACCTCGAAGGGCTTCCCTGAGGTTTCGACAAAGCGATAGGCCACGCCATCGTTATAGGCTCTGAAAACGAGGTTGAACTTTTCGCGAAACTGCAGTGTCAACTCATTGCAGTGGTCATCTATCACAGCATCTTTATAGGCAACCACGGGTTCAATCCGGTTTTGTATAGTTTTTACCGTACTCTTGGTCAATTTCGAATCCTGCCCAAGAACCCTATTAGGAAGTTGCATGGAGATCACGGCGTTTTGCACCACACCCTTCCCCGCCAGCTGAGCCGACCAGGTAATCTGCTTATCTACATCTACCACCAGGCGAACAGAACCATCGGGCGATAGCAACTCAAAAGGCTTGGCAACCAACGAGGTGATTCCCAACAACCACATTCCGGCAACAATAAAAGTGCTTCTCATAACTATATATTAAAAATCGATTAGTGGCGCGATAGGTTCATAATCGGCCGAATCGGAGCATCTGCCCGATCCTTCAGGTAAACAACCTCAAAGTTAACCGCTTATTGAATCAGATATTCACCGTCAACGGGTTTTTCTGACAGAATAATCCAAAGAAATACCACTCTAATCATAAAGGATGGCCATCTTTCCCGATTTTGTAATCGATATCGGCCTTTCGGGCCTGCGAAATCTGGAATCGCCGGGGAATGCGATAGAGTTTGCCTTCTTTGAGGAGTTTGGCCCCGGTTTGATGAAAGCGGAAAGGGATCTCCTTTTCTATACACTGCCTTCGGATGTCGAGAACCCAGTTGTAATCACAAACCCGGGCGTCGGGTCCCGATTCGCCACTCACCGCCACCTCTTCGATGCAGGCATCAAGATAAGGTTCCAGGCTTACCGGGCCCAACAACGGGGCCACAATAATGGCTCTGTGTGCAATGGGAAAATCGAGAAAAATGGGAAGCCGATAGTTGGCAAGCGTCTGGTTCTCGATTGTGCAACCAATAACCACATTGGGATATCCCCTCCCCCAGTCGTCGGGCACACAATTGGCCAACCGATCAATCCGCTTAGTAAAAAAGAAGAAGGTACAATCCAACCGCTCGCGCATCATAGCCCACGCATCGGCGCGCCAGGGATCGGCCCCCTCCACCAGAAAGTCGGAAGTAAAACAGGTAAACACAACCGAACCCGGTGCAATCTTAAAGCTCTTGTCGCGTTTCCGCCGTAGAGGCAAAGCGAAGTTGGCCGTCTTCCGCACCAGACTACTGCTTGCCTCCGCCCCATACATTGCATCCTGACGATACACATAACAATACTTACACCCCGGGCTCACCTTTGTGCAGCCGTGCCAGGGATTCCAGTCGGAATAGATATGACTCCCTTTTGCCACCTGAAACAGAATAAACAATGATTGCGAACCATGCCATCGGCAGGTTCAGCGCCATGAAAGTAGTAAAATACCGCAATTAGTGAAGAAAACTCTGCAGTTATAAACCGAACTACAATAATAGGGCGTTGACTCGAAAAGACGCCTGCATATATGTCTGACTGTGCCGAAAAAACAGCACAGAATGCTAATAGAATATTACACAGAAGATACTTTTGAGGCGATTCGATGACCGAAAACAGAGAAGAAAATAGGATATGCTTGATAGATGTACCAATAATTGGTATATTTGAAGAAAAATTGCGCCATGGATAAGAACACTTCAATATCAATTGGAAACTATTTTGTCGATTTTATTAAAAGTAAAGTTTCTTCGGGTAGATACAAAAACGCAAGTGAAGTGGTAAGAGCCGGCTTAAGGCTTTTAGAAGATGAAGAAAACAGAAACATTGCGTTAAAAAGAGCTATTCTCGAAGGCATTGAAAGCGGAATAGCTCACGATTTTTCTCCGGAGACCCATTTAGCCGGACTAAAAGCAAAAAAGGATATGAATGGCGAACTGTAAATTTACCAACAAGGCTGTTTGTGATCTAACTCAGATCTGGAATTACACGTATCATTCGTGGTCTGAAATAAAGGCAGACAAGTACTACCACATGCTTTTAGCAAATTGCCGGGAGATTGCTAAGAATCCGGCTATCGGAAATAATTATTCATTTATTTCCGAAAATCTTTATGGTTATAAGGTAGGACGTCACATTATCTTCTACCGAACATTAGAAAACAACGAAGTTGAAATCACGAGAATTCTTCACGAACAGATGGATATTAGGAATAGAATAAAAGACTAAGTACATGACAAAAATTGAACAACATCTAATTTTTTCTTTTGCAGGGGGTTT
>CAYGID010000103.1:0-6941 GCA_964349835.1 uncultured Bacteroidales bacterium | reverse complement strand
CATGGAGGTTAACGTTTCAGTACTACGATCAGGCCACCGACTCTATGAAGAGCATAGATACCCAACCGGGTAAGCCCGAATATGAGGACTACTGGTTCGATTTTTTGGTTGATTTTGCAAAGCACCTTCGTGCAAAAGGGTGGTGGGAGATAGCCACCATCGGGATGGATGAGCGTCCTATGGAAGCGATGCAAAAGGCCATCGCATTGATAAAGCGTGCCGACCCCGGGTATAAGGTTTCGCTTGCGGGCGCTTACCACGCAGAAATAGAGGCCGATCTTTACGACTACTGCATTGCGTATGGACATGCCTTTCCGGCCGATGTTAAGGCAAAACGCGACAAATTGAAGCAGTTTAGTACCTACTACACCTGCTGTGCCGAGCCCTACCCCAATACCTTCACCTTTTCGCCTCCTGCCGAGGCAGCTGTGTTGGGTTGGCATGCTGTTGCCGGAGGTTACGATGGATATCTTCGTTGGGCCTACAACAGCTGGACACTAGACCCGCTTCGCGATTCACGATTTCGCACCTGGGCGGCAGGCGACTGCTATATGGTTTATCCGGGTGGTCGGTCGAGCATTCGCATGGAGCGGCTCGTAGAAGGGATTCAGGATTTTGAGAAGATCCGCATTCTGCGTAGTCGGTTTGAGGCGCGTGGCGATAAAACCAGGCTCGAAAAACTGGATAAGGCAGCAGAATCATTTACTTCGAAAAACTTTGACCCGGCCACATCGACGCAGGCTCTAGCAGATGCCAGAAACGTGCTCTACAATTTGTCGAGATAGAAAAAAACATTACTTTCGGGCAAGCTAAGCGAATTACTAACCGAAACCGTAACTGTTATTTCTATGAGCAAAGCCAAAACAACCATTCGTTTTTTCAGCGGGGAGGAGATCCCTGTGGAACTACACAAAACCCGTATTGTCCAGAAACTATTTCTGGTTCCCATTGAGAGAAGGCTGGAGGCCTTAAAGGAGGGCGGGTTCAATACTTTCCGCCTGAGCACCACGGATGTCTTTTTAGACATGCTTACCGATAGTGGTACCAATGCTATGAGCGACAATCAGTTGGCCGCCATGATGCAGGCCGATGATGCCTATGCGGGTTCGCAGAGCTTTGTGCGGTTACAGAAGGCCGTTGAGGATGTATTGGGCAAGCAGTATCTTTTGCCGGTACATCAGGGAAGAGCAGCCGAGAATGTTATCTCGAAAACCTTTATCAAGCCCGGTGATGTAATTCCCATGAATTACCATTTTACCACCACTCTGGCCCATATTCTAGAGGCTGGCGGCCGGATTGAAGAGCTGGTTGGCGATGAGGCACTTGTGTTAGATTCGAATCACCCCTTTAAAGGGAACATGGATATTCAGAAGCTGGAGGCGTGCATCCAAAAGCACGGCCCCGAAAAGATTCCGTTTATTCGGATGGAGGCCTCAACTAATCTTATTGGAGGTCAGCCTTTCTCTATCAAGAATCTGCTTGAGGTAAGAGTGATTTGCGACAAATATGGCATTATGCTGGTTCTGGATGCCAGCCTTTTGGGTGAGAATGCCTATCTGATTAACCAACGCGAGAGCTCTTTTAAGGAGAACAGCATTGCCGACATCATAAAAATCATGACCGGGGTATGCGATTTGGTCTATTTCTCGGCTCGTAAACTCACCTCTTCGAGGGGCGGAGGTATCTGTACCAACCGGAAGGAGCTCTACCAGAAGATGGAGGCTCTGATTCCCCTCTATGAGGGATTTCTTACCTATGGAGGTATCTCTATCCGCGAAATTGAGGCGATGGCAGTGGGTATGTACGAAACGCTCGACGAGGGCATGATAAGCCAGAGTCCGTTGTTTATCAAATATTTTGTGGAAACGCTTTACAAAAAGGGGATTCCCGTGGTAACGCCTCCGGGTGTTCTTGGATGCCACGTGAATGCTATGGCGTTCTGCGATCATATTCCTCAGGAGCAGTACCCCGCGGGGGCTTTGGCCGCTGCACTCTTTCTCTGTTCGGGTGTGAGAGGGATGGAGAGAGGAACCATCTCGAGCGTCCGCGACAAAGAGGGCAAAGAGATTCTTGCCGATGTGGAGTTGCTTCGTCTGGCTGTTCCCCGCAGGGTTTTCACCCTGTCGCAAATTAACTATACTATCGATCGTCTGACGTGGCTCTACGAGAATCGGAAACTGATTGGCGGGCTCAAATTTGTGTACGAACCGCCCGTGTTACGTTTCTTTATGGGTGGTCTTGTACCCACCTCCGATTGGCCTGCCGAACTGATGGCTAAATTCCGGAAGGATTTTGGCGACAGTTTGTAACTAGAACTCTTTCGCTTTGCGAAATGCAAGAAAGGCAGATCACTTTTACGGTGTTTCTGCCTTTTTTGCATAACTGCCGGAGGGGATCAGATAGTGTTTCCGTTCGAGATCGAAATCGATCATAAACTGATCGATCACTAAATCTTCGTCTAAGGCATAGAACCTCACACGGTGTTGTCCGGGCAGGGGAATGGTGCAATTCAGGGTGGTAAGCGATTGGTTCCGAAGTACGGCGGTGGCCCATTTGGCTGTCAGGAAGTCGGCTTTGACCGATACAATCTGCGGGGCTTGATTGTCGATGACCACGGCATAGCGCAAATCGTTTGTTGCGATAGCGGGATGCTGGAAGAGGGTTCCTACCTTGAAGATGGCTTCTCCCGCACTCTCTGTGGTAAACGTATATTCCAGACAGGGGGCATTTGCATCGATGGCGCCGGCTGCGGGTAGTATCACAGCACTCCCGCTATGACCCAGCCCTTCGATGGCTTCAACAGGATTGAATGGGGCATATGTATAGTCGGAACCCTGCAGGGCAACCATTCTATTGCGTTCGGCATATTTACCGTGTTTACCCGAACCTTTCACCTTAAAGGCGAAAGTGTATTTTATGCCATTGATGAGTAATGTAAAAGATCCTTCCCGGGGTGCGGTTTCGCGCAACGAAATGGCCAGTCGTTTTTCGTATAGCATCTCCAAGGCAATCTCTTCTATCTTTATGTAGGGTGCTTCTCCCTCGATTTGCCACCGGATGGGGGATTTCGATGCGGTAAATAGTTTAACAAGAAATGATTCCCCGGCCCCCAAGGTATAATCGGGCAGTTGTACCCTTGTCGATTGTGTGGGTTCGGAGCTGTTCTCTACCCAAAGCCATAGGCCCGGTTCGTTGGCCGCCCCAAAAGAGGGGAGAAGTGGCTCTCTGAACACCGGCAGGTCGCGTGGTTTCATGTCGATAATGCCTTCCCATTTTTGTTGGGAGAGATCTTTGTTGTAGGTGTAATCGAGCGCAGCGATCTCGTGATAGGCTGCAGTCGATCTCTTTCCATACTCCTCGGCTACCGGGAGATTATAGGCTGCGTAGAGGCGTGCCATTTGGGCATACAGTAATTTCCGGTTCAAGGCGGCAGCCCCTTTTACCGGATAATGCACTAACTGGAAATAGGCCGATTGTAAGTGCGGAGGGATGGCATTTCGGTACATCTCGTCCGATAGTTGGGTCATCGCATCGAAGGCCGAAAGGCGCCCGGCTATCTCATCGCCGAAATAGAAAGGAGAATATTCGGTATCTTTTACTGCTGTTAATCCCGATCGACGGTCGGATTCGGCGGTATACTCTCCCTGTCTGCCCCCCTCTTCGACCCGGTTAAAACCCATATGTTCGGGTTTGCGCTCTGCGTTGAGTTGGTAATATTGACGGAGAACTGCGTCGATGGCTTCGGTTTCGTGGCCTTGAAATTGTGAGGCAATCCATCTTTTCTGATGTGCATGAATGGTGCTCGACGATATGGATTCGATATCCCATGCCATATCCAGAAAAAATTCGGTAAGGTATTCGCCGGGTTTTATGTCGCCTACGTTAAGAACCCAATAGCGTCGAGCTCCGTAATCCCAGGCCCGTTTCATTTCGGTATAGATTAATGCCGGTTGCGTGGTTGCAAGCCACAGGTAGTCGTGGGGTTTGCCCCAGTAGGAGATGTGGTAATAGACACCTGCACCTCCCGAACGTTTTTGCTCGTCGGGATTGCTGAGGCGCATGATGTGGCCGTGATTGTCGTCGCACCATACCAGGGAAATATCTTCGGGTAACTGTAAATGGTTATTATAGGCCTGTAGCACCTCTTTGTAGGGAACAAAGATTTGTGGGATATCGGCTGGTTTTTTGTCGGGATGGTGCTTCTGCAGGAGCGTCCTCTGCTCTGCAATCACCTTTTCGAGCGTCCGGGTCTCCTCGTCGAGACTCGAAACCCCTTGCATCCTTCCATCATGAACACCCCGTAATCCGGTGGTGTAGATGTTTTCGGATCGGGTCAACTCCTTTACCCGATTCTCCCAGTAGGCGAGGATATTCGTTTTGTTGGTGAAATAGTTAAAGGGACCCCATTTCTCACTATTCCACTCTCCGGTATTGGTACACATCATGGGTTCGGCATGCGATGTGCTAATAATGATTCCATATTGTTCGGCAGCTTCTCTATTTCCTTCCACCTGGTAGAAAGGAACAGTGCATTCGTGCATGGCAGGACAAATCATGTTGGCTCTTAGCCGGAGCAGCAGTTCAAATATTTTCGCATAGGTTTTGGGTCCGATCGCTCCTTTTCTTGGGGTGGGTTCCAGCGTTTTGGTACTCCAGGGCATCAGCGCCCAATCTTCATCGTTTAGGAAAATGCCGCGATATTGCACCGAAGGGGCATGCACCCGGCCATCGGGCATCCAATTTACTTCTTCCTGTTTTTGGGGCACAACATCGGCCCACCAAATCCAGGGCGTTACCCCAATCTGGCGCGATAACTCGAGTATGCCGTAGGCGGTACCCCGGGGGTCGCTTCCCAATACAAACAGCAGTTTTTGACCCTGATAAGTGGCTATTTCCAATTTGAAGGCCTCCCACTTCCCGGAAAGCGGCGAGAGGTCGATTTGGCATTTCTGTGCCAGCTCCCTGATTTGTGGATCTTTATGGGGTATACCCGCTACAATGGTATGGTTGCCCACTTGTTGAACCCTCGAAAAGGCGACTGCACATACCGACCGCGAATCTTCTGTCAGCATCTCTATGGCTCGTGTTACTACCGATTCGTTACCCGGGTAATAGATTGAGGCACCCACATTGTGGCTTATTAAGGGAAAGCTCTCTGAGGCATGGACGAGGCTGCCCTGACTTACCCCGAAAAGCAGGGCAATACCCCCGAAAAGCAGGGCGACGATGAGGCTGTTTCTATTTTTCATTCTTCTGTACGATTCAGGATATCTCTCTGCATCTTTCGATGCTCTAAAATAGACGATATATTCGAAAGAATATGAGGATTATACAAAAAAAGCGAGGCTGTCTCAGATACCGGAGACAGCCTCGATGGGTGATTACGGAAGAGGGCGATGCCTATTTGCCTTTACCGGTTAATTCGGCACGGCAGAATTCCACGCATTTCTTTACCTCCTTAACAGGATTGGAGTCGGCGGGAACGTTGTATTCCAACTCAATATCGCAGGTAATGGGCCATTTGTTTTTCTGAACCAGTCGGAGAATCTCGCCAACAGGGGTTTCGCCCTGGCCAAACGGTTGGTTTCTGTCGGGAGGCGATGCTTTGGGGCCGGTTTTGTCTTTGATGTGGATGCTGGCAATCCGGTTGTGCAGGCGTTCGATTAGTTCATTGGGATGTTTTCCGGTGGCGCCGAAGTAGTGGCCGGCATCGAAGTTCAGCATGATGTTGGGTCCGTACTCCAGTACTTTGTCGAAACTAAAGTTGGGGTCGCCCGGCTGGCCGTGGTTGTGAAAAATGACATAGAGTTTATGTTTCTCGGCAAAAGGAGCCATCCGTTTGGCCGATGCCTCAGAGATCTCCATGGTAATGCCTCTGGCTCCCAAGGTTTTGCAAACAGCGAAGGCATAATCGATTTCGGCATCGCTCCAGCTGCTTTCGCCCAGCTTTAGGATGTCGATTTTTACCCCTTTCTTTTGGAACATTTTACGTACCTCTTTGAATTTGTCCATCGAGACCGTACTGCGCCATGCGCTCACTTCTGCACGGTTCCGGGGAATTCCCGCATACTGTTCAACAGGGCCTCCCATTAATTCGACCGAGCTTAAACCGCTCTCTACTGCATATTGCAGCATGGCCTGAATCGATTGATCGGGCATGGTGCGGTAACTGTAGGTGATGGTGCCAATTTGTACGCCACCGAAATTTGAACCTTTTTTGGCCGATACGGCTGTGAAAGGATAGAGGCAAAAGGCAGCCATAACTAAAACGGCCAGCCCCTTGGTTGCGTTATGCAAAAAACGCATCAATGATGGATGTTTACTCTTTGTGTTCATAAAATGAATTAGGGTTAGGATAGATGTAAAGGTACAAATCTTTTGATACTGCACGCAGCTTTAGTCGTTGTTTTCGGCTTCGGGATTCCGCTTGTTTCGAGTCCGGACCGCAATTTTAAACAGTTCGTTGGCCAGCAGAGGAATCAATCCCAGCAGGATGGCTGTAACCGCTCCTTCGGTGTCGAGCACCCGGAGATGGAACGCTTCGCGTAGCGCAGGAACTGCCAGTAGAACCCACTGAAGTCCTAACCCTACCACAATGGCTCCAATCAGATAGATATTGGTAAAGAGGCCCACGGTGAAGATCGACTTGGATGGGTTGCGCATAGCAAGAGCAAAGAATAGCTGGCAGCTAATCAAAACCATAAAGGCCATTGTTCTGGCATATTCCACGATTTCGACGGGTACAGTTTTATCGAAAGGGGAGTAGCCGTTTTTCGCAAATCCGGTATAAAAGGCCAGAATGGTGAGCAAACCTATCAGTATGCCTCCAAACAGGGCATGTTTTCCTGCACCACCGGCAAAGAAGCTCTCTTTCGGATTACGGGGCTTCAATTTCATCACGTCTGGATCGCCCGGATCCATACCCAGTGCGATGGCCGGGA
>CAYGID010000102.1:0-7034 GCA_964349835.1 uncultured Bacteroidales bacterium | reverse complement strand
CTTGCCTTTATTGCCGACTATTTCTATCTTCACCAGATACGCAACGAAGGAAAGATGACCCTTTCCATAGATATACCACAAGAGGAGAGGGGTCTGGAAATATTGCCGGTATCGCTGCAATTGTTAATTGAGAATGCCATTAAACACAATATGGCAACCCTCGATAAGCCGCTGCAAATTTCGGTGTACAGAGAGGGCTCGAATGTGGTGGTGAAGAACAATGTGCAAAAGATGGCTACACAGGTGGTTTCTACCCACATTGGGCTGAAAAATCTTGCCGAGAGGGTGCAGTTGGTTACCGGAAGCGAGATTGAAGTTACCGAACAGGATGGCAATTTTTGGGTAAAAGTGCCTTTGATTCCCTAAGCCCCCGATTTTCTAAACGCCCGAAAATGATAAGCGCCTATGAATGTTTTAATCATCGAAAATGAGAAGCCTGCAGTAGCCGGTCTGGTGAGGCTTTTGCTGCATATCGACCCGGCCATTCGGGTGGTTGGGGTTACCGATTCGGTGGAGTCAACCATAAACTGGTTTCAAAGTAACCGAAAGCCCGATCTGCTGTTGATGGATATTCAGCTTGACGACGGGCTCTGTTTTGAGTTGTTCGAAACCATCAAAATGGAGATACCCGTGATCTTCACCACGGCTTACGATGAATATATGCTCTCGGCTTTTAAGGTGAACAGTGTGGACTATCTGTTAAAACCCATCGAAGAGGAGAGCCTGCGCAGAGCCCTCGAAAAGTTTCGGTCTATTCATTACGATAAATCCGAAAAAAGCGATGTGTTCAAACAGCTGCTGCATACCTTGAACAAAGGGTACAAAAACCGTTTTTTGATTAAGGTGGGCGAACACTACAAATCCATTCCCGACAGCGAGATTGCCTGTATCTACATTCTGGAGCGAGCCACCTTTCTCAGGACCACCTCCGATAAAGATTATGCCATCGACTATACGCTCGAAACCTTGCAAAAGAGCCTTGATCCCGCAAAATTCTTTCGGATCAACCGAAATTGCATGGTGAATATCAATGAGATCAGTGATATTTTGCACTATTCATCCAGCCGGTTAAAGATTACCTTAAAAAGCAACAAACCCGTTTCCGACATGATTGTCAGTAAAGATAAAGTGGGTGAGTTTAAAAAGTGGATCGATAAGTAAAAATT
Organism: uncultured Bacteroidales bacterium; assembly: GCA_964349835.1. Taxonomy (GTDB): domain Bacteria; phylum Bacteroidota; class Bacteroidia; order Bacteroidales; family UBA4181; genus JAQVSH01. The sequence continues at coordinate 5,868 of CAYGID010000102.1, read as the reverse complement.
TTCGCTATATTTCACATTAATTGCAGGTTGTGCTTGGCTTGCCCTTAGGGAGAGTGCTTAAGGCAGTGGGGTCGAGTGCCCGGATTGAGGGGTTGGTTAGATCCGGAGTCTGCAATCGGGTATCAGTCATGTGTGGAATCATTCGAAAAAGGGGCGAAATGGGTATGTACTTGAAAGAAGAGCTTTACAATTTAGTGCGGTCTGATGAAGCCATTTTTGATTTTATTCAAGACAGTGCATTAGACGGTTTGTGGTATTGGGATATGGAAAATCCCGAGAATGAATGGATGAATGCCAAATTCTGGACGGTATTGGGCTATAATCCCAATGAGATGCCGCAAAAAGCAAGTGCATGGCAAAGCATTATTAACCAAGCCGATCTGCAAGTTGCAAGTGCGAACTTTACCAAACACTGCCAAAATCCCAATCATCCTTACGATCAAATAGTAAGATATACGCACAAAGATGGCTCCACAAAATGGATTCGTTGCCGTGGATTAGCCATTCGTGATAACACCGGAAAGCCCATACGCATGTTGGGGGCGCATCAGGATGTCACGGAATTAAAACAGAGAGAAGAAGAGCTTATTACCGCGAAAGAGGAGCTCCTGGTAAGCGAGGAAAAGTATCGGATCATGTACAATAACGCACCGTTATCCTACCAATCGTTAGACGAAAATGGGTGCTTTATAGACATTAACCCCATGTGGTTACAAACGCTTGGCTACCAAAGAGATGAGGTGATTGGTAAATGGTATGGCGACTTTTTGCATCCTGATAACGTTGAGCATTTTAGGATAAACTTCCCTGCTTTTAAGAAACGGGGCTACGTTTCGGATGTTCGATTTACACTGCGAAAAAAGGACAACACCTACATACATGTTTCGTTCGAAGGTTGCATTGGCTATACGCCCGAAGGAAATTTCAGACAAACCTATTGCGTTTTTAAAGATATTACCGAACAAAAGGCGCTCGAAAATGCGCTTATCAAAGCCAAAGAGACAGCCGAACAAAATGAGGCCGAGCAACGCATCCTTGCTGAAAACCTTAAAAAAGAACGCATCTTGCTTCGTACAATTGTTGATAGCGTTCCCGATGCAATTTTTGTGAAAGACTTGGCATCTCGTAAAGTAATGGCCAATAAGGCCGATTGCCAGAATTGCGGCGTGGAAAAGGAGGAGGAGCTTCTGGGCACAGACGATTTCGACGTTTTCCCCATTGAGTTTGCGGAAAGATTTTTGGCCGACGACCAAAAGGTTATGAATGAGGGTATTTGTTTGCTCGATACGGAAGAGTGTCTTAAAGCCCCGGATGGCAGTAATAAATGGTTTCTCTCATCGAAAATGCCTCTTTACGATGAAACCGGTAGTATCATTGGTTTAGTTGGCAATGCACGAGATATTACTGAGCGTAAGCTGGCGGAAGATGCGCAAAAAGAACTTCTGCAAAGATTCGAGCTGATCGGTCTTCATTTACCGGGTGTTATCTACCAATACAGGATTCGTGCCGATGGCTCTACCCATTTTCCTTACGCCAGTCCCGGTATTTACAAGATTTACGGTGTGCAGCCCATAGATGTAGAGAACGATGCTACAGTTCTTTTAGAAATTTTGCACCCTGATGATTTGGCGCAAATAAATGCTTCAATCAGCCATTCAGCCCAAACCCTTACACCCTGGCACGAAATCTATCGAGTTAACCTACCCTGGGGTCAAACCATTTGGGTAGAAGGATATTCCACGCCTCAGAAATTGGAGGATGGAAGTACTATTTGGCATGGATATATTCAAGACATTACCGAACGCAAGAAGACAGAGGAGGCTCTGAAGGTGAAGATGGATGAATTAGAACGCTTTTACAAACTTACGGTTGGACGCGAAGTAACCATGGTAGAATTAAAAAAAGAGGTAAATAAACTACTGAATACACTTGGCGAAGAGCCAAAATATAGGATAGTCGAATAGAATAGGCAATGAATCGGGTATAACACATCGGCAACATGAATCGAAATATAGCTGAACTATTCATGCATAAACATGGAATGGATATTTCGATGTTTGATGAATCGTTTGTGAATAATACCATTTTGCATCGGGTCGATGTAACGGGATGCCTCGATATTGCCGATTATGGGCGTTTTGTGACAGAAAACGAAAAGGAAGCAGCCCTTTTTATCGGATTGCTTCAGGTTAGCTATAGTGAGTTTTTCCGAAATCCTCTTACCTTTTCTGTTTTGGAAAGCATCGTTCTGCCTGAGATCATATTTCGCAAGAGGAATAGCATAAGTAAAGAGATACGGATTTGGTCGGCCGCATGTGCCGGTGGCCACGAACCCTATAGCCTGGCCATGATATTGGAGAAGCTCAATGGGCATAACGAGAATATCAAATACCGTATATTTGGAACCGACCAGGATGAAGCACAGATCAGTAAGGCACGTATTGGCGAATATAGTAAAGAATCTGTGGGTAATATCAGTCAGAAGCAACTTGAGCAATGGTTTGTTCAATCGGCGAACTTGTATTCCGTTATTCCTGAGCTGAAGAAACATATTAAGTTTTCGGTGTTCGACCTATTAAGTAAACAGAGTAGTCCGCCCGAAAGCATTTATGGCGATTTCGACATGGTGCTCTGTGCCAATGTTTTGTTTTATTACAAGCCGGCGTATCAGAAGATAATTGTTGATAAAATATGCGATTCTCTTGCTGTAGACGGATTGGTTATTACCGGTGAAACCGAGAGAGAAATAGTGAAAGCCGGCAACTTTAAAGAGGTCTTTCCCCAATCGGCAATATTCAGAAAAAAATAGACGAAAAATATATGAAACTAAATAACGTAAAGATTTCAACGCAGCTAAGAGTCGGCTTTGTGGCTATGATGCTGCTCGTTGCTGTTCTGGGCTTTATCTCTTACGAACAGACCAATCGTATTGCCCTACAAGCAGAAATGATGTATAACCATCCGATGCTGGTACGGAGGGCTGTAGGCGACTTGAAATTCAACATAACCGCAATTCACCGCGAGATGAAGGATTTGTTTTTACCCGAAGGTGACTCCCGAATGCCAACTATTATCAACAAGATTGAGCTACATAGATCTTCCGCGTTCGACCAAATTGATATCCTTTATCAGTGGTATTTAGGCCCTCGCTCCGATATCGATACCCTGAAGCAAAACTTCATTGTCTGGAATGCAATGCGCGAAGAGACCATCCGCTTGATCAGGGAAGGAAAAACAACAGAGGCTGCATTACGAACCATTCCTGGCGGGATTGCAGGCAATCAGGTTGAAGTTGTTTACAGGTCGTTAGATAATATCGATGTTTTTGCCAAAAATAAAGGCGATGCATTCTATCTCACTACGCAGGAGTTAAACAGGTCGTTGAATCTGCAATTGGTTATTCTTGTTTCCGTATTCCTTTTAGTTTTACTTCTGGCAAGCAATTATTTGTTGCGGGCTGTTCGACTTCCCATTGAAGAGCTTTCCATGGCCGCCAGACGTTTTAGGGAAGGCGATTTACATGCCCGAAGTGCGAATCGTTCAAAGAATGAATTCGGTGTTCTGGCAGCATCCTTTAATGCGTTGGTAGATACAATCCAAACGAATACCGACATCAGCAATAAGGTTGTTAATCTCACCGGCAAAATGCTAAGCGAAGATGATGCGAAAACCTTCTTCCAAAGCACCCTACAGATGCTGATGGACCATACCGGTTCGCAAATGGCTGCGGCTTATCTGCTTAGCGATGATAAAAGGCATTACGAACATTTCGAATCTATCGGCATGAATGATGATGCCAAAACATCATTTTCGGCTTCCGGGCACGAAGGTGAGTTTGGTGCTGCAGTAACCTCACAAAAAATTCAGCACCTTAAGAATATCCCCGAAACAACCCGATTTCTGTATCATACGGTAAATGGCAAGTTTGTTCCAAACGAAATTATAACCATTCCTATCCATTCGGGAGCCGAAGTCATTGCCATCATATCATTGGCCAGTGTGGGGGTTTACGGCCAAGGTTCTCTTCGGTTAATCCAAGAGATTCAGATGATCTATACTACCCGCATTGAAGGAATTCTTGCATACCGCCGAATCAAAGAAATTTCATTCAAACTGGAGGAGCAGAACCGCGAGCTGAAAGTACAGCAAACTGAATTGTCGGTTCAATCGTCCGAACTCACCGAACAAAACAGAGAGCTTGAGGTGCAAAAAAATCAGTTGAGCGAAGCCAATAACCTTAAAACAAGTTTCCTTTCGAATATGAGCCACGAGCTGCGCACTCCGCTAAATTCGGTTATCGCCCTTTCGGGGGTGCTCAGCCGAAGGCTTGCAAAGCAAATTCCCAAAGAAGAACATAGTTACCTGGAGGTGATTGAACGAAACGGAAAAAATCTGTTATCTCTGATAAATGATATTCTGGATATTTCGAGAATTGAATCGGGAATGGAGGATATTGATACTACGGAGTTTGAACTTTGCGCTGCTATCAACGATGTAGCAAGCATGATACAGCCACAGGCTGCCGAAAAGAATATCTATCTTACTAAGGCTGAGGGCAACTGTAATACTCGCATCGTGACCGATCACACTAAGTTCATGCATATACTGCAAAATCTCATGGGTAATGCCGTTAAGTTTACTGAAAAAGGAGGTGTCACTATTTCGGTTAAAAAACTCGACGATAAAGTTGCCATTATCGTTTCAGATACCGGCATCGGTATCAGCGGAGAGCACCTTCCCCATATTTTTGATGAATTCCGACAAGCTGATTCCGGGGTATCGCGTCGGTTTGGCGGATCGGGTCTCGGGTTGGCCATAGCAAAAAAATATGCGAACCTGCTGGGGGGGGCTATTACGGTTAAGAGTAAGCCGGGCGAAGGTTCTGAATTTACCCTTATCCTTCCGTTAGCGTACAACGAGAATAGCCGGATAACCGAAATTAAACCGGCTTTTGGTAACCTGACTGAACCAATCGGTACACCTCAACTGATCAGTAGCCTGACTGAACCCATCGGGAAACATGAATTAATCAGTAAACATGAATCTATCCCAGTTGGGGGTGGTGCTAAAACGGTTATGCTTGTAGAAGACAGTGAACCCGCTGTTGTTCAGATAAAAGACTTTTTAGAAGAGAATGGATACAAAGTAGTAGTGGGAAAAGACGGGGATGAGGCTTTGGCGTTACTCAACACCCTGATTCCCGATGCAATTATTTTAGATTTAATGATGCCCGGAATCGATGGCTTTCAGGTACTTAGATCCATTCGAGATGCAGACGTCACTGCGCATATCCCTGTATTGATACTTACCGCCAAATTCATCACGAAGGATGATCTTGGATTTTTGAAGCGGAATAATGTGCATCAACTCATTCAGAAAGGAGATATAAAGCGCCATGAGCTGGTGAAAGTGGTAGGCGAAATGATATTTGGCAAGCCGGCAGAGGTTGAGAACCTGGCAGGAGTTGAGAAACCGGTTAAAGATAAGCAAGCCCGAACGGTAAAACCTACAGTGCTTGTGGTTGAAGACAATCCCGACAATATGATTACTGCAAAAGCAGTTCTGGCCGATGAATATATTGTGATTGAAGCAGCAAGCGGAAGAGAAGGTGTGGAGAAGGCCAAAATACACCTGCCCGATTTGATACTCATGGATATATCGTTACCTGATGTCGACGGTATTCAAGCGTTGAAGGCCATCAGAAGCGATGGGCGACTGCAGCATATTCCGGTCATAGCGTTAACGGCAAGTGCACTTAAAGAAGACCGTGAACTTATTTTGGCTCATGGATTTAACGCATTTGTTGCAAAACCCATTGATGATAGTATCTTCTTCAACACCATTAACGAGACGCTTTATGGAAAATAA
>CAYGID010000101.1:1176-7040 GCA_964349835.1 uncultured Bacteroidales bacterium | reverse complement strand
ACCAATCCCATATTGCGGATTAGCAGGATTTTGGGATCATAGCCGTAACAGTTGCGATATTCGGTAAGTTTTTGCGAAAACTCGGCTATCAGGGTGTCGGAGCTATCCGATTGCGAAAGATAAATGGGGCGGGCCTTGCAATAGACAATCCCGTCGGGGGTAAAGGGGAGCGAAACCTGGCCGAACTGCTGCTCATTGGCATAAAAGCCGGCAATCAGTTGATTATGACGAACTCGTACAATTTTAGCAGCCGCTCCGGGCGTGGAGAGCATCATGCGGCAGGCGGGCAGAAAAGAACCCAGCTCCGAAGGAATAGGAAGTGCATCTTCCGAAGGCCTCTGCTCAAGGCGGTTTTCAATCATCTCGAGTATGCCGGCGTAGAGCTCCTGCACCTCCTGTGCGGTATCGGCCGCTACAAAAATGCCGTGGTTCTGCAACAGAATCACTTGGGGATCGGCACCAAAACGGGCCCGGTAATTCCGAAGCCCCTCTTCAACCGCTTTAAACAGCACATAACCGGGATCGGTATAGGGAAGGTACAATGCGGCATCGCCAAACAGCAGGGAGCAGGTTTCTTCGGCGTCGGCCGAGCAGAGCACTGCATTCACCAAGGTAGGATGGGTATGCACTACAAATTTGTACCCGATGGCGTTGTGCATCGAGGTCTCGACCGAAGGACGCAGAAGCCGTTCCGGATAGAGACTGGCTCTGAAAAGATCTTCCTTAACCTGTTGTTCGCGCTGAAGAGGATCGCTGCTATACTCCCGTTCCGAAAGAATGGCCAGTTTTTTTCGGTCGAGCACGGCAAATCCGCTCTCCGAAATGGTTCCCAAATTGGTGCCACTTGCCTTTACCCAGAGGGTGTCGGCGGTTTTTAATGAGGTATTCCCCCCCCCGCCAATTACAAAATCGGTATTGGCACCATAATAGTGCGAAAGTTCTATCAACCCTTTTAACGCTTCCATATCATCTGTTTTGCAAAGGGGAGTCCAACAGCAATCGGCCCCCGGTAAAAAATCTCCTTACAGGGTTATGCCCTGTGTAAATTGGCGAATTACGGCATTGCCCAAGGTTACAAAATCGGCTTTCGCCGATTGCATGGCCCTACCCGAATCGTCTAGATAGCCGGGTAACCCGTTCGACATTAGATACTGATGGGCAGCGGTCACACAGGCACCCTCGTAATTCACCTGTTTCAGGAAGTTGGTGAGGGGCTGGTTACCCCTTGCATCGCAAAGCACCGGAATCATATCGGGGGCATTGTGTTCGGTACCCAGAGTAATCACAAATCCCTCGCGCACAAAGTGTTCCACAAAGGGTTCGAGCGCGCCAAGAGCGTTTCGCCCCGGGATTAGCTCAATCGCGAAAATACCCCGCATCAACAGTTCGCGGCTCAACGTTTGGGCATCGCCCTCAAATTCGGTACACTTCCCGTTTTTATCGTCGAGCAACACAGGGTAACAGGGAATTCCACCCGCCTTGCGGATCATAGCCATCGCCTCTTCGAGCGAAAGAAAAGCACTCTCCTCCTCGGGCACAAAAGCCTTTCCTCCTGCCTTGAGCAGTCGGGCACGAATCTCATTCTCCAAGTCGGCATCGCAGTGCATGTCGACTGCCGGAGCCACCCCGCCGTACAAACGGGTAAACGCACCGATTCTTGAGGATTCTGTAGAAAAGGTCTCAGAAATAGCAATCCGGAGGGCTTTGGCAATGTGCCTTTCGCGCACTAGTTCGCGAGCATAACGGCTCTTAACTGCTTCATAATCTAGCTGAAGAGGAAGACCCGCGTCGGCAAGCCAACCGTTAGTTTTGGCAATCATCTCGCGCACCTGTTCCTGGGTTCCCTCCATAAGAGAGGCCAGTCGCGCGCCGCCAGCTGCTGTAAGTCGCTGCGGATAGGCAAGCCCTTTGCCGCTGAAATAGATGCGACCGGGATTTCCCGGGTCGTTGATCCGGATGCCCGCTGCCTGCAACGCTTTGTCGAGGGCAATAAATTCTACGTTAAACAGGGGGTAAATCTTGTACTCTACGGCCAATCGATGAAACTCATCGTAGCCGTCGGTCACATAAAAGTCGTTGATGCCCAATACATCTACATGCTCCTGCCGGGCCATCTCGAAGGCCTCTTTCACATCCGAAAAGGCACTGAAAGAGTAGGGTGTATGAATATGGCCGTTCACTCCAAGCACCGAATAGGGTACCGAGGCCGCCTTTGCTAACAAATCAGTAGGTATCATTCCAAAGATCTAAACGGGAAGGCCTCTTGCACGATAGCGCAAGCCCTTCCGAATTATCAAACAGGTAACAGACGAAAAATCTCATCCGAAACAGCACTTAAATCACGTGCAATCCAGTCGGCACCGGCTTCGTCGAGTTCCTCGCGCGAAAAGGAGGTGGTGAGAGCCAGACAGGTCATCCCGGCCGCTTTGGCCGCTTTCACCCCATTCACCGCATCCTCAATCACCAAACAGTCGGAGGCAGGGAGCCGAAGCGCTTCGGCAGCCTTCAAAAACACCTCGGGATGGGGTTTGCGGTTCATCAGCCCCTCTCCCGAAACTATCACATCGAAGGTCTCGGTATCGAGATCAAGTTCGCGCAGGTTGACCCGAACTTTCACACTGTCGGCACTGGTTGCCAACGCAAGCCGAAGCCCTCTCTCCCTGCAGGTTTCAATAAACTCGAAGGTGCCGGGAAAGGCCAACAGCCTGCCATGGGCAATCTTCTCGTAGATCTCGTAGGTTCTCTTCTTGGCCTCAGCCAGATTAAACTCCAATTGATAAAGACCGGCCACGCCACCCAGATAGCGGTCTTCACCGCTGCCCACGAAGGGAAGAAAATCGTCGGGGCTCACCATCACGCCTAACTCCGAGAACATACGCACCGCAGCCTCGCAGATATACCGCTCGCTATCGGCCAACACACCGTCCATGTCGAACAGGACTCCTCGTATCATAGATACAACCCGCTATTAGTGAACTTCAAAAATAACACCTTTCGGGCGAATCCACAACCGCAAAAGAGCCCTAATTTCAGACACCGAACGACGCACGAAGCAAACGGGTCGCCTCCGACTGGTCGGAAGTGCAAGTGTGCCCCTTGAGCGGAAGGATTCGTTCGTGGATAGCATCCAGAAACCACTCAGGCTGCGGGAAGAAAGCGTGCTCCATCTCATGCGCAGGGGTAATCCAGTTACGGGCACCCAAAACCACAGCGGGCGCATCGAGATGATCGAAGCAAAATTCGGTGATGTTCTGCGCCATATCATTCAGGAACGAGCCACGTGCCGTGGCATCGCTGGCCAACAGAATCCTTCCGGTCTTCTTCACAGAGGCAATCACCTTTTCGTACCTAAAAGGAACCAGACTCCGTGCGTCAATCACCTCAGCCTCGAGGCCATAACGCTCCTTCAGGAGGTTGGCCGCCTGAAGCGCACCATAGAGGGTAGAGCCAACGGTGAGGATGGTAATATCTTTCCCTACACGTTTCACATCAGGTTCGCCCATCTCAATCTCGTAATAGCCCTCGGGAACACCTCCTTCGTGGAACTGCTCGCCTATGTCGTAGAGACGCTGGCTCTCAAAGAAGATAACCGGATCGGTGCCCTGAAGTGCCGCATTCATCAACCCCTTTGCATCGTATGGAGTAACCGGAAAGAGCACCTTAATGCCTGGAATATGGGCCACCAGCGAAGACCAATCTTGCGAATGTTGCGCCCCATACTTTGAACCCACCGACACCCTGATGACTACGGGCATTTTAATGAGATTTCCGCTCATCGACTGCCATTTGGGCAGTTGATTAAACACCTCGTCGCCGCAACGACCCAGAAAATCGCAATACATAATCTCTATCAGCACACGGCCGCCACACATGCCATATCCAATGGCCGAACCCACAATGGCCCCTTCGGAGATAGGCGAGTTAAAAAGCCGTTGGTAGGGAAGCGCCTCGGTAAGTCCGCGGTACACAGCAAAAGCGCCACCCCAATCGCGGTTCTCTTCACCATAGGCCACCAGCGTGGGATCTTTATAAAAACGATCGATAATGGCCTCAAAAATGCCATCGCGAAGTTGATACATCTTCATTTTAGAAACCGGTTTCCCCTCCGAATCGAGATAAAAACGGCTCTTTGTCTTGAGTTGTTTTACCCGGGGATTCTCCTCCATGGGGTGGTTCACCTGGGGAGTCGAATCCTCCATTCTATCGACCGATTGGTTGGAGAACATCATTTGGCCAAGCAGTTCGGGCTGAGCCCTCAGATCGAGGCGGGGCGAAACCTCATCGTTGATAGCCAGGCGGAGCGAACTCTCTATCTCGGCCGTGATTGCCTGCCTGATCTCCTCAAGCTGCAGCGTGGTAGCCACTCCGGAGAGCACCAGGTCGTTGCCAAATGCATCAATACTATCTTCTCTCTTCCATGCCTCAATCTCCTCGACCGAACGGTACGACGAAGCATCCGAAGGCGAATGGCCGCTGATGCGGTATGTGAGCACATCGAGCAAAACAGGCCCCTTTCGGGAGGCCAGAATCTCTCTTTTCCGAATATAGGCATCAATAACGGCAAGGGGATTGTACCCATCGACCCGCTCGGCATGCATCATCTCGCTATTCACCCCGGCACCGATTCTGGCCGCCATTCCGTAGCCCATGGTTTCGCCACAGGTCTGGCCTCCCATGCCATATTGGTTATTCATGATGTTAAAAATCATAGGAAGGCCGCCCTGATACTCCCCTTCCCACAACCGTGTGTACTGGTCCATGGTTGCAAGCATAAGCCCTTCCCAAACGGGACCGCAGGCCATAGAGGCGTCGCCGATGTTGCACACTACAATTCCGGGCTTGCGATTAATCTTTTTGTAGAGGGCGGCGCCCACCGAAATATCGCCCGAACCGCCCACAATGGCGTTGTTGGGATAGACACCGAAAGGGGTAAAGAAGGCGTGCATCGATCCGCCCAAACCGCGGTTAAAGCCGGTAGCACGGGCAAAAATCTCAGCAACGGTTCCATAAATAAGGAACCTCACAGCCAGACCCTTAACGCTGCCTTTCCAACCCTTTTCGACTACCGAAAGAACCTTTCCGTCGAAAAAGCCCTTCATAATCTCCATCAGTTGTTTTTCCGGTAATTGATGGATGGCCGAGAGCCCTTTGGCCAGAATCTCACCATGGCTACGGTGCGAACCAAAAATATAGTCGTCAACACCCAGGGTATAGGCCATCCCTACGGCAGCTGCCTCCTGACCAATAGAGAGGTGGGCAGGACCCGGATGGTCGTACTTAATCCCATTGAACTCGCCCGCAATCTTAATCTGATTCAACATGGTTTCGAACTGCCGAATAACCCACATATCGCGGTAGATACGGATCAGATCCTGATCGGAGAAACGGCTCCGCTCCTCCTGCAGGGTTTTGTTGTAGCAGTTCACGGGAATCTCATTGAAGGTGATCCGGCCCGCTTTCCGAACCTCCCTGGGATCAATATATAGACTTTTAGGCATAGTAAAAGAGATTTACAAATTACAATTCGGGTTGAAACGATTCAATATTCTTCTTGATCTCGGCCAGGAAGAGGGTGGCAGGTCCGCCGTCGATTGCGCGGTGATCGTAGGTGAGCGACAATCCTATGTAGGGCACCAGCGCAAAGACGCCTCCACCCAGATCGGCCGGACGGTGCACTATGGTGTTCACACCCAGAATGGCCACCTGAGGCAGATTAATAATCGGAGTAAAGATCTCCACTCCGTATCCGCCCAGATTCGAAACGGTAAAGCTGCCCGCTGCCGACGATAAAAGGTCGGGGTTTACCGAACCCTTCCGGCAGTTGTCGGCCATCGCTTTTAACTGCGAAGAGAGCCCCTTCAGCG
>CAYGID010000101.1:0-1166 GCA_964349835.1 uncultured Bacteroidales bacterium | reverse complement strand
TTCAGCGAGTAGTCGGAGGCGTTACGTAATGCGGGTACCATCAACCCCCTGGGGGTGTCAACGGCCAGCCCGAGGTGAACCTTCCGGAAGGTCTTGATGGAATCGCCCAGAAAATGGCTGTTGGCCTGAGGAAATTTTTCCAGTGCACGAATCACGCACCAGCAAACCATGTCGTTGAGAGTAATATTGGGCGCCAAAGGGTCGGCCTTGGTTAGCACTTTTACCTCCTCACGGAAAGCCAGCAATTTGCGCACATCGGCACCCATATGGTGGGTCAGCTGCGCGCTATTCTGCAGCGAAGCATGCATGGCTTTGGCAATCACCTTTCTGATATTCGATAAGGGCACCACCTCTCCTTCGGCATCCGAAACTCCGGCAGTGGCCTTAACCACTCCCGCTCCCGACGAAACAGAGGGCTGCGTAACGGGGCGAACCGGAGCAGGCTCTGCTGCTGAGGGCGTAGCGACGCCTGCCGCCAGTCGGGCCTCCACATCGCGCACTACAATTCGGCCGTTAGGGCCTGAACCTTGCAAACCAACCATACTGATACCCTGTGCCGCAGCCATCGAACGGGCGCGAGGCGAAATTCTTACTCTCAACTGCGCCTCCGTTTCGTTTCCGGCAGCCGGCACTGAGTCAGAAACCACAAGAGGAGCCGACTCTAAAGCCGAAGCGACGGAAGATGAGAGTTCGGCAGAAGCCGCCATAACCTCAGCGGCACTGCCCTTCTCCGGAAGCGAAACCGACTCACCGGCCTCGCCCAAAATGGCAACAGTCGCCAAAACAGGCACCTCATCGCCCTCCTGAAAGAGAACCTCCAACAGCACTCCAGCCGTTTTGGCCTCCTCCTCGAACGAAGCCTTATCGGTTTCGTACGAAAAGAGAAGGTCGCCCGGAACCACGGTATCGCCTTTCTTCTTAAACCACTGCGAAATAATGCAGGTTTCTACACTTTGCCCCTGTTTGGGCATGATTACCGGTACGGCCATAGGGTAATATTTTTATCATTACAGGCGGGCAGCATGAAACTCCATTTACAGGAGATATCAGAAACTACACACTAAAACTCTGATTGTGAAATTCCTTTATTGAACTTGTAAATTCATTCCGACAAATCTCTATATTTGTAAAAAGAGATTCAAAACAATTCGGGTACAAATATATAC
>CAYGID010000100.1:0-7066 GCA_964349835.1 uncultured Bacteroidales bacterium | reverse complement strand
GTAGCCAGGTTGAATTTCTTTGTGGCATAAATATCTACGCTCTTGTTTACAGAGGCAGGTACAAAGTTGAGAGGGTCAAGAAATATCTGCCCTGTAAAGTCATTCATATTGCCAGAGAACCCAAGGGCATCAGACCACATAGCAGCAAGGGCGTCTCTATCCTCTTTGGAAGGATTGTCACCCAAGCTCGCGAAGTCGCGCATAATAGCCGCCCTGGTATCTGTAGAATTGAGACCGAGATTTGTTGGGCTCGTCATTCCATTCTGCAGCTGCCATACCTGCCCAGGGGTGGTAGTTGTTCCTGTGCTCCACTCTGGACTTACATATTTGTGTACTGCGACAGAAATGGTATCAGCGAACCAGTCACCAGCCCCTTGACCGCCAGCAGATTCATATTGCAAACGAGACGCCGTCCAAGCTTGACTAAACAAATCCCAAAAGCCCTCTGGAGAAACCCCATAGCGCTCCAGGACAGCCTGGTTGACCTCTGGCTCGGTCATTCCCTTTGCCTCTGCCTCATTTACGAACTGGTTGACCTCGGACATAATCGTAGTCGTGCCGATTGTTCTTTCTGTGCCCTCGGATAGTATATTGAATAAGAACGTGGTAACTTTTGAAACGTCATTCTCTTGACCAGAGATAGACGCCTGGTATTGTTTCCAACCAGCAAAGCCACCAACCAGGGCGGCGGCAGCCATAACAATGGGAGCCAGCGCGATGCCACCGCCACCCGTAGCCACTGTGATTGCACCAGCGATTGGGGCAGAGATTTTAGCCGCAAGAAGGGCGGAGGTAGTAATAGCTCCAAAGACACCCATAGCAGACATACCAGCACTCAAAACGGGAGCTACCTGCTTTTGAGCCTCTGGTAGGTTCATTCCTTCTGGGGCTCCAAAAACAGTTAGGAGGGCTTGCTGCCAAGTCTCCATATCTTTATAGTCTTTTGCTGGTTGACCGTTGAGGTCGAGAATCCCTTGTTTCTCAAGTAAGTCTGAAACCGCGAGCTGGGTGTAATCCCGTGGGTCAAACGCTCCCGCCAGGCTTTCTGCGGATAGCGTACCGTCAGCAACGGCAGCACGAGCCTCTGGAGATAAAGCGTACTGTGAAAACCACTTTACGGACTGGTCGTATTCGTCCTGGCTAATTTGCCCTGCCTCATATGATTCAGCAAGAGTTGCGTTTACTTCGTCGACGATTTTACTCATCGCCTCAATACCACCAGCCAAATCCAACCGCTGTCGTGGTACTGATAATTCAAAGCGATTCCCTGGGGTGTTTTCCCAGAAATCAGCGCCAGGCTGGACGTAAGCATAATAAGATGCCTCGTGACCGAAAGGCAGTGCCTCCCACCTATAAGGATCATCGGAGCCACTATTGAAGGACTTTAGCTGCTTATACATATCGTTGACGAACTCTGGGTCAAGATAAGATGGCGGAACGTAATCATCGTCCTGGACGCGCAGGAAATTATAGGCGTCCACTACACGTTTAGGGTCTCCCCAATAACCTTGATATTGTTTTGAATTATCCCAAACAGCGGGCGGCAGGTCGGGTCTAAACCGAGCCTGGGCGTCAGGTTTCCAAAATGTAAGGTTACGATTCAGATTAGACTGTTGAGTCCAAATCTTTTGAGTGCCAGGAGGAGCTTGAAAGTTATTACTCTTTAGCAGCTGGTACTTTTCGTATGGGTTCAGGTTTGGTGCTGGCGAATTATATGGTTGTCCGTTATAAGCGCCTTGCTGGTTATTAGGTTGTTCGGTCACTGTTTTTCTCCGATTACTGCTGTCTCAAACCCCAGGTAAGTAAGGTCTCACTCCAGCGATTCCGACGCTGGGTGTAATTACCAGAATAAAACGCGGCAGAGTCCTCTGGTGTATAACTACCGCCGCCATAACCGCCATAACCGCCCCAGCCGCCCCAGCCAGCTGATTCAGCAACTGGCACAGACTGGCTTTGATAATAAGGAGAGCCCGCTGGGTCATAAGGGTCAAACCAATCAGTAATGGGAATGTTCACGCCACCTGCGGCTTGCCAATCCGCTACGAGCCTTTGCCCTGCTCTACGGTAAAAAGACGGGTCGTGTGACTGATTACCAGTAGACCAGTAGGTTCGATTGTACTGAAAAATGTTTTGTGGAACGCCAGCCGTCACCCTCGGGCTGTATTTTGCCAAAGTGTTATCAGTAGGAGCTACAGAATAATTTGCGTTTGTTCCTCGCCAGTAGCCACCTGCTTGAGTTGGTGGAGGGGCGTTTACAGTGGGCGCGGGGGGTGTTGTCCAGCCCGTACCAGGAGAATAAGTAGAGGCAGCAGGGACTGGACTACCATAACCAGACCAAACTGCTGGCGGAACATACTTGTAGCCGCCAGAGCCAATATCGTTAAACCAGTTTTTTATTCCACCATAGACATCGTTAAACCAGGCGCCTATCCCTCGCTGTGGGGGTGTAGGCACGACAGCTGGAGGTTGAACCGCTGGGGGAGAGACTTGCTGCGGTTTTTTAGGGGGGACATAAGTACTCTTTGCAAAAGGGTTATACGCTCTATAAGTAACCGCGTTGTTTTGACCCCCCCAATAATTTTTATTGGGGTTGTTGTCGATTATTGATGGCATTGGCACCTCCAAACTTTTCGAGCATTGAGTCTACCTCTGGGACGCCCTGGACGCGAGCTTTCAGGGACGGGTCGGCATTGATGGTATTTGCAAGCATTGTTTGCATTGCGTCGTCCTCTGGTTTCCCGAAAGCGTTGACGGTCTCGGTAAGAACAGTTTGAAACATAGCATTAGCCTCTAACCATAGATTGTCGGCGTCTGATTTTGTGATCACATCTCACCTCCCTGGGGGGTCATAAAGTCGCCGTCACCTGCCACTGGCATTTGACCAGGGGATTGTGCTGGCAAAGCTCCAGCCGCCATTTTGGAGAGACCTCCCATTGCTGGGTTGTTCTGGTCATTGAAACGGTTTTGCTGTTCTCCCTGCTTTGCAGCTGCGAACTTCATCTCCTGGAGGGCTCTTGGATCTGGCATACCCTGGGGTGGCATACCTTGAGGTGGCATACCTTGAGGCGGCATACCCTGGGGTGGCATTTGGTTAGCCTGGGCAGCGGCGGCGTCGGCTTGCTGTTGCTGAATTTGCTGCATAACCCGCTGGGTAATCATCTGCTCCATATTACCAGTTGCCAATTCCTGTAACATCATATTGATAATGTTTTCCTTGAGAATGTCTTTCTCCATCTGGTCAGGGGAGTTGATATTGAGCAGATTTTCACGAGCCCAATCCTTGCTGGCGAGACCGCGATCAATGACCATAGAGGCTACATTCGCGTTCTGTAGTTTATCCTGGGGCAAGTCTACATCAATAACCACAGACACGGAGACGTTCTCTGGAATGATGTCAGAGTCAAGTTTCAGTAATTCGGATTCACCCTTTACAGTCCTGGAGCCTCCGCCGTCTCTGATACGTCCGAGAATGTTCTCAAAAATAGCGCCGAACGTCCAGGAGCCCGCTCGCTGCGGAGCAGACAAGGGCAAGCGCCCAGCCTGGGAAAGCAGAGATAATGACGAGAAAGCTGTACCAGCTGCCATTGGTTGACCAAGGGTTTGTTTGTAAATACCGCTTTCAGAGACCATCTGTTCTGCCAGCTGGTAGCCTTGCATCATATCTTTATTGAATACATCGCGTTCCATAACGCGGAAATCTTGCCCTGTTTGCAAGCGGACTACGCCGCCGATGGTCGCCCAATCCACATCGAGATTCTCATCTGGGTCAGCACCCATAAACTTGAAAGTAGGATTACTGGCGAGATTGAAAAGTGACGTATACAGAACGGTCAACTCCAAGTTCAGCCTATCCCACAACTCCCCCTTATGAATCGCGTAAAGGAACGGGTGAACTTTATTTTTCCAGTCAGAGCTCATATTCGAGCCCTCTCCCAGCTGCACCTCTACAGGAATAACCTGGAGGTCGTGAGCGCCGTCAGTTTCAGCCCCAATCAATGGCTCCGAGCCGCTCTCTACCCAGGAGAAATGCACGTCCAGGTCAAAGTATTCGTGGTACTGGATTTTCTCGTTTGGTTTCTTTGATTCCCAATCCTTACGGATTCCGTACATAGAAATCATTTCAGCAACGGTGGTTTCGGACTGGTAATAGAAAGCCTCCAGCCCAAGGGCGCCTAATTCACAAGCGCAGCTACGGGGGTTCAGAGGTTTGATAAGGAACGGGGTGGTTTTCATCAGCCGCTCATTGCGGTAAGCTCGAGCCTTGGAAGGGGCAATCAAACTCCCCTTCTGCCATTCGACAACGTCCGCTGTATCATTGACAGAGGTAAAACTAATACCATAGCGCAGGAGGCTATCGACGATCTCCTCATTCACTGGGTGTCCGTTGATTCTGCCCGACTGGTGCAAAACAGCTCGGCAGAATCTCTCTATTTTATCAATGTCATCTTTGGGGATAGTCGTGTCATTCAGCTGGGCGGAGATATTGATATTCGGCTGGGTATTGCTCATTAAACGCTTTGCGCCCATAAACTGGTTATGGGGCTCGGGAGAAATTGTCTGTTTGACATCTTTACGCTTAATCTGGCTCTCCCACTCCATATTAATCATTTCGTCCATCTTGGCTTGCATATCGTGTAAACCAGAGAATGACGCCCACATTTCAGCGGCGTGGTCTTTGGCTTTGGTAAAGTTTTGGGTGGTATCTGCCATTATATTCTCTCCAGTTTAGTAAAGGGCGAGTAGTTATTAGGGTTAATGGACAATCGTCTATACGGCTTATTATACTTGCCTACGGGATTTGTCAACATACCAAAAGCGTCATAGCTGTCGTCCTCTTGGTGGTCGTTGACGTCCTCGGCGTCGGTAGGGGCGGTCATAAGTTTAGATAGTTGCTTAATCAACTGTTTACACTCTGGCGTGATAATCACTCCAGGATAACCATCAGGCTTGATTGCAAGCAATTCGTGCACTCTTGCTTTCTTTGCGTGGCGGTTAGGGTCTCCAGGATAAATCCTGATACCGTGAGCCTGGTAAACATCGGCTGTAGACATAAGCTTGTCATTTACACTTTGTTTATTCCACATTTTAGGGTCGGCATAACGTCTGGCTTTCATTTCATTTTCGTCAGAGCGCATTTTTATCATTTCAGATTGTTGGCTATCTGTGAGCCCAGCCTGGCTTATCTCATCATAAACAATGAGGCGACCGTTGGCTGGGTTGATTGCGCCAAAAAGACAGACGAACGGGCGGGCGATACCCCAGTCGATACCTTGGAACCGTGGGAACGTATAAGGGATAAAGCTCTCAAAGTTGAGATCGGGAATCTCATTAAGGTTCTTGACGTGTATATCCGTAGAGAACTCTGGAAAGGCGGCTCCCTGTACTACACTCCAATCGCCATCGCGCCAGGCACGGCGGCGGGCAGGGGGCTGGGCGTCCAGAATCTGGTAATACTCTTTAGGCAAGTACGGGTTATCCGTAGCCAAGGAGCGAACGAAATTGAACTGGTCAGCCAGAGGCTTTAGTCCTGATAGCTGCTGGCTTGAATAATCCTTATCAATAAAACAAGCCTTGACCCATTCGTTGCCGATACCGTCAGGGTTAGAACCTGCGATAAACGGGCAGTGGTCGATACCAATCCAGCGGAGGGAGCCAATCAGAATCAGGAACTGGTCAGCCTCGAACTCGGTCAACTCGTCAATACCTACGGCTGCGAACTCTGCAGACTTATAGCGGTCAGACCCTTTATCCAGGTTACGGAGCATAATAATACCGCCCCCGTAGCGTTCGTGGAGGCGGAAAGACAAACCATAGATTTGGCTGTCGGAGAATGTCCCTAACCAGGCGGGCATTTGACTAAACTTTGGGATATGTCTATCCTCAAGCTCGGAGTATGTTTTACAGAACAGACCGACCTGGACGTTCTTATGACCACGCATACCCTGGAGAATCAACCAAGATATAAGCGCCCAGCGCAAGAAAAAGGACTTACCGCCGAACCGAGCGCCGCCATATAACGTATATTTCTTTTCGAGCATAGAGAGCCAGGCGACCTCTTGTCGCGCTGTGAATGTAACCAGGTCGGACAGATTAACTTTGATTTCCGCCATTATCCTCCAATAGTTTAGGTGGTGATTCCAGGTCAATTATATTATGGGAGGCTTTATCATCTGCCGCGTCCATAAGCTGCTCGTATGTTTTGAAGGGCACGCCGAGGTCAAACGAAATAAGAACGGTGTCCTCGTGTTTGACGGTAATTTCAGGCGGCTGCCATTGGCGCCAAAAGCGCAGGGCGTTTTTGAACCAATCGTCGTCTTTTGATACAACAGCACGACCAGGGATAACCTCTCCGTCAGGTAAGCGAACCGTGGGGTACTTTGCTTGACCCATAACGGACATTTGCACCATCATATCTCCCAGGATAGAGAGCCAGGTAGTTTTCTCGATAGTGCCGTCATCTTTGATAATCTCAATCTCCGCGTCGAACTTCGTGTCCATCATATCGCGGATCATAGAGCGTTGTTTTTTAGTATCGTAGTTATTAGTCTTATCGCCAGCTCCCTTACGGAGAGCTCCACCCCCAGGGTTGCCGACCAGGAACCTGCCAGTCGCTGGGTCTACGATAGCCTTTGCAGTAATAGCCATTATATGCCCCACCCTTCCTTGGCTTGTTTCAGATTGATTTCGCCAGCCTGGAGTAGCCCCGTCACATAATCAGAGCGGGTAAGACCATTATCCAGGGCGATAATCGCAAAGCTAACAATCTGTCCAGTCTGCATACCTGTTCTTTTTTGCATAATAGCCAGGCGTTCAATGGCGGGCTCGGTGATAGACCAGGTACGTTGTTTCGTGGGTAACTTTGTTTTATACCTTGCCATAGCATACATTTTAGCATATTGTGCGAAATAAACAACGGTGGTAAAATATTTACAGCGTTTACTTCCATTTCTACCCTCCTTCTACGGAACACGGGCTTTCCTCCTTTAGCCCGTGTTTCAATTAAGATTGTATTTCCCATTGCACAAAATCTATAAAGGCGCTATAATCAATGGTATGAGCAAAGGAA
>CAYGID010000099.1:5686-7098 GCA_964349835.1 uncultured Bacteroidales bacterium | reverse complement strand
CATGTTGATTATGTTCATGAAAGTTTGTGTATTGAGAAATACATGCCCGGTTCATACGAAATGATTTAATTATTAGATTCATAAAGATTTGTATACTCCCCGGAAGCCTTCTCCAGAGCGGTTTTTGCCATCATATAATTGTAGATAGATTGCTGGTAGGCCAATCTGCTTTGCGTGAGGGTCATCTCCGAATCGTTCAGCTCAAGCAGCGTGCCGGCACCCGTATCGTAGCGCTTCGAACTAATAGTGTAAGCCTTCTCGGCCCCTTCAACACCGGCCCGGTTCGACTCAAGCTCCTCGAGCGCATTCTGCATGCTCATCAGGGCGCCCCGAACCTCCAGATTCAGCCCGCGTTGCAACTCCCCGGCCCGCTCGTCGACACTCTCACGCGACAACCGAAGCTGCTTAAGCCGCATAGACTTCTGCCCCCCGTCGAACAGCGAAACATTCAAAGAGAGCCCCACCGTACTATAAGGGGTCCAACGATAGCTGCCAATCTTAAAATCGTCGTTTAGAGAGGTCCACTGATAGTTGCCCGAGGCCGAAAGCGTAGGCAGATAAGCCGCCTTAACCATCTTTTCCGACTGCAACAACAACCGGCTTTGGGTTTCGAGCGCCAGCAGTTCAGGATTCTTATCGACTCCTTGCAATAGCGAACCCGAATCGGTAACCACCATCTCCTTCGCATAACCGGCAACAGCCACCATCTCCTTCGCATAATCGCCAATCGAACCCGAAAAGGCGATAGGGCTCTCAGGATCCTCGCCCAGAAGCACCCGCAACTTCATGCAGGAGAGCTCTTCGGAGAGTTGAGCCGCCACCAGAGGAGGCTTTTGGTTTTTCACCCTCACCTCGGCACGCAACTTATCGTATTCCGAAACCGCCCCCTTCTCAAACTTCTGCTCCACCATCCGGGCATTAAAGAGCGCCAGATCGTAAGCCTGCTGCAACACACGTTTCGACTCACGTGCCAACAAAATACCAAAATAGGTTTGTCGAACCTGCTGCACCAGAGCATTCTCCGACACCATAGCCGCCACAACGGCAGCCTCCATGTCGAGTTCGGCCTTCTTAACCGTTTCCCAGGCAGTTGGAGCAATCAGCGGCAGCGAAAAATTAAAACCACCATAGTAAGAGTTATCCGTACCCACCGCAATACGGGTAGTTTCGCCGCCCATCGTAAGCGCCATAACCTGCTTCTTCACCACCCGATTATAGGCGCCCGTAGCCGACACCGCAGGCAACAAAGCGGCCCGGTTCTCCTTACGGGCCCATTCCGACTTCTCAATCTCGCGCCGAGCCACCCGCAGAGAGCTATTATTTTTGACCGCCATCTCAACGGCCTCATCGAGCGAAAGCCGCAACGTATCGGCTGCGGCCTCTGCTGCAGGAGAAAACCGCACCGCATCGGC
>CAYGID010000099.1:0-5586 GCA_964349835.1 uncultured Bacteroidales bacterium | reverse complement strand
GCCGCAACGTATCGGCTGCGGCCTCTGCTGCAGGAGAAAACCGCACCGCATCGGCGCCGCTCGTGGCTCCTCTGGCAATATTCTTACCCGGAACACACAGAAACAGGAGAACCATGGCTAAATGGAAACATCTTGGCAACATGCTATTCATGAATTGATTATTTTTGTTTACAACAAAGAGGGGTCTTTCATAACCCCGAAAAGATGTGCAAAAATGAGGCAGTGCTGCAGAGCACCCAAAAAAATTCAACCAAATTGCAGAGAATCTCAATCAAAACAGAGCGCGTCGCACAAATGGTTAATGGTGAATGGTAAATGGTGAATGGTGACAAACAAATTAGTTGCGAAACTTGAGTAAGCAGCAAACTTGAATCCATTTGCTGATAAAAGCCGAACGTTGATTGAAAAAAATAGAAATCGTGAAACCCTCCACCTACTTTTGCCAACAAACTCCAAAACTGCGTATGGCAAAAACCGCACTTCTGCATACCTTAAAACGCCACAGCATGGATCTGCTGGTTTGGGTAGGCATCTATATTTTCCTTTTCGTGGGAGGTTCTCGTTACGACGTAAAGGCATCGGTTATCCTGTCGGCTCTTGCGGTTTCGGGCATGCTTCTGATTACCCTGCTGGCCAAGAAAGTGCTGATTCCCAGATACCTCGACAAAGGTAACCAGTTTGCCTACATTCTCTTCTCCTCGCTCATCCTGATTCTGATGACTTGGGGCACCGTGACCATTGAAATATGGGTTTTCGACCATGTAGTGGTCAACGAATTACCGCGCAACAACCAACTCATCTACCCCATCTTCAAGTCGACCATCCTGCTGGGAGCCGCCTACTTCATGGCCACCATCGAGCACTCCACCGCCAAGACCCAAGAGATGACCCAAAAGGCAGAGCGGCTCGAATACGAAAAAAGCCAGATGGAACTGCGCTTCCTCAAATCGCAAATCAACCCCCACTTCCTCTTCAACGCCCTCAACAACATCTACAGCATGGTCTACACCCGCGACGAGAATGCCCCCGAAAGCATCCTCCATCTCTCGGCCATGCTCCGATACGTAACCGACGACTGCCTGGCCGAAAAGGTGCCGGTCGAAAAAGAGATACAATACATCGAAAACTTTCTTTCGTTTCAGAGAATGCGCATTGGCGAAAGCCGCAACGTGACCTTCATCAAACAGATTGAGCAAACCCACGCCCTAATCCCCCCCATGATCCTCCAGCCCTTCATAGAAAACTGCTTCAAACACAGCCGCATAGAAGCCAACAAAGAGGGATACATCCACATCGAACTCTCCTTGAGCCACAACACACTTCACTTCGTAACCGAAAACAGCATAGCCCCCCTCCTCACCGCCCGAACAGGCACAACAAGCACCACTGGCTCCACTGGCTCCACCAGCGCCGCCTCCCCCACTGGCCCCACCAGCCGAACCGGAGGTGTAGGCATCGGCAACGTCAAACAACGCCTCGAACTCACCTTTCCCAACCAATATACCCTCAGCATAGAACCATCCGAAAATCGGTTCCGCACGGAACTCACACTGAAGTTTAATGGCTAATGCTCTAGTGCTCTGGAGCTCTAGTGCAAGCGCATTGACAAGTAATCATTATCCCTTCATCAAATTTTCAAATCTCCAAATCTTCACATCTCCAAATCGTCACATCTCCAAATCTCCAAATTGTCTAATCTCCAAATCACTGCATCACTCGCGCGCCAGCGCAGCACTAGAGCATTAGAGCACTAGAGCATTATTTTTCCTATATTTGCCAATGTTTCGTACGAATAATGTGATTATTTACACATAAATTGCACATAAAAGGTGTTTGCATGAAAATTCAACGTGATATCATCGAGCAGCTCAAGCAATGGAAAGAGCGGGAGGTTCGCAAACCTATCCTGTTAAAAGGAGCACGCCAAACCGGAAAGAGTTGGGTCATGGAGGAGTTTGGACGAACCTGTTTCGATTATGTAGCCATCTTCAATTTTGACAAGACAGAGGAATTGGCCGAAGTCTTCGCAAAAACGAAAGAGATAGAGCGCATTCTTAAAGAACTCTCCCTATTCACTAATGTACCCATCGAAGCGGGAAAGACACTCCTGATATTCGACGAAATACAGGCGTGCGAAGGGGCTCTCAACAGCCTAAAGTACTTTTGCGAAGAGGCCCCTCAATATCACGTCATTGCTGCAGGCTCGTTATTAGGCGTAGCGGTTCGCAAGAAAAAAATGTCGGTTCCGGTCGGAAAAGTCCAGCTTCTCCGGATGTACCCCATAACCTTTAAAGAATTTCTGCGCGCTTCGGATCCTCAAACATTTTCCTATGTCAACAGCCTGAAACAGATTGAGCCCCTACCCGAAATCATTCTGCACAAATTGGCCATTGAATATAAGCGTTACCTTATATGTGGAGGCATGCCCGAAGCGGTTACGGCACTACTCGGAAACGAAGGAATGCAAACCGTCGAAAATATTTTACAAACTATCCTGGACCTTTACACACTCGATTTTTCAAAATATGCAGCCCCGGTTGATATTGCACGAATCCAAAATTTATGGAATTCGCTGCCCTCTCAACTAGCCAAAGAAAACCGAAAATTCCTCTACAAAGTGATCAAAACCGGTGCCCGTGCGCGTGAATACGAGGATGCATTGCTTTGGCTAGAAGAGGCAGGATTGATCTATCGAGTGTTCAATGTGGCGAAACCCGGCATTCCTCTAAGCGCCTATAAGGATTTATCGGCCTTCAAAGTGTACGCATTCGACTGTGGTATACTGCGACGGCTGGCCAAACTCTCACCCGAAGTCATCTTATCGGGCAACGCCGGATATGTTGAGTTCAAAGGAGCCTTAGCCGAGAATGCCATACTGCAGGCCCTTGTTCCACAATCCGATGGCCTGCCCTATTACTGGAGTTCAGAAAACAGAGCCGAAGTCGACTTCCTCCTCCAACAGGGAGCACAGATTATACCGATAGAAGTAAAAGCCGAAAATCGAATCAGTGGAAAAAGCCTGGCGGTTTACACATCCAAATTCGAACCCACCCTCAGCATACGCTACTCAATGAACAACCTCAAACAAACCAACCGATTACTCAGCTTGCCCTCCTCGCTTGCCGATTGGACCAACAAACTCATTAATGGTGAATAATTTATGGTTTCTCCTCTTCCCATTTTCCGGGTACTGATTGTCGACGACGAACATCCCGCTCGCAAGCTCCTGAGGGAGTATGTTCAGAAGATGCCGGCACTGGTGCTGGAGGGAGAGTGTTCGAACGGACTCGCGGCCCTGCAGGTGCTGCAGACAAAACAGATCGACATTTTGCTCATCGATATCCAGATGCCCGACCTCACCGGTCTCGATCTGGTGAAAACACTCACCTACAGGCCTCAGATTATCTTTACAACGGCCTACTCCGAATATGCCCTTGAGAGCTACGACCTCGAAGCCACCGATTACCTGCTGAAACCTATTGCCTTTCCCAGGTTTCTTCAGGCCATTAACAAAGCCCTCGGCCGCCTCTCTCCCCTTCCGGGCTCGCCGGCCTCAACAGCGGCTTTGGCGGCAGCCAGGGCAGGGGCTCCACCAGCGGCAGCGATAACTTCGCCGGCTGCAGCAGCGGGTTCAGGCTCAGCCACCTCAGCGACCGAAGCAGAACGCGAACGGGAACGCGAACAGGAACGTGAACAGGAGCCCAGGCTCACCAACATGACCCCCGACTATCTGGTGGTGAGGGCCGACCACAAACTGTACAAAATCAATTTTGCCGACTTGATTTACATTGAGGGGCAACGAGAGTATGTTACCTTTCACACCCTGCACAAAAAGATTACCGCGCTTTACTCCTTGAAAGATCTTGAAGAACAACTACCTTCGCATGAGTTTATGCGGATTCATAAGTCGTATATCATCTCTTTCCGCTTTTTAGAGACCCTGGAGGGCAATTTAGTGAGCTTGTCGGGCGTTAAATTACCGATAGGCGCCAACTACCGCGACACGCTGCTCGGAAGGCTTGAGTCGAAATAAGGCTCTCCCACCTCAAGCCCACGGTCAGGTTTTAGCAGGGCCCTCCCACATAAAGCCCACCACCATGCAATATTTAGAACTCTATAAGAACCTCCGAAACAGCCTAACCACCCAACCCCCGCAGATTTCGCCAAACCCCGACGTTCGGGTCTACAATATCGATTTCCGTTCCACGCATTGCCACATCCTGCCGGGAAGCCCTGTGCACCACTGCGCACAACACAACCTGACCCTCGAGGAGAAGCTGCTTGCTGCCGACCACAACGGCACTGCCACCAAGGAAGGTATTACTAACGACCACGACAGCACTGCCACCAAGGAAGGTATTACTAACGACCCCGACGGCGCTGCCTCCAAAGAGAGTCACTGTACGGAAAATGCCGATGCCTTACTAAAAGGGCACGATGCCCTTCTCGAAGAGAACCAACAGTTTAGAATCCACATTTTCCAACCCACCGCAGAGAAGCCCACCGCAGAAAAGCACGGCGCAGAAAATCCTGCCCAAGAGAAGCCCACGCAGGAGGCCATTCTACTGTTTCACGGGTTCAACGAAAAATCGTGGCAAAAATATTATCCATGGGCCCAATACCTTGCCAAACACACCGGAAAGGCGGTGGTGCTCTTTCCCATGGCCTTCCACATGAATCGGGCACCGCTGGCCTGGAGCGACCGACACCTCATGTTTGCCGAGAGCGAAAAGCGCGTGGCGCAGTGCCCGGGCATCTACGCATCATCGTTTGTAAATGCCGCCATCAGCATCCGGTTGCAAACCAACCCCCAGCGGTTTCTCTGGTCGGGATTACAAAGCTACCACGACGTAGTGCAATTCATCGAGAACAGCCAACAGGGTCTCTACCCCATGCTCAGCACCACAACCCGCTTTCATCTCTTTGCCTACTCCATCGGGGGGCTCTTGGCCCAAACCCTGCTCATGACCAATCCGGGCGGCCACTTCGAGGCGTCGAAACTCTGCCTCTTCTGCAGTGGAGCAGCCTTCAGCCGGATGACCCCCATCAACAAGGCCATCATGGACAGCGAAACCGAACAGGCGCTCGACCAATACATATTACGCTACTTAGACCAACACCTTGCCCAAGACCCCTGGTTACGCCACTTCCTTCTGGAGCCCGAACAACATCCCGAAGGGTACAACTTTTTAAGCCTCCTCAACTACAACAAAATGTGCGATGCACGCGAAGCAGCCTTCCGGCGTCTAGCAGGCCGCATCTACGCCATCGCACTCGAAAACGACTCTGTGATCCCCTATTACGAAGTGGCCTCCACCCTACAAGGGCGCAAACGCGACATCCCCATCCGCGTCGACATCGACCATTTTGCCTACCCCTACAAACACGAAGAACCCTTCCCCGCGCGCGAAAACCTCGCACCCCAAGTCAACGAAGCCTTCGAAACCACCTTTGCCAAATTCGCCGCCTTCTACAAGGACTAAAAATTTTCGGAACGAATCCTACAGAAACATCATCGCATAAATCGGGAGGTATGTAATCTTACCCTTGTGGCTAATGGCTCTTTCGTTCGACAACACATAAGCC
>CAYGID010000098.1:5984-7378 GCA_964349835.1 uncultured Bacteroidales bacterium | reverse complement strand
CGTGCTGTGCCTTTTCGGTTCCTAATGCTTTGATGGCTAATGAGGTTACCCACTGGCTCAGGTTAATGTCGATGGGCCAGGAGCCGTCGGTGCGAACCGCAGTGGCCAGATAGGCAATGGCCCGCCGGGTTACGGGATGGTCTCTGTATCCCGATGTAACCAGGCTCATGGCCACAAATGCGGTGAGCGGAGGTGCCTCCAGAAAGCCGCCATTGGAGGGTTGGAGTTTTTCTAAGACCCTCAGACTGGGTTCAACCGCCTTTTCGCGTAGGGCGAAGAACCATTTTGCGCGATCCTGTTTGTGTCGTAATATACCCACGGCAATCAGAGCCGGGATGGCATAGCTTACTACGGGCAAACGGAGCAGACGAAACATTTTTTGCGGAAAGAGCGACAGTTCGAACGGGAAGCGGGGCACCTGCCTGCAGGAGCTGATGAAACCAGTGATGGAGCACATCAGCAGAATGGGTACCGAAAAGGTGAGATCGGTGCCGTAATAGGAGAGTACCCCGCGGATGATGGCCTTATCGGAGAGCCCTCCAAACTGTTTCTCAATGAAGGCAAGTGCTGGTTCGGGTGTTCGACCGCAGGCGTGCAGGGCAGCAACCGAAAGGAGGGTAGCCGTGAGGTTGGCTCTGCTTTCGGGTGTATCGCCCCAAGCTCCTTCGGGGAGCATGGTCTGCTCGAGCCATTGGCATCCTTTTTCAATGAGAGGGGTATATTTTTCGGCATCCATACAGCGGAGCGCAACCAGCGCTGTTGCGGTAGAGACGGCTCCCGACGAAAGCCTTCCCTCCCAAGTGCCATCCTCCTGCCGTTGCACCAAGAGTTCGCTCTCGAGGCGGCTCAGGCATTCAAGGAGAGACAATGAGGTTGGCTTGGCTTTTGTGTTCATGGGGTTGTGGTAAAACCGGCAGGTCGGTAAATTGGAATGCCTGAGCATTAGAGGGTTGGGCATGAGCCTAGGGCGAGCAGACCATAAAAGGTATATTCGCTATCGGTTTCCTCCTCAAGAATTGTACCGCAAAAGCCTCCGTCGTTGCACCAGTGGTCTTGAATAAAGCTTTTGGCAGGAAACAGGGGTGCTTCACCGCACAGATCGAGGGCAAAGAGGGCCGTGGCTGTAGATAGGAGGTCGGGCAGGGGCGACCCGGTCGATGCCCGGAAGCCTCCTGAGTGGTCTTGCAGTGCTCGGAGTGCTTCAATATCCTGAGGGTGGGGTTGTGTCCCAAGGAGCCTGGTTACACAGAGGGCCGCCGCGGTGGCATTGGCCGATGCCGATCGGGCCTGCGGAAGATTCGACCAACCTCCGTCCGCAACACGGAAAGGGGTGAGCAGCTCCTGCAACTTTGTGCCATCGAAGGGCCTGAAACCGGTGGTTTCGGCTAATCCCA
>CAYGID010000098.1:0-5884 GCA_964349835.1 uncultured Bacteroidales bacterium | reverse complement strand
GTCGAGTTCGTGCAGTTTCTGCTGCGAGAGATATCTCTTAATCGGGGCAAGTTCGGGGTAGGCATTCAGCGCAATGGCGCAGGAGAGCGCAAAGGGGTGATAGTAGAGGTCGGGCACGCCTGCCTTATTCACAAAGAGGCCTTCGGGGGTTCGTTGCCCCAGAATAAAACCCGAAATCTTTTGCGAAGCCTCGTCCGAAAGGCGCGAAACTCCCCTTGAGAGACGGTCGAGCAGCGCCTCCGACAGAGAATGGGGGCCACTTTTCCGTTTAAAGTGCACCGTACGCTCGTGCTGTTTGCGACGTTCCGGCTGCTCAGGATGTTTCGGCTGTTCAGGATGTTCGGTAGGAGGCATTATGCGGGCTATTTGAGAATCTTTCCGGTGACCCTGAAGAGGAAACGTTTTAAGTCGGAGTTCTCCACATCGCGTAACGAACGGATGGTGGCCTTGCGGTAATGTTCGTACATCTGCCTGATGCGCCTCACTGCCTGTTCAACTTTGGGTTGCATCGATGGCTCGGCCAATAGCGCAGAGGGTTGCCCGGCCTTGAGGAGAGCGGCGGCCGACTCCTTATCGGGCAATATCTCAAAGAGGGCCGCAAGCACTGCCGAAGGGCGCAAGTGATGGCCATCGCCCTGAGTAAAGTCTTCGAGGTCGTCGTGCAGTTGATAGGCAACCCCCAGAGCGGTACAGTAATTTTTGAGCGCGGCACGCAGTTGAGGCCCGGCTCCCGCGGCGATGGCCCCGAAATCGATGGCTGCCTCAAAGGCCGGAGAGGTTTTGAGGCGGAAAATCTCTAACACCTCATCGAGCGAGATAACACGCGGGTGGTTCATCCAGTCGAGTTCGAGCCCCTGTCCGGCACAGAGTGCGCAGTGGGCTTCGGTGGCGGTTTTCATCAGCTCCTGCTTCATCAGCAGGGTAGTATTCAGTTCTTCGTTTTCGGAACCTCCCAAAGAGGGCATACAGTTTACAATGAGGCGATACCCTTCACCCAGCAAAAAGTCGCCCACATTCAATGCCACGGGCACGCCGTACTGTTTGTGCAAGGTTTCGGCTCCGTATCTGAAGTCATCCTTGTCTTCAATGTCGTCGTGTACCAGTGAGGCCTTGTGAAAGCACTCAATGGCAACTGAGGTTTGCATCACAAAAGGGGGAGGGGTTGTCTTCCCGCTTAAGGTCATGTATACAGCCGCCTCCAAATAGGGGCGCCACCGTTTACCCTCGCCGGTCAGGCAGCCGCGCGCAAGACGGGCCGTATGGTGCCCGGTCGGCCCCATCAAAGAGTCGAGCGAGGCCGGCGTAAACCAGCTTTGCACCTTCTCTTTAATCAGATCCAGATCCATGGGGCGGGCAACGCTGCCATCTTTTAATCCGATGGCTCTGCTTACAATTTCCATGTCGACCGTTGTTGCCTTGCATCCGTTGCAGTTGAGCGGGATAGCAATTCCGGGGATAGCATGGTTCACCAACAAGGGGAAGGCCCTTTCTAAAGAGTCGAGGCAGGCCACTCCGATTACGGCCTCAATCTGGCCGCTCTCAATCAGCCCCACTACAGGGGTAAAACCCTCGGCCACTACGCACATCATCCCCAATTTCTCGGCCTCCTCTTCAAGAAATCCGATGGAGCAGGCATTACATTTTTTGCAGAGCAGTCCAAACTGGTCGAACCCGGCAGTACACTTTCCCTCGGCATGCAGACATTGCGGCATGAGTAGAATTTTGCGCTCAAAGGGTACCGATGCTACAATCTCCTTCCAAAGGGTATTGTTAATATGTACCATGATCCAATCGTGCCAAAGATCGGGCAGTTGGTTTATTTCACGGAACTCGCGCGAAAAATCTTGTAACTCCTCCATGGAGAGAGGGGGAAGTACCCGTTTCTCACCCATGAAGGACTCAATATTCGCCACAATCGAGCTCCTTTCCGCATCGGAAGGAGGAACCCGGTTGTCGTGTGTTCCGCAGGTAGATATAGCCTTGTTATCCATAGGCGCCAAATCCAAAGAAGTAATATTTTTTCGCGAACCGGTAGAAGGGATTCTTTTCGGGAATCTCTTTGCCGGGAATGTGGTGTCCGCTCAGGCACTGCATGGCGGCAAGCTCCTTGTATGCAGAACCTCGGGCCGATGAGTCGGGAACACCCTCTTGTTCCATAAATCGGAGCAGCGCATCGGGTTGTTCCAGGAGAATACACCCTCTTGTGGTTGCGGCGGTTAACTTTCGGAGGTTTGCCAAAAATGTGGATTGGGCAAAAATCTCCTCCAGATTAGAGCCCTCCTCGTTGAGAGTTTCGGCCGCAAACTGTATGGGGGGGCAGAACTCTACCGCACCTTCGGGCGAAATATGGTGGCTGATGCCCATAGCCCCGGGACACAGTGCATTCCCGAGGGCATCCCAGTAGGTTTCAATAATTATAAGGGGCGCCTTGGTTCGCTGCTCCACAATAAAGCGTCGGAGTGCCAGAATCTGCTCTGTGCTAAGTGCATTTGCGGGATTGGGGTCGGGCCCGGCAGGGCGGTAGATGTAGTACCACAAATAGTGAACCCTTTTTTTGGCCAAAAATTGCAAATACTCCTCGCTTACCAGCTCCTCGAAGTTGCTCTTGCCGATGCTGGCGGCAACCCCCGTGATGAGTCGTTGCTCGGTACAGTGTTCCAATCCGCGCAGGGAGCGGCCAAAAACATCCTCTTTGCCACGGCGCAGTCGACTCTCGGTTTCGAGCCCCTCGATACTCACCAACGGCGAGATATTGCCTAGTGTTCGCATTTTTTGGGCCATCGCCGAGGTGATGGTTGTGCCGTTGGTAAAGATCTGAAAATAGCAGTCGGGATGTTTTTCTATAACCTCAAAAAGCGGTTCATACATAAAGGGCTCTCCGCCCAGCAGCCCGAAGAAGCAAGAGCCTCTCTTCTTGGCGGTGGTAATGATTCCGTTGAATTGTTTGGCGGTAAGGTATCTGGCAGGTTTGGTTTGAGATACCCAACACCCCCTGCAGGCAAGATTACACACGTTGGTGAGCGAGATCATGAGAAAGGCGGGAAAGAAAGGTTCGCCACGGGCCAGCCTTTTTTCGAACTTTCTGAAATTCAAAGCGCTTTTAAAACCGAAGGTGTATGCAAATTTCCAGACCAGCCGGGGAGGACACTCTTTGAGGAGACGCAGTGCGGGGGTGAAAACTTGAAGTGCTGAGGTTACAGACATAGGTTCTGTTTCGGTGAGACGAGGGGTTTGCAAGTTTATTCGCGGGTGAGGTTTCCGTTGGGTTGTCGGCGTGAGGCCAACTTTTGGTAAAGATCTTTTTGTGCGTAGAGTGCCGACGGATCGAGTCCCGTTTCTTCCTCTTGTTCGAGGCCACCGTTAATGGGCGATTTGATATGTTTTGGAAAGATGATGGCCGTTTCGGGACAGATACGGGCACAGGCAGGACAGTCGGTTTTACAGTTCTCGGGTAGGGCAACCTCCACCAGCGAGTCGAAACGGTAGACTCCGAACATGCAAAATTCTACGCATTTTCCACAGTTGGTGCAGCGGTCACGGTCGATTACGGGAAACCAGGGAACCCACTCGCTCTCATATCGGGGCAGAGAGATACTGTCGGGATCTCCACCTCGCTCAATTCGGAGGCTCTGCAATGCCTCGCTCAACGGGCGTGTCCGGAGATCGATTGTTTGTTGAGGGGTGTGGCCTGCTTTGTAACAGAGCGACTGAACGGCTCTTGGCAAACAAGCAGCTACTATCTTTCCGGTAACGGTTTCCGGAGCCTTTTCGGCAGCTTGGCAAAGGTCGGCAATGATCTCAACTGTGAGGCCTGCCGCTTTTGCCGAAGCCGCCAGGGAGCGTACGGCCACCGAATCGGTGAGGTGGCGCACCGCGCAGGCACAAATCAGAATATCGGGTTGTTCCATACAAGACATTTGTGAGGCATAATACAGAAAGGGAGGTAGTTCGTGCAAACCTCCCGGTTCGGCGAAGATAAACCAAAAATGTTTACTAATTTCGCCTGAAGCGCGGTTGTGACGGCGTGTCTGTTGCCGTGGCAGCACATTTTCTGCCGCTAATATCTGATCTTAAAGACTGTTTTATGAGGGCCATTTTTCGTAGTGTATTGCTTTTTTCTTTCTGTAATCTTTTGTTAGTGAGTGCTTCGGCTCAATGGAAGCCTGCCGGCGATAAAATCAAGACCGCCTGGGCCGAGAAGATCACTCCCGAAACTGTGTGGCAGGAGTATCCCCGGCCTCTGCTGGAGAGAGCCGACTGGGTAAATCTGAATGGCCTCTGGAGTTATGCCATTGTGAATCCCGGTGTGATTCCCGATACCTACGAAGGGAGCATATTGGTTCCCTTTGCCGTAGAATCATCGCTTTCGGGCGTGCAAAAAACGGTTGGTAAAGAGAAACGCCTCTGGTATAAACGCACCTTCACAGTGCCCTCAGGCTGGAAAGGGAAACGGGTGTTGCTCCATTTCGGGGCAGTCGACTGGCAGTCGGAGGTCTTTGTAAACGGCATTAAGGTGGGTGGTCACACGGGAGGCTATACCCCCTTCTCGTTCGACATCACCTCTTGCCTGCAAAAAGGTGCGCAGACACTGGTAGTGAGTGTGTTCGACCCCAGCAACGACGGCTTTCAACCTCGTGGCAAGCAGGTTAAGAATCCGGGCGGGATTTTTTATACTCCCGTTACCGGAATCTGGCAAACGGTATGGCTTGAGCCGGTTTCCGACAGCTATCTCGAGGGCGTGGTTTCGGTTCCCAATATCGATCAGCGAACCATTCGTGTGGAGCCCAAGGTAAAAGGGACGGCCGACTTTCTCCTTGTGCAGGTAAAGGAGGAGGGCAAGGTGGTGGCCGAGGCCAGAACGGTGCCCGGAGAGCCCGTCACCCTCCCGGTGCCCTCTCCTAAACTCTGGAGCCCCGAGAGCCCCTTTCTGTATACCATGGATCTTACGCTATTCCGTTCGGGAGTTGCCATCGATAAGGCCTCCAGCTACTTTGGCATGCGTAAGATTTCGATGGCTGCCGATAAATCGGGCATTCAAAGAATGTTTCTTAACAACAAACCCTATTTCCATTTTGGTCCGCTCGATCAGGGATGGTGGCCCGATGGTTTGTATACGGCTCCCTGCGATGAGGCATTGGCGTTCGATATTGTAAAGACCAAGGAGTTGGGTTTTAATATGATCAGAAAGCATGTGAAGGTTGAACCCGCCCGTTGGTATTACCATGCCGATAAACTGGGTGTTTTGGTTTGGCAGGATATGCCCAGCGGCGACAATTCGCCCTCCTGGATCAATCAACGCTACTTCGACGGACTGGAGTTTCATCGTTCGCCCGAGTCGGAGGCCAACTTCCGTCGCGAATGGAAAGAGATTATGGATCTCTGCTACTCTAACCCCTCTGTAGTGGTTTGGGTTCCTTTCAATGAGGCCTGGGGTCAGTTTAAAACGGTAGAAATTACCGAGTGGACGATGCAGTACGACCGCTCTCGTCTGGTGAATTCGGCCAGCGGCGGTAATTTTTACCCTACCGGGCATATTGTCGACTTGCACAACTACCCTGGCCCCGCCATGTATCTTTTCGATGCAAAACGGGTGAATGTGTTGGGCGAGTATGGCGGGATCGGACTGGCCAAGGAGGGTCACCTGTGGGCTTCCGACCGGAACTGGGGATACGTTCAGTTTAAATCGGAAAAGGAGGTGACCGACGAGTATGTTAAATATGCCCGACAACTGCAGGATTTTGTAAAAAGAGGATTCTCCGGGGCTGTTTACACCCAAACCACCGATGTAGAGGTAGAGGTTAACGGATTGATGACCTACGACCGCAAACTGATGAAGGTTGATACGGAGGCGGTACGTAAGGCCAATTTGGAAGTGATAGAATCA
>CAYGID010000097.1:0-7434 GCA_964349835.1 uncultured Bacteroidales bacterium | reverse complement strand
GCGTCGCCGCTATGGATGTGTAAATAACTGGCCATGGCTTTATCTATTTAATGGCTTTATTTGGGAAATGGCAATCTGGTAACACGTCACGCTAACTCCTGCTCCAAAGTGGCTTCAACGCCCCGTTCGCACATCGAAGCAAGCAGACCGGCCACTCTCTCGGTAAGATTAGGGAGGACACTCAGGTCGGAGTTCCACAAAGAGCGATTCTGCAACACCTCTTTTGCCAACACGCGGCAGGCATCGGGCGAACCATCGCATCTACTCCACAACCCTTCGAAAAGTGTTTTCATCTCGGGCGTATCGCGGATTGCCACAGTTTGTTGCAACCGAATCCCTCTGAAATAGAAGAGCAGAGCGGCCAGCGAGAGCGACATCATGGGGGGAATCTGGCCTCTCTTTTCGATATACGATAGCATGACAGGCAGGTTCCGGGCCTTGAATTTCGATGCGGAGTTGAGCAGAATCCCCTGAAGTTCATGCCGCAGGAAGGGATTTCGGAAACGGAGAAATACCTCTTCGGCAAAGGCATTCAGTTCGGCCGCCGGTAGGGTTAGCATGGGAAGAATCTCATCGTACACCAGTTTCTGTACAAAGCGTTGTACGCGCTCCTCATTGAGTGCCTCCGAAACCGTTTCGAGCCCCATCAGCCAGGCCATGGGGGTCATGCCAGTGTGAATGCCGTTGAGAATATAGACCTTTCGGTTGCGGTAGGGGGTTACATCGGGTACCCAGAGCACATTGAGGCCCGCCTGCCTGAAAGGAAGCCGTTCAGAAAGGTCGCGGGTGGTTTCAATCACCCAGAGATGGAAAGGTTCGGCCATGGTGCAGAGCGGATCTTCGTAGCCCAACTCGTCCCAAAGCATAGGTACCTGAGAGGCAGGGAATCCGGGCACAATCCTATCGACCAATGTATTACAAAAATAGTTTTCGGTTTCGACCCACTGTCTGAACTCACTGCCCAATTGCCATAAATCTACATATTGTAAAATGGCATCACGAAGACGGGTACCATTGTGCTCAATCAGTTCGCAGGGAAGAAAAATCCACCCTTTTTCGCGATCGCCGTTGAAGGCTTTATAGCGCTCAAAGAGCAGGCGGGTCACCTTGCCGGGGAAAGAGACGGCAGGTGCCTCCTCAAACTTGTCGGAGGGGCAAAACTCAATTCCGGCCTCGGTGGTATTCGAAATAATATACTCCAAATCGGGCATACGAGCCAGCGCCAAAAAGTCGTTGTACTGCGTAAAGGGGTTCAGCCCACGGGTCACCGCCCTGCAGAGATAGTTGGTTTTTGAGGGCTTGCCCTCCTGATATCCCTGCAAACAGACGGTGTAGCTGCATTGCTGAGCATCGAAGGCTTCAATATTTCCCTCTGCGATGGGTTGTACCATCACAATGCCGAAATCGGTATGCAGTTTCTTGTTCATTTCGGAGAACATCCATCCGCAGAACGAACGGAGAAAGTTTCCCTGACCAAACTGGAGTACCCTCTCAACAAGAGGTTTCTGCAAAGGTTCCTGCAGGTGAAGAACAGATTGTAATAGTGGAGGTTGCATAGAGAAAAGGTTTAAGTAACGGGACGCATCCGCCGTATGGCTGCGGCAGTATATGATTTATCGGCAAGAAGTAGTGCATCGGGAGTGCCTTCGAACACCAGGCTTCCCCCCTCCTCTCCCCCTTCGGGGCCCAGGTCTATTACCCAGTCGGCCGAACGAATTACATCGGGATGGTGTTCTATCACAATCACGCTGTGCCCTTTGGTAATAAGGGCATGGAACGCCTTGAGCAGGGTTTGGATATCATGAAAATGGAGCCCGGTGGTGGGTTCATCAAAAATAAAGAGGGTGGGGCTTCCTCCCTTCTCCTTGCCCAGGAAAGAGGCAAGTTTTACCCTCTGGCTCTCTCCCCCGCTCAAACTACTCGACGACTGGCCCAGCTTCACATAGCCGAGGCCTACCTCTTCGAGCGGTTTAAGACGCTCCACAATTTTCTTTTCGAGGGTCCCTTTGCGGGCCGAAAAGAAGAGGATGGCATCCTCAACCGTCATCTCCAACACATCGTAAATGGAGCAGTCGCGGTATTTGACTTCGAGAATCTCCTCCTTAAATTTCATGCCGCCGCACGCCTCGCAGGTGAGAAGTACATCGGCCATGAATTGCATCTCAACCTTGATAACTCCCTCGCCCAAACACTCCTCGCACCGCCCGCCTTCCATATTGAAGGAGAAGTGGGTGGGTTTCAATCCGGTTTTTACCGCATGAGGTTGCTCGGCAAAGAGTTTCCTGATTTCGTCGTAAGCTTTTGAGTAGGTAACAGGGTTCGAACGGGTCGAACGGCCAATCGGATTCTGGTCAACGCACTCAACCCCTTCGAGGGCATCGAGGTCGCCGCTTATCGGCAAACCAGCCTCTGCCCGCTCGGAAGGGGCAAGATAATAGCGCTGAAGTGCCGGATAGAGCAGGCTCTTTACGAGAGTCGACTTACCCGATCCACTCACCCCCGACACAACACACAACACACTGAGGGGAAATCTGACCGTGAGATTCTTCAGGTTATTTTCGCGGGCACCCCTGATCTCTATATAATTGCGCCATGGCCTACGAATTCGGGGCGCTTCCATGATACGCCGCCCGGTAAGATAATCGGCTGTGAGGCTGCGCGAGGCATCGCCCATCTGAGCCACCGTGCCCTGAAAGACCAACTCACCGCCCAGTCGGCCCGCCAAGGGTCCGATGTCGATAATCTGGTCGGCAGCACGCATAATCTCTTCGTCGTGCTCGACCACCAGAACGGTATTTCCCAGCGAACGGAGGTGCTTGAGTACCTCGATGAGCCGCTCCGTATCGCGCGAGTGAAGCCCGATACTCGGTTCATCGAGCACATAGAGCGACCCTGCCAGATTACTTGCCAGAGAGGTAGAGAGGTTAATTCGTTGCGACTCACCCCCCGAAAGGGTTGAGGAGAGTCGGTTCAGCGTAAGATAGCCCAATCCCACATCGACAAGATAAGTGAGCCTGTTTTTGATTTCGAGCAGCAGCCTCGAGGCCACCCCTATTTGGGCCGGTTCGGGAGTCCATGCTGTAAACCACTCCATCAGACGGGCAACAGGCATCTGCACAAGTTCAGAAATCGACATCCCGTTTATCTTAACGTAGGAGGCCTCCTTTTTCAGACGCCCTCCCTTGCACTCCGGACAGAGGGTCTTTCCGCTGTAACGGGCAATCATAACCCGGTATTGTATTTTATATTTTTGCGACTCAAGCATCTCAAAGAAGGGGTAGATGCCCGTAAAAGTAGGATCCCCGCTCCAAAGCAGATTGCGATGCGCCTCCGAAAGATCTTCGTAGGGCCGGTGAATGGGCAAACCCAAATTCGATGAGGCATGAATCAACTCATGCTTAAAGCGACTCATACTCTCGCCGCGCCAGCAAACCACGGCATCATCGAAGATCGAGCGCGAACGGTCGGGAACCACCAGATTCTCGTCGATTCCCACCACTTTGCCGTACCCCTGACACTTTGGACAGGCTCCGTAGGGATTGTTAAAGGCAAACATATGTACGTTGGGCTCCTCAAAAAGCATCTCGTCGGCTTCGAAACGCGACGAAAAAACCAATACCTCCGTAGCTTCGGCCCCGTAGACTCGCAGAAAGCAGGATCCGCCCCCCTCATTAAAAGCGGTCTGAACCGAATCGGCCACACGTGCCAACACATCGGCCGAATCGGAAACCCTGACCCGATCGAGTGCAATCCATACCTCATCGCCTGCCGAAAAGAGGTGCTTGGTGGAGAGAAGATCCTCTACCCGAAACATCACCCCGTTTACCTCACAACGCGAAATGCCCTGCTGCGCCAAGATCTCGAGATAGGCCAAAAAACGGTTGTCTTTAGGGCGGAGCAGCGGATAGAGAATGACCACCGGGGTATCGGGCGGGAGCTGAGTGAAGGCATCAACCACATCGGTTACCGAGTGTTTTTTTACCGGTTGACCCGAAACGGGCGAGTAGGTGACACCTATTCTGGCAAAAAGCAGCTTCAAATGATCATAAATCTCGGTCGACGTGCCCACTGTGGAGCGGGGATTCCGGCTGTTCACCTGCTGATTAATTGCAATGGCGGGTGGAATTCCTCTCACAAAATCGACTTCGGGCTTGTGAATTCGGCCCAGAAACTGGCGGGCATATGCCGAAAGACTCTCTACGTAACGGCGCTGCCCCTCGGCATAGATGGTATCGTACGCCAGCGACGTTTTTCCGGAGCCACTCAAGCCTGTAACCACAACAAACCGGTTGCGGGGGATCACAACATCCAGATTTTTTAAATTATTGACCCGGGCTCCCTTAACAACGATATTTTCGCCTGAGTCATCCATATGCAGGGGTGAGGTCATTACAGAATTCGAATGGAGTAAATGCGCTGTAAAAGTAGACATTTTTGACGGTAATAATTTTTTGAAGCCCATTGGAAGAAACCGGAAAAAACCTTTACTTTGAATAATCATTTCATTCCACACTAAAACCGCCTGCCTATAGGAGCATATCTACGCACTCTTTCCATCAAAAACCGTAGTGTAATGAATATGCTCACATCCGATCGGGAGCTCCTCCGCGCCTATGTTGCCGGCGATCTCTCTTCAATGGAAATTTTGGTTACCCGTTATCAGGCCAAGGTATACAACTATATCCGTTTTACTCTCCGCAACCACACGCTGGCCGATGATATCTTCCAGGAGACCTTCCTGAAGGCCATCCGGTCGGTTCTCGACGGAAAATATAAGGAAGACGGTCGTTTTCTGGCATGGTTGATCCGGATTGCACACAACCTGATTGTCGACAGTTACCGGCATGAGAAACAGATGCGTTGCCTGCCCCAGTCGGAGTGCGGTCAGGAGTTGTTCAACTCGTTGAAATATTCGCAGGAGAGCATCGAGGAGCGGTGGATCTCCTATCAGGAGCGACAGCGGATTCGGCAAATGGTGAACGCCCTGCCCGAAGAGCAGAGGGAGGTGATTATCCTGCGCCATTACGTGGGGCTCAGTTTCAAAGAGATTGCCGAACAGACCGATGTCTGCATCAATACGGCACTTGGCAGGATGCGATATGGGTTACTCAATCTGCGTAAGATGATGCAGAAAAAAAATGCATCCGAATACACTGAAAAAGAGAGCGGCACAAAATAAAGGGCGTTCTGCAGCGTTATATACATGAGAGAACCCTTACTCGCTGCCTATGACAAAATTCAACCTGTATTCCGGGAAAACCCTCCCGCCAAGGCGAACTATGTTGCCGTCGCCACCCGAGTCGAACCGAACCAACACCCTTAGTGCCTTTTTTGCATCGGAGGCGGTTGCTGTTCCCCCGATACTTACCGCTACCATTCTCCGAACCGCAGCCTCGCAGCTTTTTACCTGGCCGGAGCGTAAAAATTGACGGTCTTTTCGATAGCCTGCCTGCAAACTTCGCAAAACTCGGCCTCATTGCTCTTCATGCGGCAGTTGTAGGCCGGACGGTATACCCCTTTAGCTACATAGCCGCCACCCTCAAAGACTCCGGTGCCCGAACGATAGGTGTCGGTGTCGGGGGTAGGTATCGGTATAGAGGGTTTGAGCAGATTTCGCCATTTCGACCCAAAATCTACAAGAGTGGTGAGATTGGGCTCCCAAGGTTCTGTCTTGAGGTTATAAAAGTCCTGATAAGCCACCTCAGAGGAATAATATTCGTCGCCAAGTCCCACCAGACTGTGTCCCAGCTCGTGTACAAAAACGGGGAATGAGCGATCATTGTGGGCCGTGCTGAGCCCGTAAAAGTTGTAAATGCCTCCGCCGCCGTACTTATCGGTGTTCACAATCACATACACCGCATCAGTGGGGGTCTCAGAAACCGCATCGCGGATGGCCACGAAATCGGGAGTTGTGAGGTAGCGTTCCACATCGAAGGTGTAGAAGGTGCTGTGCAGTACCGTATTTTTCCACTCGTTACGTCCGGGATTGTCGGTTCCGCTTTCGGCCGAAACTGCCTCTACAGCCCATATATTAAATCGGTTACGAAGTTGCTTGTAGGGCTCCACCGAAAAGAGGTACTCAACAAACTTGTTTGCATCGGCAATAAATTGCGCCTGCTCTGCGGCTTTGTAGCCCTCTGCCACAAAGACCAGATCAAGGTGGTTGGCGGGATCACCCTTGTACTGAAGCCGGGTCGCCCGAAAATCGTTCAGTTTTCCCCGCTCAATAAACTTGGAGGAGGGGTCTATGTCGGTTTTAAACAGGGGTTCAAAGGCCATGGTGGTGCGATTTCGCTGCAGCAGCTCAAATACCACGGGGGCTTTGGGAAAGGGGAAAGAGAGGGAGTGGGGGTATGCTCTCCAGGTGGTGCGGGCCTCGGCAGTGGTGCGCCACTCCAGAAACAGAGAGGAGAATCCGGTAGACCAGAGCAGTTTGCCGGTGGCTTTGTCGGAAACCCTGCAGGCATACTCGCCATAGGCAAAGGGAGAGATCAACCCGTTGCGGGGGCCTGCCCAGTAGGTCTCCTCCCTCATTCGGCCGGCATAGACCGTCTGATTGGAGGCATTTCCTCCGATAGAAAAGTCGAATCGAAGCGCTTTGGATTCAAACCAGCTGTCATAATCAACAGGTTGAGCCACGGCCCCGAACAGGGCTGAGAAAAGAAAGAGAACCACTGCCGAAAGTCGAAAAAAGTTGCTCATGCCAGATTATTGTGAAGGGTTGTACCTGATTTCGAGAATTCGGGTGGTTTCGTCGGTTACCCGGAACCGATGGTCAATGCGAAGGCCCACTACCCAGACAATCTCATCGCCCGAAGCCAGAATCCAGAGACTCTCCTTCTCGGGTAACGAGAGTTTACGGTCGGTAAAGAAATCGCTCAATTTTTTCATGGATTGCAGACCCAGCGGCATGAAATAGTCGCCCTGCCGCCAGCGGCGAAGCAAAAGCGGGAACTGGAGCCGATCGCGGTCGAAAGAGACCACTCCGCGTTGAGGCGAGGGTGTGTACTCCTCCGGTTTGTCGAATACCTGCATCTCCCACTCAACCGGTTGTTGCACACTACCGCTCTCCTCCTCCAGATAGTAGACCCTCGAAGAGGGGGCAGGCTTCCGCTCCAGAATAAGTGTGTCGCGGTCGGCCACCAAACGGTGGGTCGAACTGAGAAACTGTTTCCCCGGAAGCCCGTTCCATGAGGTGAGGATTTGCGCCGGCACATGGCGCGAAAATCCATAGTGCCGGAGTATTTCGAACAGGAGGGTAGCCGGTGCGGGCGAAGCCCTGAGTACGGAGAGCGATATGTGCACCCTTCCGTCGCGAAGGGTCAGCATGGAATCGGTGTAGCGTTGCACGGCATCCTGATAGAGCAGCACCGCATCACGGAATCTCTCCATGTTTTCTACCATCACCTCCCCAAAGGAGGGCCAGGTGCGGTA
>CAYGID010000096.1:6684-7759 GCA_964349835.1 uncultured Bacteroidales bacterium | reverse complement strand
CGAAAAAGGAGCCACCCTTTCGGTAGCCGAGAGTTGCACGGGAGGCTATCTTGCCCATCGGTTTACCTCCCTACCGGGTGCCTCTGCCTGGTTTATGGGAGGCATTGTAGCCTATCACAACCAGATCAAAACCCATCTTCTCGGAGTTCCAACCCGACTGCTCGAAACCAAAGGGGCCGTTAGTCGTGAAACGGTTGAGTCGATGGCCACCGCAGTTCGTGAAAAGATGGCCTCGCACTATGCAATTGCTATTTCGGGAATTGCTGGGCCTTCGGGCGGATCCCCGGAGAAGCCGGTAGGAACCGTTTGGATTTCGGTTGCATCGGCACAAAGCGTTCAGGCAAAAAGCTTTTTGTTGGGGAGCGACCGTTCCAGAATCATCGTCAGGGGAGCCCTTTGGGGCATTCAGATGCTCCTGCAACTTATTGAGGAGGAGAACAATGCAAAAACGCAGAATATTCTTCAATTTTGAGACAGAGAAATAGAAGAACAAAGGAGAAAAACTTACGCAAATGTTTGATTTATTCGATTATTATAGCGACTTTTGCGCACCGAATTTAGAAAAAGAACAAGCAGTAATAAAATAGAGCGATGTCACAAGTTTGCGAAATTACAGGAAAGGTAGCGATGGTTGGAAACAACGTATCGCACTCAAAAAGAAGGACAAAAAGAACGTTCAAACCGAATCTTTTTGTTAAGAAGTTGTATCTTGAATCGGAAGATCGTTGGATCAATCTGAAGGTTTCTGCCGCAGGATTGCGCATTATCAACAGAAAAGGCTTGGAGGCTGCCCTGAAAGAT
Organism: uncultured Bacteroidales bacterium; assembly: GCA_964349835.1. GTDB lineage: Bacteria > Bacteroidota > Bacteroidia > Bacteroidales > UBA4181 > JAQVSH01. The sequence continues at coordinate 6,958 of CAYGID010000096.1, read as the reverse complement.
GCTGAAGCCAAAGGGTTCATCAAATTTTAACGGAGGATCAGAATTATGGCAAAAAAGTCGAAAGGCAACAGAATCCAAGTGATTATGGAGTGTACCGAACAGAAAGTGAGTGGACTCCCTGGAATGTCACGGTACATCACTACCAAAAATAAGAAGAACACCCCCGACAGAATGGAAAGACGTAAGTACAATCCGATTCTTAAGAAGGTTACTGTTCATAAAGAAATTAAATAAGCGTATACCATGGCAAAGAAAGTAGTAGCTACCCTGAAAA
>CAYGID010000096.1:4395-6584 GCA_964349835.1 uncultured Bacteroidales bacterium | reverse complement strand
ATATCGGCAACAGTATATGGAAACCACTACGTTGTTACTTGGAATCATTCGAATCAAGACAATTAAACCGACCCGGATTATCTGTTTGATTGCCGTTTTGCTCACATCGGCATGTTCGCCATCGCATCCTGTCGACAGGGTTATGGTTCCCATGAGGGATCGAATAAAGCTTTCTACCGTTTTTATTTTTCCGCCGGCTAAACAGACGCAATATCCTGTTGTTCTAATCAGAACCCCCTACCAGAAAGAGCGCTTGGTTCCCCACTACCAATTTCTTGCTGAAAGCGGGTATGTGGTTGCCATTCAGGATGTCAGAGGCCGATTCGGATCGGAGGGAACTTTTGAGCCTTTTGTAAAAGAGGGCCCCGATGGATACGATGCCATTGAGTGGATTGCTTCGCAACCCTGGTGCAACGGGAATATCGGAATGATTGGCAGTTCGTACGATGGATGGGTGCAATATTGCGCGGCCGTCGAAAAACCACCACATCTGAAGACCATCATACCCAACTGTGCCATGCCCGACCTCTTCTATGAACTGCCCTATCGGTGTGGCGTATTTGTGCCTGCGTCGCTCTTATGGGCACAAATTGTAGAGGAGAACGCAACGTCCGATCTGTCGGGAAAGAATATCGAATCCATCTATGCAAGGCCATGGGAAACGCTCTTGGATCATTTGCCGATATCAGATCTCGATTCGGTAGTCTTGAACAAAAAAATCGGCTATTTCCAAGAGTGGATACATCACGAGACCAAGGATGCCTATTGGACCCAATGTGCCACTATCGAGAAACTGTCGGAGGTAAAGATCCCGGTTTTTATTCAGTCGGGATGGTTCGATGCACAATTACTGGGAAGCAAAATGGCTTACAACGCATTGACTGATAGCGGAAATCAACAGGTAAAAATGGTGATTGGTCCATGGGGACATGTCGATAAGGAGTCGAAATACCATCAGGGGAAGTTCATCGGTGAGGCAGCCGACGACGTCGATTTGCACCGGCTATACCGGGAGTGGTTCGACTATTGGCTGAAGGGGGAGGAGAATGGCATCATGGAGACCCCCAGAGTACAACTCTACGCATTACAGTCCGACACCTGGTACAGCGGCAATGAATACCCGCTCTCTTCTACTGCGTTGCGGAAGTTCTATCTACGCTCTTCGAATCTGAGCAGATTGCCCCTTGGCGGAGAGCTAACATCCCACAGCGAAGCGATGCAGGAGCATGTGGGCAGTTATAGCTACGATCCGGCAAATGTTGTGCCCTTTGGCGAAGAGGAAGGCAGAGATATCGACGGGTTTCTTGATAGATTGGAGGGTAGAAGCGACTACCTCTTCTACCAAAGCGAGCCCCTTACCGAGAAAACCACCCTGCTGGGCCCACTTTCGGCAACCCTCTATGCGTCAAGCTCCGCAAAAGATACCGACTGGTTCGTTTTGCTATTTTCCATTCCTCCTGATGGAGGCACTGTTCAATATATCAGTTATGGTCTGCTGAGAGCCAAGTTTCGCAACGGATTCACTACGCCCGAGTTGTTGCAGCCTAACGAAATATACCAATTCAACATCGATCTGAACCAGTGTGGCATCACGCTGGCCGAAGGAGGAAAGGTGGGATTGATTATTACCTCCTCCTTCTCTTTTCCCTACTTCTCCAAGAATCTTAACACCGGGCAGAATAGTCAAACCACAACCCAAATGTGCGTTGCCGAGCAAAAGATTTATCTATCAAAGGAGTATCCGTCGCATATCACCTTTCCGGTAATCGTATCAGCCCCTTAGTGTCGGTTCAGGCTTCAGCAGTCTGTTGTAATCTTACTTTGGCAAAGGTATCGGGATGGTTCAGGGCAATATAGTCGATTAAGGCTTCTCGAACTGCCACTCTTAGATCCCAGTTTTTTGAGGCATCCTTACTGCTCACCAGAACACGAATCTCCTTGCACCGTTCCTGCGCCGCCGTTACCTGAATATTTTGGACTCTTCCGTCCCAGTTGGGGTTACGGGTGAGCACCTCCAACAGCACCTTGCGCAACTCATCTACCGGGAAGTGATAATCTACGTATAAAAAGACGGTACCCATAATCTCGGCACTGTTGCGGGTCCAATTCTCGAAGGGCTTCTCCAGAAACCAATTTACAGGCAAAACCAGTCGCCTCTGATCCCAGATGCGAACCACTACGTAGGTCAG
>CAYGID010000096.1:0-4295 GCA_964349835.1 uncultured Bacteroidales bacterium | reverse complement strand
ATGGCTTTGAATACCTTAATTTGGGTGAGACTCTTACGGGCGTGAAGATTGTCGCGCGTTCCAAGATCCAATTGTTTCTGAATATAGTGCTCTCCTGCGCTGACTACTTGGATAGCTATCCAGCTCACAGCGAATATTAATAAGAAAGAATTTATATATTGCAGAATGTAAATAAAAGGCAATTGACTGAGAAACAACTGGGTATAGGTATTTAAAAGGATCCATAACAAGAGCCAAAGTACAGGGGCTCTGAACAATTCCAATACAAAGGTGTCTAAATGACGGGGAGAGTCCTTAAGTTTTCGATCCAGAAATCGGAATCCGTAGCGCAACAGGGTATACCCAAGAAGTAATAAAAGGACAAACGAACCCGAAATCAGAATGATTTGCATTGAGCTGTATACGGTATCTTGATCTGTCATTATCAGTAGTTTTTTTGAATAAATCGGATGATTCCCGGTAAATTTAACCATTTTACACCTGAAACAGAAACCTTAAAAAGCATGGAGAGAAAATCACCCCCCTTTAAACGGCTCATTATTGCCGCATACCGTTTGCCTTTTAAGTTCAGCAAAACAAAAAAGGGGTATAAAGCGGTTCAAAATGACGGAGGTTTGGTATCGGCTGTGCTGTCGCTTTCGGAGAACTTTAAAAAAGAGAATAGTGGCGGGTCGGAGCAAAAGATCATCTGGGCGGGTGTGGCCGAAAATCTTCCCGAAAGCCTCGATGTTGCGCATCTGCAAAACGATGATTTCAGCATTCTTCCTATAAAGATTCCAGGGTCTGTGCGAAAGTTGTATTATGAAGGATTTAGTAACGACCTCATCTGGCCACTGTTTCATTACTTTTCGACATACTGTGTGTTTAAAGAAGAGGCATTCGAAGCGTACCGCACAGCAAATACGCGATTTTGCGAAGAAATTATATCGATCCTGAAACCTGGGGACTTCTTATGGATACATGATTATCAGCTTTTTATGCTTCCGGAGCTAATCAGGCAAAAGCGACCCGACGTCTCTATCGGATTTTTTCTTCATATTCCTTTCCCTTCGTTCGAAATATTCCGACTGCTTCCCAAACCCTGGAGGGAGATGGTTATTCAAGGCATGCTTGGGGCCGATATGATAGGCTTCCACACACACGATTACGTACAGCACTTTCTGAAATGTGTTCGTCGCACAACAGGGTATGAATGTCGGGAAAACGTAATCTACACCCCCGCAAAGCCTGTAAAAGCCGATGCATTCCCCATCGGAATCGATTACGATAAATTTCATATTGCAAGTAGCAATCCAAAAGTACAACTCATAAAAGAGAAACTGCGCAAAACCCTAACGGGTCAGAAGCTCATTTTTTCGGTCGACCGGTTAGATTATTCAAAAGGATTGTTACTCCGTTTACAAGGCTTTGAAACATTTCTGGAGAGATATCCGGAATGGCACGGAAAGGTGCTTTTCAATATGGTTGTGGTGCCCTCGCGCGACAGTATCGATAAATACAAAAAGATGAAGAAAGATATTGAATCGACTGTGGGACGAATCAATGGGAAGTATGGATCTCTTGCATGGCTCCCCATTGTTTATCAATACAAATCTCTATCGTTTCATGAGTTAATAGCCCTTTACGACCACAGTAACGTGGGTTTAATCACCCCCTATCGCGATGGAATGAATTTGGTTGCCAAGGAGTATATTGCATCGCAGCACGACAGTTATGGGGTTCTGATTTTAAGCGAAATGGCCGGTGCTGCAGCTGAATTGAACGAAGCGATTATCATTAATCCTGCAGACCCGAACGAAACAGCAGAGGCCATATATAGCGCCCTGGTTATGGAGGAAGAGGAGAGGCGATACAAAATTGAAAGAATGCAGAAACGCATTTCGGAGTATAATGTATTCGTTTGGGCACTCGACTTCTTTAAACAGACAGCAGAAATTAAGAAAGAACAATCGGGCATGAAGGTGAGATTTATTGGGAAAAATATGTTGGAACGCATCCACAAGGAGTACAAAACAAGCTTTCGAAGAATCCTCTTTATAGACTATGACGGCACATTGGTGGCGTTTAGCCGCTATCCGGAGCAGGCGGTTATTCTTCCCGAAACCCGCGAAATCATCAAACAGCTTTCGGACGACCCTTCCAACCATGTGGTTATTATCAGTGGAAGAGACAGACCCTTTCTGGAAAAGCAATTTGCAGGGCTTTCAGTTACGCTGGTAGCTGAACACGGTTTCTTTCTTCGCCCCATGGGAGGCGTCTGGCAATCGACAGTTACCGTAGAAGAGGGCTGGAAAGATCAGGCCAGGGCCATTCTGGCCGAATATGTAAATCGTTGCAATGGTACCTTCATCGAAGAGAAAACCGGTTCGTTAGCATGGCATTATAGAAATGCTGATTCCGATTTTGCTCAACTCAGGCTGAATGAACTTAAAGACGATCTCTCAGAAATCATTCGAAACAGAACCCAATTCGAAATCTTGGAAGGACATAAGGTTTTAGAAATTAAAAGCGGAAAATACGATAAGGGGCAAGCAGCGGCTAGTCTGATGGAGGGAATTGCCTACGACTTTATCCTTGCAGCCGGCGATGATAAAACCGATGAATTCTTGTTCCGTGCCATGCCCGACAGTGCCTACACCATTCGGGTGGGGGTAAGTCCTACGGTGGCACGGATGAATGTTTCGGATCAACCCTCCTTGCTTGCTTTGTTAAAAGAGCTACTCCAATAGATTCGATAAGGGGGGTTAGGGCTTAATGAACCTGGAGGTGATTTTTTGCTCCGAAAGCATCATCGCTGTATTTATCAGGGCAAGATGTGAGTAGGCCTGTGGAAAATTTCCCAGTAGTCTTTTACTCTCAAAATCAATATCTTCGCTAAACAAGCCTAGGTGATTTCCGTACGAAAGCAGACGGTTAAACATGCTACGAGCCTCCTCTTTTTCGCCTATCCGGAACAAAGCCTGAATCAACCAGAAGGTGCATATTGTAAAAGAGGAGGAGGGCTTTCCAAAATCGTCGCGATTCACATAGCGATACATTAAACCGTTAGAATACAATTCGCTCTTAACGGCATGAACGGTTTTAATGAATCGCTCATCCTCTGCCGGAATAAAACCATACTCAGCCATTAAGAGCAGAGAGGCGTCCAGATCGTTGTTGCAATAGGTTTGGGTAAATGTCTGCAGATCCTCTTTCCAGCCCTTGGTCAGCACATCGCTCTTCACCCTGTTGGCCATGGTTCGCCAGGTGTCGGCATAATACTTTTTGTTTAGCAAGCCTGCAATTTTGGCACCTCGATCTAAAGCCACCCAGCTCATCACTTTCGAAAGCACGAAATGCTTCTCCTCGTTGCGAATCTCCCAAATTCCGCGATCAGGGTTTTCCCATTGAGAGGAGACTGTGCGCATGATATTCCGAACAATCTCCCACATATCCTCTATCTCATCAAGAGTTCCCGGGAAAAACTTATAATATTTGTAAATCACATTCATTACATACCCAAAAACATCGTGCTGTTTCTGCGTATAGGCAGCATTTCCGATTCGTACCGGCTTCGAATTTTCAAATCCGGAAAGGTGAGGTAAATCGGACTCATGCAGATCTCTCTCCCTTCGAATTCCGTACATAATCTGAAAAGAGTCGTGTTTCGATGTAATAATGCCTTTGATATAACCCAAAAATCGTTTAGCTGCATTGTAATGATCCATGCGCAGCAGCGTATCCATCGACATGGAGGCATCTCTGAGCCAACAAAAACGGTAATCCCAGTTTCTGACCTCTCCGATAGTCTCCGGAATACTGGTAGTTAGTGCCGCAAGCATTGCACCTGTTTCATCAAACGACATTGCTTTTAAAACCAGCAAACTTCTGATAATCTCCTCGTTATATAGAGTAAACTTTTTCGATCGGTTAGTCCAGTTCAGCCAATAGACCTTGGTCCTTTGATACTCAAGATATACCCTGAAAATATCAATGGCTACCAACTTTTGATTATATGACAGCAGAAAATAGGCCTGTTGATCCAAACGGATAATCTGCTTATCCAGAATTTGCGAAAGCTCAAGACTGGAATATAGGTAGACACACTCCCTTTTTTGCCTTTTCGAATAAGATCGGATATAATTGTCTTCGAGGATATGTGCAACTTCGTCGCGCGCATAATTCAATGCCGGCTGGTAGTGTATAATGAATTCGGGGGTTCCGTACAAAGGCCTGAGGTAGCGATAGAGTTCGGCGGGGGCGTAATAATCTTTTTCGCCGGTTTTGTATCGGGGCATAAAATCAATCAACTCAAA
>CAYGID010000095.1:3775-7921 GCA_964349835.1 uncultured Bacteroidales bacterium | reverse complement strand
TTGTCGAAGAGGTCGAACGAAATGATGGCGGAATCTATCTTTATCATGAGGATTTAGCGGTTATACTATTTGTAGAGGGTTTTCCGAAAAGCGCGTACCTCTCCCTGCCTTCCCAAAAGAAACTTCTGCACCGCAGCCCAAAGAAACCCGAGCCCATATCCATAGAGTTGCACAAAAGAGGCAGGAACTGCAAGAAGGGCAACCCAAAGCGAACCGGTTGTTATGAGCGCACTACAGAAGAGTAGTAGAACAACAAAGAGAAGAGGAAGTAGTGCCCACACCGTAACTATCGAAAACAGAAGCAGTGCTGCACTTCCCATTGTAAAAAGTGCGGGCAACAGGTGAACCGCTTTCAGGCTGTTTCGGTGCAGCAAGAAAAGGTTTATTCGAGCCATTCCCGAATTAAAGACCTGCCTGAAAAACTTTTTCAGATCGGTGCGACGTTTATGAAACACGTAAGCTTCCGGAATGAGCGAAACCCTGAACCCGGCCGAAAACATCCTAAGGCTGAGATCGATATCCTCTCCAAAACGCAACGAAGAGAAACCGCCAATAGTTTGGAAGGCCTGCCGCGAAATCCCCATATTGAAACTGCGAGGGTGGAACTTCTCCATCGATTGTTTTCCTCCGCGAATCCCACCAGTGGTAAAGAAAGAGGTCATAGCCTGATTGATTGCCTTCTGTACCAAGGTAAAGGAGGCGTCGGCACGATCGGGGCCCCCGAAGGCATCCACCGGGTTTCCGGCCAGAAAGGAGTCGACCTCGGCCAGATATTGCGGGGGCAGAATGCAGTCGGAATCCAGAAAGATGAAGTAATCGCCGGTAGCCGCACGAGCACCGAAATTTCGGCTCAACCCGGGGCCACTGTTCTCTTTATGTATGTAGTGCAGCGGCAACTGTTTGCCAAACTGCTCCACCAGGTGGGCGCAGGGAAGGGTAGATCCATCTTCAACCAGAATCACCTCATGCGGTATTTGCTTTTGGAGGAGCAGGCTGCCAAGCAACTCAGCCACCTCGTCGGGCCGATTGAACACCGGGATAATCAGCGAATAGTTCATAGGCTCGGTTTGTCGACTCTGTACATCACTTCATCGAGGGGCAGAGCATGCAGCTTTACCCTCTCCGGGGTGAGCGTGTGTGCGTAACGGTCGGAGGTAACGCGGAATCCGGCCTTTTCTAATCGTTGCGGGTAGTCGAGACCATAATCGCGCACATGATCTTTTTGCTTAAAGTGCTTCTCACGCTCACGGGGCGTCACAATCGAGGGATCCTCATAGGTCACGGCCCGTTCGGGATTGATGGGCGAAAGAATCAACCCCCAGCCGCCGGGCTTGAGCACCCGGAATATTTCGCGCAAGGCCAGTGCATCGTCGGGAACGTGCTCCAAAATGTGGTTACAGATTACCACATCGAAACTTGCCTCGGGAAAGGGCATCTTCTGTACATCGAGTCGCACTTTTGCCAACGGCGATTCAAGATCGGCTGTGATGTAGGCCGTTCCGAACTGCTGCTCAAAGCGTTGGAGAAAACAGTATTCGGGGGCAATGTGTAGAATCTTGTGAGGTTGAGCAAAAAAGTTGGTCTGCTCCCTGAGCCAGATATACATTAAACGATGCCTCTCGAGGGCCAGACAGTGAGGGCAGAGAGCATTCTCCCTAAGCAGTACGTAGCCATAAGGGAGAAACTTCCGGTAATGGTGGTGGCAAACCGGACAGACCACTCCCCTCCCCATGTAAAAAAGCGAGAGAAACCGCGTACCCCAATGGCTAAAGCGCTGCAGGTACTTGCGAGGAATCAATTGTAGCAGAAGACGGATGAGCTGTTTCATAGTTAAGATTCCTTTAGGGCAAAGCCGCCTCTATTTCGGCAGGCTGAAATGGATGAACCCATCGAATGGAGTTGTCGCGCTGAAACCAGGTCATCTGCCGCTTGGCATATTTTCGGGTGTGCAGTTTTATCTGCTCAATGGCCTCCTCCAGGGTGCATTGTTTTTCGATGGCTTCAAAGATCTCTTTATATCCTACCGTTTTAAGGGCATTCAGATTTCGATGTTCATAAAGCGACTCCACCTCATTAACCAATCCGGCGGCAACCATCTCATCAACTCGTTGATTGATGCGCGTGTTAAGCTCTTCGCGAGGCAGGGTAAGCCCCAGTTTCATGATACGGAAACTTCGCGTACGACGGGGGGCTGTGAGGAAAGAGGAGTAGGGTTGGCCTGTTTGCAGGCACACTTCAAGTGCCTTGAGCATCCGTTGCGGATTGCGCAGGTCTACTTTATCGTAATGTACAGGATCCAGCAACCTGAGTTGGCTGCGAAGCCATTCAATACCCAACTCCCCGAATTTATTCTGCAACTCGTTTCGCAAAGTCATATCCACCGAAGGAAGGTCATCGATTCCACGGCAAACGGCATCGATGTAAAGCCCCGAACCGCCCACCATCACAACCACGCTGTTTTTGGCAAAAAGAGAGGGAAGTAGCTGCATCACAGCCTGCTCGTACATGCTGACATTGTAATACTGGTGAATGGAAAGATGTTGCACAAAATGGTGCGGCACCAAAGCCCGCTCTGCAAGAGAGGGTACTGCCGTGCCTATCGACATTTCGCGATACATCTGCCTCGAATCGGCCGAGATAATCTCGGTTCCGTAAGCTTTAGCAAGCCGGAGAGCCAAACTTGTCTTGCCCGAAGCAGTAGGCCCTGCAATAACCAACAATGTGTTTTCCATCCAGTTACTAACTTGGAGCAATGGTGTATCGTGATTGGCCCGATACCCTTCGCGAGGAGGCACCGGGAGGGGAGTAAAAGTAGGCAAAAGAAAAGAAATTACCCGTTTTTTCCTACTTTCGCACCACATGAACCGGTTTCCCGGACTATATGAGTGCAGAACCTGTTTCTCTTCTTGAATTGAACACCCGGATTCGCGAGGGAGTGCGTCAGCTCTTCCCCCGTGCGGTGTGGGTCGTGGCCGAAGTGGGCGAGATGAATGTGAATTACAGCGGTCACTGCTACATGGAACTGGTGCAAAAAGATCGGGGGTCGGAGCAGATTCTGGCCCGTGCCAAAGCCACCATCTGGGCAAACACCTTCCGAAAACTGAAACCCTTTTTTGAGACCACCACCGGCCAAAGGTGGGAGGCCGGAATCAACCTGATGATTGAGGTAACTGCCGAATTTCATGAGGCGTATGGATTCTCACTGAATGTAAGGGATGTGAACCCCACCTACACGGTAGGCGAGCTGGCCCTTCAACGAAGGGCAACCCTTAAGGCGCTCGAAGAGGCCGGTGTGTTGGATATGAACCGCGAACTCGAACTGCCCTTTCCCGCACAGAGGATGGCGGTTATTTCGTCGGATACGGCTGCCGGCTACGGCGACTTCATGGATCATCTGCACAACAATCCATTCGGGATTCACTTTTATACCCGACTCTTCCCCGCGGTTATGCAGGGTGTTGGTGCCGAAGCGTCGATTGTAGGAGCGCTGCAAACCATCTTTAACCACGAATCCTGTTTCGATGCGGTGGCTCTCATCCGCGGAGGAGGTGCAAAGGCCGACCTGCACTGTTTCGACGGCCGCGATCTGGCCTTTCACATTGCCCAATTCCCGCTTCCCGTACTTACCGGTATTGGCCACGATCGCGATGAATCGGTTGCCGACTTGGTGGCATGGCGTGCCTTTAAAACACCCACGGCAGTGGCCGACTTTCTGTTAGAGCAGGGCAAAGAGGCGCTCGATCAGACCGACTTCCTGGCAAGACGTCTGCAAACCCTTACCCAAACCCTCTTTGCGCGACAAAAAACGGAGAGCCAAAAACTGCTCCTCGACTTTACCCGAGTAAGCCACAACGCGCTTTCGGAGAAATCTAAGCAAATGAACACACTGGGCTTCCGGTACAAATCGGCCACCAGGAGGCAGTTGGGGCAGGCCGGCGAATCGCTCCGACTCTGCAGATATCGACTTGCTAAGTCGGCTGCCGCGGTTACGGGCGGAGCAAAGACAAAGCTGTCGGGTCTGCCAATGCTGGCCGAAAAAGGGGTTCGAAAAGAGTTTCAGACAGAAAAAAAGCGGCTCGACCAAATGGAGATGCAGAACCGTCAACTTAATCCGACCCGGATCTTATCCAGGGGTTACGTTATGGC
>CAYGID010000095.1:0-3675 GCA_964349835.1 uncultured Bacteroidales bacterium | reverse complement strand
AACAACTCTTTATCGAAATCCTTCCACTTTTCGAAGGCAAACGAACTTCGGAAGATGCCGGGAGGAATATTATACGCAATCAGTGCAGCCTCGATGGGAAGCGTTCCTGAGCCGCACATAGGGTCCACAAAATCGCACTGTCCGTCCCACCCGGCAAGAAGCAACATACCTGCAGCCAGCACCTCGTTTAACGGAGCAATGTTGGTGTTTTTTCGGTATCCCCTGCGGTGAAGCGATTCGCCCGATGAGTCTAATAAAACGGTACATTGCGAATCCATCAGATGAATATGAATCTGAACAGTAGGATCCTGCGTGTCGACAGAGGGCCGTCGTCCATATTTATTCCTGAACTGATCAACAATGGCATCTTTGGCTTTCAACCCGGCATACATAGAGTGGGGAAAATGGTCGGATTTTACCACCGTATCAATGGCCAGCGTGTCGTCGACCGAGAAGTAACTATCCCATGGAACCGCCATGATACCGTTATACAACTCCACTTCGTTTCGGCAACGGAACACCGAGAGAGGGCGAAGAATCCGCAAAGCGGTCCGCAACCATAAGTTGGCTTTATAGAGCAAGGCCAAATCGCCCCGGAACGATACCGCCCGGTTGAGGCAATTCACATTCTGAGCCCCCAGGCGCTCTAACTCGAGAGCCAGCACCGATTCCAAACCCTTAAAGGTTTTGGCTATCATTTCGAATGAGGTGGCGTTTTTCACAGCAGAGAGATTACTCATGCAAAGAGGCTTTCATCGCGGATCAGCAGTAAAACAGCCGACTGCGGTACAATGACATATTTTTCCTGGTTGAACTCAATTTCGTACGATCCGTTCTGGAGATAGACGGCCAAGTCGCCTTCATGAGCCTGAAGAGGTACATAACGCACCGTTTCCGATTTCCCTCTCCACAAATCGTCCTCATCGCCCATAGCGGGAATCGGGTAGCCTGGTCCGGCTTTAATTACATATCCGCTCTGGATAGTCTCTTTCTCCTGCACCGAAGCAGGCAGTAACAACCCTCCCTTGGTACGGTCGTTAAACGATCGGGGCTTGATCAGCAGGCGGTCGCCTACCACCAAAAACTTTTGCAGGTCAATATTGTCTATATCTAAAGGCATAGCTGGAGGAATGGGCTTAAAGCCACAAAATTAGGAAATATCGGGAAGCAAACACATTCGGAGGCGCATTTTCGCTACTTTTGCCATTATTTATCAGCCCAATCGAGTATGCCCCGCTACTTTATGGAGTTGGCCTACAACGGCACCCGTTTTCACGGCTGGCAGTGTCAGCCCAACGCGACTACCGTTCAGGAACTGCTCGAGACCCAACTCTCCAAATTATTGGAACCGGGTCTGAAACTTACCGGTGCCGGACGAACTGATGCGGGCGTACACGCCTCCTCGTTTACTGCCCATTTCGATACCGGGCATAGCGACCTTGCACAAAACAGCCAATTTCTCTACAAACTGAATAGCATGTTGCCCCCCGATGTGGCCATTCTTGGCCTCCGGGTGGTTCGCAACGACGCCCACGCCCGTTTCGATGCTTTGTCGCGAACCTATAGATATCACATACTCCGGAAGAAAGATCCGTTCCGTGCCGAAACCTCGTGGCTCTACACCGCTCCGCTCCATTCCGACATTATGCAGCAGGGAGCCGAGCAGTTGTTGAACTACACCGATTTCAGAAGTTTCAGCAAGGTACACACCGACGTAAAGACCTTTATCTGCCACATCGAAAAGGCTTCGTGGGAGTTCGGGTCCGACGAATGGATTTTTACCATTACGGCCGATCGGTTTCTCCGGAATATGGTGCGTGCTATTGTGGGCACACTCTGGGAGATGGGGCGCGGAAAAATTTTGCTTTCCGACCTCGACGCCATCCTGAACGCCGGTAACCGATGTGCAGCCGGATTCTCAGCGCCCGCCTCGGGATTAATGCTCACCTCGGTAGGTTATCCGGCGCAACTCTATCTGCCCGTGGGGGGAGAGTAACCCTTAACCAGACTGTAACGAGTGCGAGCATCAGCAGTTTCTTGTACAAAGTTTTGGAGTTTTGCAACGAAATGAGCAATTTTGGCACCCCTTTCGGATGGTAGCATCCTGATGAGGAAATCACAGAAAAACGGATTGCATGGGAAGAGCATATGAATATCGCAAAGCAAGGAAAATGAAGCGCTGGGGCACTATGGCGCGCGTGTTTACCCGATTGGGGAAAGAGATCACCATGGTTGCTAAAGCGGGAGGTGCCGACGCCTCAACAAACCCGCGACTGCGGGCTTTGATCCAGAATGCGAAATCCGAAAACATGCCCAAAGAGAATGTCGAACGGGCAATCAAAAGAGCGGTCGAAAAAGACCAAAACGATTATAAAGAGATTGTATACGAAGGATACGGCCCCTATGGCATTGCTGTTTTGGTAGAAACTGCCACCGACAACAATACCCGTACGGTAGCCAATATCCGCAGCTATTTTGTGCGTCATGGCGGATCGTTGGGCACCTCAGGCTGTCTCTCCTTCATGTTCGACCGGAAATCGGTGTTTAAAGTGAAGCCCAAGGTCGCGGTCGATCTGGAAGAGCTCGAACTTGAACTGATTGATTTCGGCGTGGATGAGATTTTTCACGACGAAGATTCGGAGGCTCTGGTGGTGTATGGGGCATTCGAATCGTATGGTGTGCTGCAAAAATATTTCGAAGAGAATGCATTTGAGGTGGTCAGCAGCGGTTTCGAACGCTTTCCCACCGACACCAAGACACTGACAACCGACCAGCAGGCAGATGTGGAAAAACTCCTCGAGAAGATTGAAGACGACGAAGACGTTCAGAACGTCTTCCACAATATGGCGCTATGATATACGCCGACAACGCAACCCTTGTTTCGCTCTCTATCTTCCGGGTGGGCAATTCCGGTGATGCAGAAGAGGGGTTGCCTGTAAGCGAAGTACAGCTCGAAGAGGAGGAGGTTAGCCGGAAGGTGTTAGATTACTTTCTGTCGGACTTTCCGTCGGAGGCTTGGTTCCATTTTCAGGAGGCCGAACCAACCGGAGCAGAGACGCTCTGTAGCGCGATCGATCGGCACTTCACCCTCTCATCGAGCAACTTGGAGCACAACAGTCTGGGTGTTGATTTTGCCACCGGTTCGCAACGGATTGCCCACATCATCAATCAAAGGTTGTTGGAGTTACAACTCCCCTCCTGCCACTTGATGGTTGCCTGTATACAAAATCTGATTACCGATGGCGAAGAGACCGATGCCATTGGGCTCTTTCTTGCAGAGAGCCGAAAAACAGCCCTCTCCCTCCATGAGAACGAAGAGGGTTGCATGCTCTCAATTCACGAAATTCTAAAGCCCGACCATCCCGACAGGGGATGCATTGTGTTCAACACCGATACAGAAGAGGGCTTTTTGGTTGCCCTTTCGGGCGACAGTGGCAAGACAGGACGGCTCTGGAAAGAGTCGGTTTTGAGGCTGCACGAGAAAGAGAATGCCTATTCGCAGACCAAAGCCTGTATAGGATTGTGCAAGGAGTTTGTGGTTGAGAAACTCCCGGAGGCGCATCCGGTGGATAAAGCTGCCCAGGCGGGACTGTTACATCGGTCGGCCAAATATTTCAAGGAGAATGACTCCTTTTCGGTTGATTCCTTTGCCGAAGAGGTAATCCGCGAACCCGA
>CAYGID010000094.1:0-8319 GCA_964349835.1 uncultured Bacteroidales bacterium | reverse complement strand
TCGGAAGCGTTGAACAGATTACCGACCCGCCCTGCACACAAGCGCAGGAAGGTCTGGAATTGCATCATATCCTTTACTTGCAGCAAGTCGCGCACGTCGCGTTCGAGGTAGGTTTTTACATAGTTGGGATAGAGGTAAGACGCTATATTCAGTCCGGCATAAATGGCCGGATAGAAGCCATCGAACAGCAATTCATCCAACGACTTTTCATCCGCTTGCACCTGCACCTCGGAATAGGCCATTGGAAGCAACTCGAAAATAGCCGTCCTGCCAGCAAGCGACTGCGTGATCGTTTTAAGCATGGAAAACTGCGAACTTCCCGACAACACAAAACGTCTTGACGGGTTATCATCGACTATTCCCTGGATATAGGAGAGCAAGGCCGGAACATTCTGCACTTCGTCGAGAATCATGCCCTGCACGTCTTGGTTCAGAAAAGCAACGGGATCGTTAGCCGCGAAATTGCGGATATCGAGGTTTTCCAGTGAGTAGTAGGGCAGCCTTTCGAACAAATGTTTGATGAGCGTGGTCTTTCCCGACTGCCGGGGGCCGGTAATCGTAATCACGGGAAAATAATTTGCCGCATCTCTAACAGCGGATGATATATCCCTTTGGATGTACTCCCTTTTCATTTTCGCGCAATTTTGCAGTTCAATTGCAAATTTACACAATTATTCGTTCCGGCAAGACATAAGTTATCGGTATAATCCGCTTAATGCACCTCCCAAAGGCATCTATTTCTTGTCGAACTTCAGTTTCGAAAACCGACGAATCAGCTCAACCAACGAGAAGAGCGCCAAAATATCTTTCGAGATAAACTTTCCGGGCTCTTCAACTCTCTCCTTAATTTATTGTAAATAAAGACATTATAACATATCTGAGAAATTTACTCAATAGCACTCGCAGATTTACTCAATAGATTCCAGAAAACAAACGCGGACTCACGCCTTCCGGCTGCGGTTGCAAAAAAAGAATAGCTGATACCACGTCGTACTTTGACGTAGTGAGACGCTATTTTCGACCTATTAATCACTTTCACTACAAAAACAGACAAATCATGGCAAGAGTATTTAGAATCATCCCCAAGCGGATCAAAAAGACAAATGGAACGGTATTGACTCCTCAAATGATTGTAACGGTTACCACGCTTCATCATACCACCGATCCCTTTTACAACGGCGCAAAAGAGATAAAAGAGATGTATATGCGGCTTTATTCCTTCGACTATCAAAAAGCGTGCTGCAACAAAAATGATTTTTCGTACGAGGAGCTGGGATAGCCGGATAGATTGCATAAACTAATGATAATCAGTCGCCCTGATCATAGAGCTTTAGCATATTCTTGCAGGTGGTTTGCAGGTCATTGACGAGACCTTCGGGAGCGAGGACACGAAGACTCTCTCCGTAAGAGAGCAACTCCATAAGTAAATCGTGGGTTATATAGAGCGTGAGTTTTACCCGCAACTCCGTGTCGTTATCGATGAGTATCTCCTGCGATTCATGAAGCGGCATCGATTTGATATACTTTCCCTGAAAAGGGTCGAACGAGAGAATAATCTCTTCGGGCTTCGGGCCATTAGGGCTAATGATCCCAAAACAGTGTTTGTAATGTTGATGAACCGAAAAGTCGACGGGATATAGAAATCGCTTTTTCGAAAGTTCCAGAGAAGAGAAGCGATCGAGCGCAAAACTCTTTATTTTCTGATCGCCCAAATCGCTGGCCAATAGGTACCAGCGATTTTTGTGCTCTTTCAACGCGTAAGGCTCTACCGTTCGTAAGGTCGATTCACCGTCGCCGTATTTTTGGTAGACAAATGCAACTTGCAAGCGGTGTGTTATTGCATGAAGCAGCCCGTGTAAATATTCGGTTCCCAGAGGTTTTCGCTTCTCAAAGTGGATATGACCCGATAACCGGTCGGCAAGGTTCAGGGCGTTGAATGTATTGAAGGCCTCCAGAATACGTTCTTTGGCAGCGGTTTGCTCATCACTCTCTATGTAATAGACCCTTCGCGAATAATCGAACCGGATTTCAATATCATACAGCGATCTGATATCATCCAGATCTCGTTGAAAGGTGCGCTTAGAAACCACATAATTATAGGCATGCATTTCGGATTCCAGGGCAAGATAATCCGAAATTTCGTCGAAGGTTGCAGGATGCTTTCTGAGTTTTTGAATAATCAGGTTGTATCTGGCTATGGATTCGCGTTTCGACATCTTTTCTAGTATTTGGTGAAACCCATTTTTGATTTTTTGCTTACGATCGTCTCATCGGCACAAAAAGCCATCACTTTATCTAAGGTAACACTTTGGCCGTGAATAATCTCGTGAATTTCGTTTTTTCGCAACACATTGTCTATCTGTCCACCCGAAAAATCAAACTGTTCGGCCAGCTGAGCGCATTGCTTGGGTGTCAACCCCGGAAACTTCAATTGCCAGATATTGGCCCGAATGGCCGGATCCGGTTTAAGAAAGAGAATTTTAAACAAGAACCGGCGTTCGAAGGCAGCATCCAGATTGTGTACAAGGTTAGTCGTGGCAATCAAGATGCCTTCGAAATTTTCCATCTCCTCCAACAGAACGCTTTGTATGGCATTCTCGGTATGATCTACCGCAGATTGCCCCACCGTACCTCTTTTGGAAAGAATTGCATCGCACTCGTTAAATAGCAGAATGGGCATCTGCACGCATTGTTGAGCAAACGATTTATACTCGCTGAAAATCCGTTTGATCCTTTTTTCGCTGTCGCCATACCACTTCGATCGGGCCTGACTGATTTCGACCCTCATCACCCTTCGGTCCGACTCCTTTGCCATTTGCTTTACCACTTCGGTCTTTCCGGTTCCCGGGGCACCGTATAATAATGCCGCCACCCCTTTGGGTAAGTTTTTCGCATCTAATCGGTTTTGCACCTCTACCAGCTTTTCTTCTCTCAGAAGATCTTTCAGGAGAAACAACTGATTCATTTGCTGTTCACTGAATAGTAATTCCCGAAAAGGAATCTCTTCGGGCGAGAGTACATCCTCCCTTTTCGTGCTATTGACAAAGATGGTGATGCCACAATCCTTTAAGAGCCGATGCGAAAGCTCTGTCAATTGCAGATCGGTAGAAGTAATAAACCGGGAAGCGTCCAGTTCTATCAGATTGTTCTTTTGCAGCGCCGTATCGCCAGAAAGCAGGTCGCTCTTGAAAAGGATTTTGCGCGATGTGTCACGGAAAATAACCCCCAAAGCGCGATCCAGATCAATGCATCGGGTCCCGGTAATGGTCTCCCAAAGGGTATAGAGATACAAACAGAGATCCGTATCAGGGAGAGAATACGATTGGATTAGTTTAACGAGAGGGAAATGCGCATAGTCCGTTAAAATAGTCTGCACAAAAACATGCGACCCGGACGATGGCCTCTCCTCCTCATCGTCGTCATCATCATCCTCTGCAGCTAAGAGCTGGCCATGGAGATATTCCAACAACTCCATAGCTCCGGAAATCGGATCTTTCAGCACTTCCGGAACGGGTTCGCCACGAACAATGGCAGCCAACAGTTTTTCGTTCACCCTTAATATGACATTCGACCGAATAACCCGGAGTTCGGCATTTTTCCGCGACAAGTCGAAGAATCGCAGAGAAAACAGATGGCAAAAATCATCGCTGTAGGTTAGGGTCTTGGCCGGACTGGAAGCGCAGTACTCCATCAGATCCGAAATCCGGGTAATATACCCCGTAAACTGAAACGGCACCGAAACCGCAACAAAAAATGCCTGCCTCTTGCTTATCCGGAAATACTCCGAAAGAAACGACAAATCCTCCTCAATCGAGGCAAAATAAGATGCCGTGAGCTTACAACCTTTTGCACCTTCGTAAACCCTCTCAATGGTATCCAATACCCGATTGTTCTCCTTACTCTCCATGATTCCAACCTTTTTGCACAAAGCTAGCGGGAGACTACGACAAGGAGTGTCGCAATCCTGCCAAAGAATCACATAAGCCAGTAATTGCCCCCTGCACCTCACTTTCTTCCAGATACATCAGATAAGATTCATGGTTGGGAGAGAATCCATGCTTTACTAATATATCACTCAATGTACTGTTGTAACTACCCTTATCTCTGACGAAAAAGCGAAGTTCGAATCTATTGTGAGTGTTAGGGTATGAAATACGAATTGCGTATGTGTTGTTGTCGTACTGCCAATCATTTATCAAAGCGCAGGGAGAATCGTCTTTGTCATCGCCTGCTGCAAAATTGTACTTAGCCATAGATGAAAATGGAGCGAACTCTTGACCTTCTAAAGAATTAAGGTACAATGAGTAAGAATAAAGCTCTGCGTGCGCCCCACTCATTCGTTCACCGTTGAATAAAACGAACCCGTGACTGGAGTATTGCCTCACAAAGCGTTTTGATCCCAGATAGTTAAAAATCTTTGGCGTTTGAATAACCCTCTTTCTCCAGTCTGTTTCGCTATAACCGGCTATAATCGTTTCGAGCGAAGAAATCAGATTATTCCCATCCAGCTCATCAAACAACTGCCTGATGATTTCGCTATGTACCGAATGGTTCTTATCTCTTTTCAATAATCTCTTCCAGCTTATATCGCGATCGAAATTGATTAAGAAACTTCGATTGCTGCCTTCCGTAATTAAATAATCGCCCTTTGCCAATAAAGCCCTTTCCCAAATGAAATCAGGAAAAGAAGCCAATCCATTATCATTAAAGATTTTCAAAGCAAGATCACGATATTTTATGAATTGGGCTTTAAACTGAAGATCGTCCTGCTCACTCCATGAACAATGATTATGGGTGTTGAAGTAATCTTCTATGCCACACAAAAACAGTAAAAAACCAATTTGACCTTTAAAATATCCGTGATTCTCAACAGTATAAATCAGATCATCCCATTTGTTTTGTTTTAAAAGTAAATGGGCTTTAATCTTTTCTTCCCTAAACTGCAAGTCATCGAATCCAACTATTCTATCAAGTGTGATAAGGTGTGTAAGGAGCTTATCGCTTTTCGAAATAAGTTCGTTTATTCCCCGAATGGAATTTGAAAATTCTCGCTCGTTGTTATAAGGAGCGGCGTTTTCGGTTACGTTATAGATAAATCGCATCCAGTTTTGCAACCCTTCAATATCCTCAAACCCCTTGTCGGTTTTCCATTGAATTACATATTGACAATAAGCATGAAACTTAATCCTCTCTACATATCCAGCCTGAACAAAAACATTGTTAACTACAATCGAAAACTGTTCTGCTTCATTGTAATGAAAGGAATCAGACAAATAACTATGTGCCTTCTGGTTTCCATTTTTCAGTAAATCAAGGATGCTTATAAGGTCTATTACCGTTTTTTCGTCTAAACATCCGTGATTAAAATACTGCTGGAAAGAAATATCAACGCTCTGCTTGTCAATTAGCTGTTTCAAAAAATCGGCATTATAGGATCTTGATGCGTAATTATTTACCACAAAAGCCCTGATAAAATTCATTATCAGTTTGTCGAATTTCTTTTTGTCAGCCAAAGTATGGTTCCAAAATAAGTTCGCCCAATCCGTATCCATTTTATGGGAAAAATAGGTCTTCACATCAACTTGATTGGATTTTCCATCAAATGTTAACGAGTAGGCGTACTTTGCATTAAAATCCGATTTCTTAAAATACTGCTCCAGTTTCGCTTTGAAGTTTTCGTATGCCGAAAGAGGAATGCCTCTTGCATTCATTTTTATATATAAGTCGTCGGTAAGGTTAAACTCTTCTAGATCAAGAAACTGGAAGGTGATTACAGGATTATCAAGACGTATCAACCTTCGAAAGAAGCCGCTTGTATCCTTGAACTTCCTGTGAATATCATCAAGCATAATCAGCATGGATTGAATGGTGGGGTCTGTTCCCCACGACGAAAAATACCAACTACTGTCTTTGATGGTTTTTGATAAGCTGTTGCATTTACCCTTATCGGGTTCTAAAAGATGAGCTAAATTCACATCTGCCAACAGCAATGAATCACAAAACTCCCTTGAGCTGGTGCGTGTTTCGTAGGAAAATTTTGACTTTTGGCTTTCACCCTGGCGGCTAAACACCAAATGCTTTCTAAGTTCATCAACTTCACCATCTTTTATAGCAAGATACCAATGAAGTAAAAACAGGGTAGTTAAACGCTGTTGACCGTCTAAAGGGATAAATGTAGCATCATCATCAACAGCCTCAGCTAACTGATTCCCATAAACAAAGTCTAAATCCCTGTGCTTTATATTTTCGTCAAGATACGCCCACAGGGCATCTAAAAACGAATCACGTGTTTCGTGAGCAGTAATTCTGCCTTGTGCGTAATCTCTTTGGATTATTGGAATTTGAATATGGAATTTCTGTATTAACTGGAAGAAAGTTAATCGTTTACCTGTAATATCTTGCTTTCTATTCATTCTCATTGCTCTCTTGTTTGGCGGGTAAATAATCAACGAGGGTATCCTCCATAGCACACAAATAAAATTCGGCATCGTGCTTATTCCAGTACATCACTTCATCAAACTTTTTACTATACGCCTTCATAAATACATTCTTTGTACAGATAGGGATGAAGGTTGCCTGCTTATCGCTTTGCAGAATAATTTTCCGCTTTATCGGGAAAAAGGCATTTTTGTAACTTCTATTGGTTGCTGAATCCAAGAGGGCTAAGTTTGAGATAGCGCATTTGCTTGGTTCGTTATCTTCTTTGAATTCAATTCTGATTTGATTGTATACCTCATTAAACAGTGCATCATCCACTTTATCGGCATAGGCAATATCATAAAGGGCTGATAGTATATTCCCGGCTTGCTCTTTTTCTGACAGGGTACTGAAAGTGACCATATCGCTCTTAGTATCATTGCCGATGTATTCTTTTTGATTTGGCTCATCGGACAATCCTGTAAAATATTCCAGCATATCTTTTGCCCATTCTTTACGGTTGTTGCCGGTAATGTTTTTATCGGTTTGCGAACGAACATGCTCAATATCCCAATCTTCATTCTTATATAGATTGAAAGGGAACCGCATATTCGATTTCTCATTAGACAGAATGGTTTGTATATTGAAGAGTAACAAAACGGTTTTTATCCTTTCATCACCGTAATTGAGGTTCCGAATATCGAATTTCACCTTTTTACGGATTTCATCTTTTAGAAACGCCTTAAAATCGGATTTAGCTGTGATGGCGATTTTTGCATGGTTATTTTTCGGCTCTAATATATCTTGTAACCTATAATTTATTGAAATCAGAAAGCCGATTAAATGATACAGTTCCCTGTCACGATACCACTCTTCAAAGGTTAAGAAATACCTCTTTACGCGCATCCAAAGAGCATCGGTGTCGGGTATTTTGTATCGGTTCTTGTTTTGGCTCGTTTCAAAATCTTCGCAAAACTTATAAAACGTGTATTTTTCATCTTCGCCATCGGGTTTGTTTTGCATCAGGTCGAAGATGTATTCTATACGATTGGCATACTTCGGGTTATTAGCATCGGGCTTATTGTAAATAAAATACCAAAACGAGTTGTTTTGCAGCGTGTTTTCTATCCTGTCCCATTCGGTAGCTATTTGCAACTGTTTTAACCTAAGCTTATCCACCGCTTCGGCATTGTTCCATTTTTTTAGGAACAGGGCTTTGATGAGTTCAGCATTGGTCAACGGAATTTTGCCAATGTTTAACCGGGTGAAAATATCATAAGAATCAGAGCCGTCGTTTATCACATACCAGATTACTTTTGTATCCGTCAGAAAAGCAGGGGCAAACTTTGCTTTGGGTGTAGCAAATTCAGTGTTATTGGCTTTATTCTTAAACCATTGCTTAATTGCATTATTTGCCAGAGCTATATGGTAAAAATCGATATTATGTTCGGCATCTTCTTCCTTTATCTCTTGTAGGAATTTCTCGCTTTCTTCTCTTGTTTCATAAAACACCCGCTTTATGTTCTTTTGGTCTTTTTCTATTTGCGATTCGAGGTTCTTCAGTATCAGAAAAACCGTTGTAAGGCGTTGCTGCCCGTCAATTACTTCCCACTCGTTGGCTATGCCGTTTTTCTGCTTTACCACAATGGGCTGCAAACAATAAAACGGACGCATTTTGCCGTCTTCGTGTTTTGGCGGATTGATAGCAAATGCCCAAATATCATCCAATAATTCCTCCACTTGCTTTTCAGTCCATCGGTAGCCACGTTGGTACGAGGGAATAAAAAAGCTGCATTCCATTAATTGGTTTATTGATTTTAAAACTAAAGTATTCTCGCTCATACCAACCTAATTCTCCTTGTTAATAAATTGTCCGACAGTAACATTGCAACGTTTCGCTCC
>CAYGID010000093.1:0-8322 GCA_964349835.1 uncultured Bacteroidales bacterium | reverse complement strand
AAATCCTCATGATAAAGATAGATTCCGCCATCATTTCGTTCGACCTCTTCGACAAACCCTTTTGTTGCGATCTGGCTGTCTGCAAAGGCGCCTGCTGCGTACTGGGCGACTCCGGGGCTCCGCTTGAAGCGGGTGAGATAGCCCTTTTAGAGGAGCTTTATCCTCAGTTTCAGCGTTACATGACCGAACCCGGCCGTACGGCAGTCGAATCGCAGGGAGTAAGCGTGACCGACCGCGAAGGCGAGACTGTTACCCCATTGGTACATGGCAAGGAGTGTGCATATGCCTATTTCGAAAACGGCGTGGCCTTATGTGCCATCGAAAAGGCCTTTCTGGCGGGCGAAATCGCCTTCCAAAAACCGATTTCATGCCATCTCTATCCAGTAAGAATCGTTAAATATAAAGGATACGACGCGGTCAACTACCACAAATGGGAGATTTGTGAAGGGGCGATAACCTGCGGTAAAATGAAGGGAGTTCCTCTCTATCAGTTTCTTCGTGAACCCCTTATCCGCAAATACGGCGAAAAGTGGTACAACGAACTTTGTACCGCAGCAGGCGAACTCCTGGAAAACGGGATGGTAGGGCGAGTCTGAGCTGCTCTAATCTTTACAACTATCTGGCGTGCGACCTGTCGCAATATGACCGCCAGAGGTTGCGGTCTACAGTTTTATCAGTTCTACCCTTCGGTTTTTGGCTTTGTTTGCGGGCGTGTCGTTGGGTGCTACCGATTGGGTTTCTCCAGCTCCTTCGGTCTGCAGACGGGCAGCTTCAATTCCGAAGGTGGATGCCAGGGCGTTTTTAACCGACTCCGCCCGTCGTTTCGAAAGGTCGAGGTTTAGAGCATCGTCGCCGTCGCTATCGGTGTGTCCCACAATTTTCACCTTCACCCCTGCATTCTCTTTCAGCACATCGGCAATGCTCTTCAGCGTTCCGTACGACTCGGGTTTAATGTCGGCCTTGTTCACATCGAAGGTGATACCATAGGTTACCAACTTACCTTCGGTAATCAGCTTGCTTCGGGTGTCGGGTGCGGCTGTAGTGATTTTCAGGTTGGTAACCATCGGAAAACTCTTGGCGTCCCACCCCGAAAAACGGAGTCGATTAAAGACCGTACCGTCATAAATATTGGTGGGCATATCTAGCACTTTAGCTCCCTGATGGTACATCCGAACGCGTCTATTTTGTATCCAAACGATAACATGATTGACCTGTTCTCTGATAATAGGATTCTTTGAACCCTGCCCCTCAAGCCAGTCGCCATTTGTAACATTGTTGTATCCTTTGGTTTCCCAACCTTCCTGTTTTATGGTGATATGTAAACCCTTGGTTCCCGGGTAGAGGTCGGTGTCCAGCTCTTTGGGTTCGGACGGGTCTTCCTGGTAGAAGGTAAGGGTTTGTCCATATTGATACTCCTTGTCGGGAATGATATCGAATTCGCAGATAAAATTTTGGGGCAGGGTAAGCGATTTGGCGTAGCCGTACACAGCATCTTCGCCATTCATATGGAACCACTGACCCTCTGCGATATTCACCTTTTTTACCTCTCCGCTGCCATTGGTACTCCATAAGGCAGGGAAATCGCCGATGGCGTCCTGTGAGAAATCCTCGTACCAGATTACCTGATCGCCGGGTACAAAATCGTACTGTGTGGTACTTTCCAATTGCGGCTTCGTGTTAGCACTACTCGCTCCGGAAGCTTTTTTTTCGGGCTCTTCGGCCTCCTCTTTTCCCTCCTCACTATCTTCGGAGGCATTCTCCTTTTTTTTCTTTTTGAACAGACCTCCGATGCCCTCCTCCAGTTTGTCGAGGCCGGCATCTAATCCCTGATCGACTTTCGAATTGGCCCGGTCGGTTCCCTTATTCTTTAAAACCTCCTTGGGATCAACAATCTGTGCGTTTCCATCAATGCATAACACGACGAAACATGATATCAATAAGATGCTGAGTTGGGAAAATGTTTTCATAGGGTCGCCAGATATTAGATTATACCTAATCAAATAAAGGCTCTTCTATTGAGACTTGATAGTAAAAAACCGACATCGGTTCTAGGGCTATTGCTTTCCCGAAAGCATTTTTACGTACGACAGGTCGCGTTTAAAAAAGGCATCGGGCGTTTCGCCTGTAATGGCTTTAAAGTCTTTAATAAAGTGGGTTTGATCAAAGTAGTTGCCCTCGAAAATAAGATCTTGGTAATCGATCTCCGGCTTGTTTTGTATCCGCTCCCAAATATGGTTGATTCTTACAATGCGCATCAGCTTCTTGGGGGTAATTCCCAATCTTTTTTGGAATTGTCGTTGAAGTGTCCTTGCGCCAAACGAAAATCCTTCGAGCAGGTGTGAAAGCTGATCGGAAGCAGCCGAGGCTATGATTTTTTCGTAGATGGCGTCGATTGCATCGGGCTGGTACGGCGCGGGGTGTATGGTGTCAATAAAGTGCGAAAAACAGGAAATTCTCTCTTCGGCCGATGATGCGCTCTGCAAATTTTTCCACAACGAAAAAAAAGGTTCGTGTGGCAGAGGGATATAGAGGTGTGGCTCGGGCGACAAATCGAGATGAAGTATCCTCGAAAACACAGTGGGTTTACAGGTGACAACGAAGGTATTGTTGCTTTTGTTTATCCGCATCAGGCTCGACCTGGTAATAATCGGAGCGAGAAAGTAGGGGGGGAGTGGGGCCTTTACCGGTTGTAACATCAATGGAGGGGTTCCAAAGTGGAAAACCAGTGCGATATCGAAACGGGGAATAAACTTATCGGCAAAATCGGCATCCGAATTACAGTTGAGAATTTCGAACTGTCTTACCAGCCAGTCGAGTCGGGCTCCGGCCTCATAATAGCTGACCTCTATTCCCATAACGCATGTATAACTTTGTAAATCACAGTATATGAGATCTTTGTGATTTTTTCTCGTATATGTACGAAGATAGTACTTTTTTTGAAATAACAAGGATTTTTTCGGCCGTATCAATACATAAATTCAGCCTGCCATATTCTTCGGGATACAAAAGGTAGTGTCTGGATCAGACTATTTCCGACAGGTTAAGTGCAGGTCACTAAGCCTTTGCAAGGGGTAGAGAAAAGGAAAAAGTCGATCCCACGCCTTCGGTACTTTCTACCCTGATGCTTCCCCCGTTTTTCTCAACAAACTCCTTACAGAGAATCAGGCCTAATCCGGTTCCTTTTTCTTTGAGTGTGCCTGGTGTTGAGCAACTCTCATGCAAGTTAAATAGTGTGTTGATTCGTTCTTTTTGGATTCCTACCCCATTATCCTGAACAGATACGATACATTCGTTCTGAGAGTTCGCCAGCGAAATCATAATCTGACCCCCCGGCCGGGTAAACTTCATTGCGTTCGAAGCCAGGTTTCGCAATATGGTGCTAACCATGGCTTTATCGGCATATACAAGGGCGTTGGACGGCAACCGGTTTTCGATTATAATCGACTTCAATGCTGCATTATCATGCATCGAAAGGGTCAACTCGCGAATCAGGTTCACCATGTCGAAAGGCTCCGGATGGAAGCCGAGTCGGCCCGATTGCGACAGGGCCCATTGCATCAGATTCGAAAGCAAATCCATCGCCCGGTTCGAGGATTGAAGAATGATTTGGGCATATTCCGCTACTTTATCATACCTCTTTTCTTCTACCTCTGTTAACAGATGTTCACTAAATCCGAGAATGGCATTGAAGGGACTCTTCAAATCGTGCGCAATGATAGAGAAGAACTTGTCTTTTGTGATATTTAACTCTGTGAGGCGAAGTTCATTGTCCTTGATTTCGGTGATATCGTAACACGAACCGATATAGCCCAGGAAGGTGTTGTCGACATCGTAGAATGGCCGTCCGAAATCTCTAATCCAACGATATTCGCCCAGCGCATTTTTCATGCGATATTCCATTAAAAACGACTCCCTTTTATCGAACGCTGCAACATAAGTTTGCACACAAAAATCGAAGTCATCGGGATGGACTCCTTCTGCCCATCCGTTTCCAAATTCCTGCTCCATGGATCTGCCTGTGAACTCGAGCCAGGTTTTGTTGAAATAGTCGCACAACTTATCTAAACGTGAGCGCCAGATGAGAGCGGGAAAGTCTTCGAAAATTTTTAGATATAATTCTTTAGCCTCAGTAATTTCTATTTGCTGTTGTTTAAGAAGAAAATTCTCGTTTTCAAGTTGACTTATCCTCTCCCTTAATACAATTATTTCGCTCTCCATATAACTGCTGGTTTAAGGCCACATCGTAGTTAGTTGCGCAAACAGAATCTCTCTCATCTCTAATCGATAAGGCCCGGATTTCTGCGTTCAATCTTCTACAAAGGTAATGTAAGTTATCCACAACCATCACTATTATAAATGATCCTTTTGCAAGGTTACCTCCCGGTTGGTTAAGCTGTCGCTTTTTTACAATCATATCTCTGTTTGGCTGCCTATATTCACTTTACGTTGCGTCGGGGCAGCCGTATCATTACATCCCACTGATAATAATTACTAACCTAAGATGTGGATTATGAAAACCAGCCGATTTTCAGTTTGGATAATCAGCGTGCTCTTCTTCGCGGGTACTTTAAAGGCACAAACCTCTCCCGAAGCTTTTTTGAGTCAATTACCGGCAGTTCCGGCTATTGCCTGTTCGTCCGATACCGCCGCGATGATCCGCTTTACGAATCAGATTTTTCAGGTGCAGGCATCGCTCAAAGAGGTTATCAGCCGCATTCAGGCGGAGGAACAGACTCGGGCCGAAGCGTCCGAAAGCAGGATCATATCTGATGCCATTCGTAAATCGGGATTAAGCCCAAATGAAGTAGCCCGGCTACAACGGGGTGGCGGTACTGCTTCGCAAGGGCGTAAGGCGGCCGAAAAAATCGTTGGTGAACAGTATAACCTTTCGCTCGATGATTTGGAAAAACTCGGAGAGATGAGTGATGCCGATCAGGAAAAGTGGGCAAAGGAGTATGCCGCTACGATGATGAGTCAGTCGCAACAAGGTGGTGCCGGGATTGCCCAAAACCAAGCAGCCAACGCCCGTCTTTTGGCGCTTGCCAACCAACAAAAGAGTTTAGGCGCTCGCATTACGGAGCGCATGACAAGAGTGGGTAAGATTTTTCAAAATGTAGAATATCAGGATTCTATCGAACAGCTCAAGCTGGATGAACAGATGCGGCCGCTCGAAAATCAGCTCTGTTCGGGAATTTGCACTCCGGCCGAGATTGCCAGATCGAAGGTGGCCGAAAAAGAGATTTATGCGCTGAAGATCCGGCATTGCGAAAAGATGTCGCCTTTACAAGTTGATGCCATTACTCAGTATCTCACCACGCTCAAAGCACTTTTACCCGATTACAGAAAGCTTGCAAACGTGCAAAACGAAATGGTGCGTTTGCAGCAGGTGGGTGTAGTCACTTCTGACGATTTGAGCGCCTATTCTGCAGTCGATGAGTATGCCGATGTGTTGTCGGGGGCTTACAGGTATTGGGTCGGGAAGTTTGAACAGTAAATTGAATGAACATCCGAATATTGAAAATGATGAAATTACCTAGTTTTTATACACTTGTTTGCCTGTTTGTACTCCTCACCAACTCTGCAGGTGCACAAATCAATAGCGAAACTATCCACGGGGTATCAGGCTATGATTATGTCATAAAAGGAGAGTTGGAACTTACTTTCACTCATTCGGTCGACTATAAAAATGGAAACAAACAAAACGCGACTTACCGGATAAAATCGCCTGTGCAGTTATCCTTTAACCTCAATGACCTGAGATCTTTTATAGCAAAGCCTCTCGATTTTGTCGGCTATGTGGAGAATCCGGTTATCGCGTCGTGTGGATATCCGTGTGGCGGAGGATTAATCGACATTGCGCAAGGCGGCATCCGATCGGATGAAAATTGGATGCAGGCCGATGTGCATTTTGTGTCTCAGGAAGATGGCGTGTCGTCGGAAATCAATGCTACCGGCGAAATTTATCCGTTCATGGAGGTTTTCTTTTCGATTCCTGATTTCAGTAAAGAGCTGAAAGTGGGTTTGAATCAACTGCAATTCCGACTATTTATCAAAGGGATCTCTGATTCACAGTATCATCCGGTACGAAATGTTAAGGTCAACTCAAGTGGTGCGGCCTCATTAGATCACCTCGATTTAAAATCGTCACAAGCTGATGTGGACAAAACCTATAATGAATTACTGAAGATTGATAAAGCACTGGCCGAAGAGTTCAAAAAAGGGGCTCAATTAATGGCCGAATCATCTGATGGAGCCGACTTTTTGCCCATATCTGTAACTTGCGGTTCATTTTTCGGGGCAGATGAGGACGCGGCTAGTAGGAAAATGAGTTTTTCGGAGGCAGATGCGGAAAAGAGATCTGCGTTCGAGACTCAATTCGAAAGGGCGTATTTCGAAAAGCTTCCACACATCGATGCCATGAAATTGATCAATTTCCTGATTAAGCCTTCGGGCAACTATGAATCTCCTTTTACAGGCTCTTTCTTCTCCGATTCGGAATTTGGTGCGGAAACGGCAACGTACCAAGGAAAACTTCTGCTCTGGGGCAATCAGGTTCGGAAGAGCGAGTAAGGCCTCATAATTCAAAACTTACGGTATGGCCAAAAGAGGTGAAAGAACAATCAGTAGAATCGCTTTTTGTCTGCTTTGTTTCATTGTTGCGCTGTCGACGTGCTGTATGGCTCAGCAACGGGCTCCCTTTTCAGACAAAAAGGTGGAGGTTGACGGGCGTTTATTTATGCCCTTTACTAAAGGGGAGGTCGAAAGGAAGATATCCGGCACTCATCAGCCATGGTTTGATGAAGTCTGTTCCATCATTTGCAGTTGGGATTCGATTACGCCCCCTCAGGGCTTGAAAGTGGCATGTTATGGTTCTGATAACGCGCTTGAAATATATTTTCTACCCTATCTGTTCGAAGATGGCGTCAGGTTTGCTTCGGAGTCCGGGCCCAATCTTAGAATTTTTGTGAACAGCCCGTTTCAAATGTTTGGGTCGCCCGTAGTGGATGGCATTTTTCTTTGTCCGAAAAAGAGAGCCGATTTTAATGGATACCCTATTTACCAGAATGATCGTGGGGAGGTAACAATCGTGTGTAAAAAAAGTGATCCGCTCTTTATTCCTGTTTCTCAGGAGGAATACCTGAGGGCGCTTATAGCCAATGAAGAAAAGAAGGCTCCCCAAAATATCAATGCCGATAACCAGGCAGCACTCCGTGAAATGGAGCGGGCGTACCAAGAGTTGCTGAAAATCGACAAAGAGGCGGCCAAAGAGTTTAAGCAGCATTTAGATGATTTCGCGACAGACGCGAACAACGCAGGGAATGGATCTGGTATGCCCGACATGGTTACATCGCTAAAGAATGAGCTCTCCGCTTTATCTACAGAGGAGCGATCTAAACAAGCCTGTTATGGAGGTGCATCGGCCATGGAAAGGTATCACAATGCATCGGGACTGGTTCGCGACGGGAATAGTGAGGATAGCGAAGTGCTGGTCAAACCAAATCCTGCATTAATCGACCCTTCACCCGCGAATCAAATACAACTTCTTGTTATCAGTTGGTCGGTTGGCGATGGCGATAACGTAGATAAGCCGAGGTTTTATAACGAAGGTGGTGATGGTTTTAATTTGGCTGATTATTTGATGAGTAAACTGTATAACAACCAAAGAATTTGGAGTCGAATTCTTGCTTTATAGAAATAGTAAAACCGCAGTAATCATGTGATTTACTGCGGTTTTACTATTGCGGAGTATTGGTTTTAAGCGACTTTACTTTACTTCTTCGAAATCGACGTCGGTTACTGAGCCGTTGTCGCTGCTCTGGTTTCCGGCGTTGCTGCCCGAGCCGGGTTGCGACTGTTGCGAGCCTGCACCTGCGTCGGCACCTGAGGCCTGACTGGCTTTGTACATCTCTTCGGAGGCAGCATGAAAGGCCTTGTTCAGCTCTTCGGTCGACTGGTCGATGGCGGCCAGATCCTGTGCTTTGTGAGCCTCTTTCAGTTTGGCCAGCGCTGCTTCGATGGGACCCTTCTTATCGGCGGGAAGTTTATCGCCTAACTCCTTCAACTGTTTGTCGGTTTGAAAAATCAGACTGTCGGCACCGTTCAGTTTGTCGATTTTTTCCTTTACCTGACGGTCGGATTCGGCGTTGGCCTCGGCCTCCTTCTTCATTCTTTCGATTTCGGCATCTGTCAGACCCGAAGAGGCTTCGATGCGGATACTCTGCTGCTTACCGGTTCCTTTGTCGCGAGCCGAAACATTGAGAATCCCGTTGGCATCTATGTCGAAGGTAACTTCAATCTGAGGCACCCCGCGAGGTGCCGAAG
>CAYGID010000092.1:0-8387 GCA_964349835.1 uncultured Bacteroidales bacterium | reverse complement strand
CCCGGAGGGCAAACTGCACATCGAAACGTTTCTTCTCATCGGGGTTAGCCATCGGATCGTCGCCATACTCCTTGTGCCAAAAGAGCGCCAGATTATCCGACTGCACCATGCGATGAAAAGAGAACTCGCTCTCTTTGTTCTGAAAATCGTTCCCCTCGGGAACCCTCGAAATTTTGGCCGGCAGAAAGAGCTCTTTTTCGGGCTGTTTGCTTCCGGAAGCAGCCAAAACGGGGTTGATAGCAGCCATGAAGCCGGCAATGACGAGAAGGGAAAGCCGGAACAGGCGAATACGGAAGAATGTGTGTGAGGCCATAATTAATGGTGAATGGTGAATGGTGAATGGTGAATGGGCGCTGCGCGCAAATGCTCTAATGCTCTAGTGCATCGAAGCGCATTCGCGCTTCAAATGCTGCGCTGGCGCGCTAATTGTCAAATTTTCAAATTTTCAAATTGTCGAATTGGGCGTTTGGTGTTGGAAAGATAGGGATTAGGTTGGGGATGTGGTTAGGGCATGGTTGGGGTATGGTTGATTTTACTATAAATATGGACTTTAGTAGCAGTATTGCAGATTGTGGGGGTTATGTATATTTACACGGCGTTCGCTCATCACTATTATTACTATCACCGGGATGTTAAAACTCGCTTTGCTATTTTCCATGCTTTTTCAGATTGTGGCCACGATTCTTGCCATCAGCATGATTCGGCGAACAAGGTTTAACATCTCGTGGATAATGATTTCGTGTGCCTTCCTGCTGATGGCTCTGCGGAGATTATTCGACTTCTCAACGCTGTTTTGGAAGTCGACGCTGTTTCCCAAGGAGGAGTTAAATGGTTGGATTGGTGTGGTTATATCAATCTGTATTTTGATTGGCGTTATCTTTATAAAAAAGATATTCCGGCTTCAGGATGAGATAGAAAAGTTGCGGCAAGAGAATGAAACAAAGGTATTATCGGCCATTATTCATACCGAAGAGAAGGCCCGCCAAACGCTTGCACGGGAGTTGCACGACGGAATGGGACCTATGTTATCGTCTATCAAAATGACGTTAAGTGCGGTCAAAAAGGAAAACCTGACACCGGTAAACAAACAAATTATTGAGTCGGCTCACAACGCTGCAAGCAACTCCATTGCTACCTTAAAAGAGATTTCTAACCATCTGAGCCCTCATCTGTTAACAAACTATGGTTTGAAACAGGCACTCGATTCGGTGGCCGATCAGCTTTTTCCGCAGAAGGAGATTGTGTATGCGTTCGATGTCGCAATAGACGAGAAAGAGCTGCCCGAAGATATGAGCATCTGTTTCTACCGTATCGTCTCTGAGCTTATGCATAACAGTTTTGTGCATGCCAACCCTCAGAAGGTAAGCCTCGAAATAAAAGAAGATGATACCTCCTACCTTATCCGGTATAGCGACGATGGAGAGGGGTTCGACTACGATGCAATAAAGAGCGATGCAACGAATAAGGGCATGGGCATGAATAATATCGTTTCGCGAACCAAATCATTAGATGGGCACCTTTCGGTAATCACAGCTCCGAAACAGGGATTTTGCATTGATTTCTCCATTCCAAAAAGGAAACTGTAACATGCGAAAGATTGACATTTACATTGTTGATGACCATGCCCTTTTCAGGGAAGGGCTAAAGTTGCTCCTCAGCAACCTCCCCTTTATTCGAAATATTTACGAGGCCGGCAATGGTGCCGAATTTATTGAGGGACTCAAAGAGAAACCCGTCGATATTGCTTTGCTCGATATAGAGATGTCTGTGATGAACGGGATCAACGCAGCCAGAATTGCCCGGGAGATTCGCCCTTCTGTCAGGATTCTTGCATTATCGATGTATTCCGATAAAAACTACTATCTGAGTATGATTGAGGCTGGAGCATGCGGGTTTCTACTAAAAAACTCCAATTTCGAAGAGGTCGAAAAGGCCATCGTCGATGTATGCAATGATAAGAGCTATATCTCAATCGAGATTCTGAATGACATTCTCAAACACCCCGGAAAAATCGATTGTGGTATGGCCGAAACCGATCTCACCGAACGCGAAATGGAGGTTCTGATTTTAATATGCAAGGGATTCACCAATAGCGAAATCGCTGATAGATTAGTCGTCAGCAAACGCACCGTCGATAAACACAGGGAAAATCTGCTTCAAAAAACACAGTCGAAAAACACTGCCAATCTGGTTATCCACGCTATCAAATCGGGTATTCTTCACATTTAGAATCGCTTATGTACGTCTAATCACGTATCAATAAAGTTACGTTTTTAGACTGTTTTTTGCCCCATAGTGCCCGAATACTTTTGCATGAGGTATAAACATCAAATGCAAAAGTCTATGTGCGAATGGAAAAGACCCGGTATACGGGCAATAGCAGCGGCTCTGTTGATAGGGCTTATTTCCCTCTTCACTCAGGGGCTCTATGCCCAGTTTCGTGTTGAAGCACAATTCCGGAATCGATTTGAGTTTAGAGACGGTTATAAAAAACTGTCAGAAAAAGGATCCGAACCGGCCGCATTTATCTCGCAACGCACAAGAATATCGTTTGGGTTCGAGTCGGAGAGGTTAAAACTCAGGTTTACCCCTCAGGATGTGAGAGTTTGGGGCGACGAAAAAGCAAGTAGTGCCACGGGTGTTTATGGCGATAGCGCCTCACTCGACCTGTTTGAAGCATTTGTACAGATCAAAATCGGTGACAACGGATGGCTTTCGGTGGGTCGACAACCCTTGGTTTACGATGGTCAACGACTGTTAGCAGCCCGAAATTGGAATCAGAATGGTCTGTCGTACGATGCGGTTGTTTATAAGTGGAAATCGCAAGCGTGGGAGTTTCACGCCGGAAACAGTTGGAATTCGACGGGCGAAAATGCGTCGGATAATTTCTATAATCCATCGCGCATAAAATCGCTGAACTTTCTGTGGGCAAAACATCAGGTAACCAGCCAATGGAGTCTCTCGCTTTCGCACATCGCTTCGGGAGTAACCCCTTCGGCAAATAGCAACAAGCTCTGGTTCCGACAAACATCCGGGGTCTACACCACCTATGTGGGCGAAAGAGTTCAAACAACGGGGAATCTTTACTACCAGTTTGGGAAGAACACAAGCCGTAACAGGGTTAATGCGTGGCTGTTCGACGCTGATATCGCCTATAAAGCCGAATCAATGACTCCGGGCATTGGAGTGAGTTACCTATCCGGAAATCACACCCTAAACGGGAATACCGACCGTCTGTTCGACGTATTATATGGCGCACGACACCGGGTGTTCGGCGACATGGATTATTTCAGCAATTTTGGTCCGCACACCAAACAGGGAGGATTAGCCGAGCTCTATGTCTACCTCGATTTCCGACTCGGCAATAACACCCGCTTGAAAAACACAGGACACTATTTCCGTCTTGCGCAAAATAATGAGAGCACTCCGAATAAAAAGAATCTGGGTTACGAGAACGATCTGGTATTGAAACACAATTTCCAGGATTGGGGATCGCTCGAATGCGGGTATGCCTTTTTTCTTCCAACCCGCTCACTGAAGAGTATACAAAATGTACCCGAAACGAAGCATTCGCAATTCTTTTATTTGCAGTTAACCCTGTCGCCGGTACTATTCCGGTCTAATGAATCCAGATAAACTATGTTCCCCATGAAAACAGCACAAGCCACACTATTTCTGACCCTTGCCATCCTATTGGCGGCCTGTTCGTCCTCCCAAAAGAGGGAAGAAACCATTAGCCTTTCGGGGGCGTTCGCCATATATCCATTAGTGGTCAAGTGGAGTGAAGAATACCGGAAGGTCGAGCCGGATGTTCGCTTCAATATATCGGCCGGAGGTGCCGGAAAAGGGATGGCCGATGCGCTTTCCGAGACTGTCGATTTGGGCATGTTTTCGCGCGAAGTAGCGCAAGCCGAAGCCGATAAAGGAGCTTGGTGGATTTCTGTAACAAAAGATGCCGTAATCCCTACGCTGAATGCCGGAAACCCCGTTGTGCAGACTCTCCTTATCAGAGGAATTTCGCGCGAAGAGTTTCAGGGCTTATACCTCGAAAAAAGGTACACAAACTGGAATCAACTGCCGGGAATTTCCATTAACCAACCTATCAACGTCTTTACGCGCTCCGATGCGTGTGGAGCAGCCGACACCTGGGCTGCCTATCTGGGAGGCAAACAGGAGAATTTGAAGGGGATCGGGGTGTTTGGTGATCCGGGGCTGGCCGACGCGGTGGTTAAAGATGTAAAAGGCATTGGATATAACAACACCATCTATTTGTACGACATTAAAACCGGGAAGAAAAATCCGGGGATCGAGGTCATTCCGATTGATGTGAACGGGAATGGAAAAATAGACGAGGAAGAGGCATTTTATAACACTTTCGAAGAGGTACTTACAGCTATAGCCAACGGAAAATACCCATCGCCCCCGGCACGCGAGTTGTACCTGGTATCGAAAGGTAAGCCTAAAAAACAGGCAGTACTCCATTTTTTAAAGTGGGTAATGACAGATGGCCAGAAATACATACCCGAAGCGGGGTATGTGCCTCTCAAACCAGAGAGAATCAACCAAGAACTGGAAAAATTAAAAGAATAGAAGGGTTCGTTATGATCGAGATTTTGTAGCCATGTGGCATCACACACAAAGAAGAGTAACCAACCAGCTGATCACCGTTTGGATGAAGGGGAGCCTGTTTCTGTTAGTAGCCATCCCCTTTCTGATAGGAATCGGCTTATTTTGGAAATCGGCTCCTCTGATTATGCATCAGCCCCTGACTCAACTTCTGTTTTCGGGAAAGTGGTTCCCCTTGCAGGGCGAATTCGGCTTTTTACCTTTCATTTACAGCTCTTTGTATGTAACAATTCTAGCCTTTATTATATCGGCTCCATTGTGTTTGTTTGCCGCAATTCATCTTACCCAATTCGGCAAGCGGAGGTTACTGCAATTCATGCTTCCGGTGATAGATATTCTGGCCGGGATCCCTTCTGTTGTGTACGGAGTTTGGGGTGTTTTAATAATTGTTCCCATCATCTCCGAACAGATTGCCCCATTTTTTGGCACAAGCAGTTCGGGCTATTGCCTCCTGTCGGGAGGTATTATTTTGGCTGTGATGTGTATTCCCTACGTGCTGAATATGTTGATCGAAGTTTTCCAGACCATTCCGACGGGGATGAAAGAGGCCTCTCTTTCGTTGGGCGCTTCGCAATGGCAAATGATTAAGCATGTGATTCTCCGGCAAGGGTTTCCGGGAATTATATCGGCCTTCGGATTAGGGCTGGCTAAGGCTTTTGGCGAAACCATAGCTGTACTCATGGTGGTAGGAAATACGCTACAGATGAGCCTCTCGCCATTTGAGCCCGGCTATCCGCTTCCGGCCCTGATTGCCAACAATTACGGCGAAATGATGTCGATTCCCGACTATGACTCGGCTCTCATGTTTGCTGCATTACTTCTGTTTCTTGTTATCCTATTGATAAACATTGTATTTCGCTATCTGATACACAAAACGGAAAGAGCATGACCTTTTGGAAAAAATGGGAAGAACAACTGTTTAAGATCATCTCCATGCTATCGGCTTACACAGTGATTGCCATCCTCTCCTGCCTCCTGATTGTTGTATTTGGAAAAGGGGTCAAGGCGTTATCGTGGGAAATCGTCTTTACTATTCCCCAAGGCGGTTACTATTTTGGAGGCGGAGGCGGAATCTGGAATGCGATTGTCGGCTCATTCTATATTTCGGGTGGCGCCACACTGCTCGCCGTGTTCATTGGTGTACCCGTAGCATTGTTTATGAATGTTCAGCTTGTCCGTTTCAAGCGAACTCAGAGCCTTCTTCGGTTCTTCCTCGATGCGCTATGGGGTATCCCTTCCATTGTTTATGGGGCATTTGGTTTTGCGGTGATGCTGTATTTTGGCATTCATGCTTCGCTGATAGCCGGAATTATTACCGTAGCTCTGCTGATTACTCCCATTTTAACAAGAGCCTTCGATGAGGTGCTGAAAACGATTCCGTTCGAGATTCAGGAAGCCTCCTACTCGTTGGGAGCTACACAAACCGAAACCGCGTTAAGAGTACTGTTTAAACAGGGGTTATCGGGATTCATCACAGCCTTGCTTCTGGCTTTCGGGCGCGGAATTGGCGATGCTGCATCGGTACTTTTTACTGCAGGTTACACCGACAACATTCCGTTAACTCTCGATGAACCGGTAGCCACCCTGCCACTCTCCATCTTCTTCCAGTTGAGTTCGCCAATCGAGAATGTTCGGCAACGGGCCTATGCTGCTGCAGTAATTCTTACAATTATCATTTTGATTATCAGCCTATCTGCGAGAATTCTATCAAAAAGGTATGCCAAACATATCATAAAATAATGTAACAATGGTGAATGGTGAATGTGCGCTGAGCGCAAGTGCTCTAGTGCTTCGAAGCGCGTGTGCTTCGAGTGCTACGCTTCGCGCTAGTGACTGGGGCCGCAGAAAGCTGGACGGTTGGAGGTGACTGGCTCTGAGACAACGGATAGGTTTGGCGGTGCCCCGCGCGAAGCGCAGCACCAGAGCACCAGAGCACTATTGCACTAGAGCACTATTGCACTTTCCAGAAATTATTATATTTGTGGTGCTAAAATCATTGGATGCTACGCTTTGTAACGGATCGGGTAAGGTAAGATAACCTTGTGTTTTTCAACACTCGGTTATCGCCTCTGGAACTCCGGCTTTCGGCCGGAGCGGTAGTTTTTTACCTATATTTCATTAATTACATATCGGGAAAGATGGTTGGAGGCAATGGCCTCCCCTCTCCCGGTACCTTACCTTTAATTTTTACTCCAATGAATAACGAAATACCTACGATTCACGATTTCGACCTCAACCTCATTTGTGAATATTTTTCGAACCTCGAGCGGCAAGGACCCGGAAGTCCCGAAGTAACACTACGGGCACTGTCGTTTGTCGATAACCTGACTCCCCACTCGCAAATTGCCGATGTGGGTTGCGGTACGGGCGGGCAAACGCGGGTGCTGGCTCAGCACGCTCCAGGGCAGATCACCGGCGTAGATCTCTTTCCGTACTTTATTGAACTCTTCACCCAAAAAGCGCATGAGAGTAATCTCTCGCACAGAGTAAAGGGCGTAGTTGGCAATATGGAGAACCTCCCCTTCGAGGATGGGTCGCTCGATCTCATCTGGTCGGAAGGCGCCATCTATAACGTCGGTTTCGACCGGGGAATTAACGAGTGGCGCAAGTTCCTGAAGCCGGGTGGCTATCTGGCTGTTACGGAGGCCGCATGGTTTACGGAGACAAGGCCTGCCGAGATTGAGCAGTTCTGGAACGAGGCCTATCCCGAAATCGACACCATTGCCAACAAGGTGGCGCAGCTACAAAAAACGGGGTATGTTCCGGTGGCCACCTTTATCCTGCCGGAGAACTGCTGGCTTGAACACTTCTATGAGCTGCAAAGCAAAATCCAGGAGCCATTTCTGCAAAAACATGCCGGAAACCCGGCTGCCGAGAAATTTGTAGCCTCCGAACGGTACGAAGCGCTTCTCTACCGGAAGTACAAAGCCTACTACGGCTATGTCTTCTTCATTGCCAGGAAGTTATAGGAAGTTCTATCCGCTTACATCCAAAGCCGCCCCCGACATTGCGTTTGGGGCGGCTTTCTTATATCTTTGTCCTCATATAATAAGGGAAATGGATATCAATTCACTGGCACTCCAGAACCAGCAGACGGCATGGAAAATCCTGGAAGAGACCGATATTATACAGGCATGGGAAAGTATTGGGGCAACCGTTCATTTGGTTGGCTCTCTCAAATCGGGTTTGTTGATGAAAAATAGGGATATAGATATGCACATCTATACCGACAAACTCGATATCGGCACAAGTTTTTCGGTAATGCAGAAGCTGGCCGAACAACTGCCCTTAATGGAGATTCATTACGGAAACCTGATTGATACCGAAGAAGCGTGCATCGAGTGGCATGCTACTTTCAAGTATAGCGACGGGAATCAATGGAAATTCGACATGATCCATATCCTAAAAGGCTCAAAATATGACGGTACTGTAGAGCGGGTAACCGAAACCATCATGAAACAACTTACCCCCGAAATCCGCCAAACCATTCTTCAGATAAAGTACGATGTCCCCGAAGGGATATCCATCCCCGGCATAGAGATATATCAGGCAGTTTTTACCGGCAAAGTAAAAAGCTACAAAGAACTGGAACAATGGCGAGCCACCCACCCCCTAACCAACAGCTTAGAGTGGCTCCCCTGACACCTAACACCCCGGAGCATTCACCATTAACCATTAACCATTAACCACTTACCATCCACCACTTACCATTAACCATTAATTTCTGCCTAATTGGATGTAACTACCTCTTCAACATGATA
>CAYGID010000091.1:0-8396 GCA_964349835.1 uncultured Bacteroidales bacterium | reverse complement strand
AATCCCTTTCTCTCCGCGAAACAGCAAAATGAAAACAGCGCAAAAGCGCTGTTTTTTTTTTGTGCCCGCCTCTCCGCCAAGCTTGCTTGAAAGGAGAGGCAGGCACAAAAAAACAGTGGTGCAGAGCACCACTGTTACATTTTGCGTTTCAGCAAGCCCACCGCAGGTGCAAGGGATCGTGGCGCTTCGCGACGCAATCCCATCGCCAGAGCATTAGAGCACCAGAGCATTAGAGCACCAGAGCATTCATGCTCTAACGCATCAACTCCCTCCTCACCTCCTCCGGATAGCGTTCAATTGCATATCGAAGCATGGTGCGAGGCATCACCTTGTAATGTTCGCGTACAAAAGAGAAGGCAGAGTCAAAATCTCGTTTACCCACCTCCCTGATCATCCAGCCCACCGCCTTATGAATCAAATCATGCTTATGATGCATTAAACTTCGCGAAATGTTGAGCGTAACATCGAACTTTCGGTTCCTAATAAAATGGAGCGTCGCAATAATCGACATCCGCTCCTCCCAGAGAAAACCCGAACCGGCAAGCGTGTAGAGTAACTCCGGCCCCACTGAGGCGCAGTGGGGACCCAAAATTTTGTAGGCCGAGAGGTCGACCAGATCCCAATTGTTAATCCGGGTGCTATTCCGAAGATAAAGATCCACTATTTCGCGCCCCTGGTCAGCGCACGACGCCCGCTCGTAACGATACACCAACATCAAAAGAGCAACGAGCCTCAATTCATGTTCGGGCCGATTCAACAGCCACTCCATTTCGGATAACGTGAGAAGTCGCGCGTAACGAACTGCACAGCTACGCAACGGAGGCACCTTCACACCCAGAAAAAGATCGCCATCGCCATACTGCCCGGGACCGGTTTTAAAAAAACGCGACAAAATCTCAGCGTGCTCCGGCCGGGCCAGCTGTTCTATATCGAAGAGCAAACGATTCAATACCTCCATAACGACTACTCAGGCATGTTGCCCAGCTTTTTTAGCACCGAGGCGCCCGAAAGCTGCTGTGAAACCACCTCTGCATTACCATAATAATAGAGAGCACATGCACCGCTCAAACCAGCTCGGATCTGACCATCGGTACAAACAGTAATCTGACCGGCCCCCGAACCCTCCACCTCAAACAAACGGCTTACCTTGAACTGCTGACCCATAAATTTAGAGGCCCCCGAAAAAGAAAAAATTGCCGATTCGGCTCGCCCTTCAAGGGTAATGGAGGATGCTCCGGATGCATCGATTTTCAACTGCTCCTCCACCCGCAGAATACCTTTCACCTCAGAGGCCCCGGAAAGCGAAAGCAAAAAGCGGGGAACCCGGATATTCTGCAACTGCACCTCTGTAGCACCGCTTGCAATAACCTCAGTAATCTGAGGAGCATAGACCCGGGCTCTCAGTTTCTGGTTTCTGTACTGATAGCCCTCTTGGAGACCCAGAATCAAGGTGTTGTCACGCTTCTCAACCACCAACAGATCGGATAGGTTGCGATTAAACTCCACCTCAACCCGGTACTCATCAGCAGGAAACACCTCAACCCGGAAAGTTTGCGAAAGTTGAATCCGCGAAAAATCGGAAAGCGAATAGTTCCTGGTCTCCATGTCGGAAGAACCCGTCACTGTTTTGAAATCGACTATACAGCCGGGAACCAGAAGAATTGCCGCTAAGAATAGAGCAAAGCGAGTCAATAAAGGGAAAAGCCAAGAGAACTTTTTTTTCATCCGTCAAACAATTAAACGATGAATATAAGATATGGTATCCATTCAAAACAATAAATCACTCAAAAGTAATGAAAGAGAGCGTAGAAAAATTTCGGAGTGGCATGCCCGGATGTGAAAAAACGTTAAAAAAAATAAAAGAAAATAGAATTGGCAGAAGGAACAAAAAGAAAAAAAACGCTTATATTTGTGTCTGACGTAGAGTAGAAAAGGAAAATATATTGATTTGTACAAGAAAAATGATAGAACGCTTGCGACCTATCTGTACAATAGATATATTTGTGCCATTGTTTTTGTTGAATAATTGAATAAAATTTACATCGAGAATTGAACATCCGGCTGATTTCGTCAGCTTTCATTATAACAAACGATCATCCAAACACTTAAACATTATCACAAACCTAACCAAAGTATGAACATGAGAACAAAACATTTACTAAAACTGGCAGCAGCCTTTGTGGTTGTAGCGGTGGCTCTGTTTTCTTCGGGTTGTACCAAAGACCTAAAGGACGACATAGACGACCTAAGAGATGACGTTGACCAAATTGCAACCGATGTTGCTGATTTGCAAGATGCCGTTGATGCTCTGAATCTGGCCATTGAAAACGGCTACATCATTTCCGGTGCCCCCGTGGCAGTCGTCAATTCCACAACCGGTGCTACCGGCTACAGAATCGATTTCGAAGGTGGCAAGCCCTCTATTAACATTTGGAATGGTTTGGACGGTGCAGAAGGTCCACAAGGTCCCGAAGGTCCCGAAGGTCCTGCTGGTCCTACAGGTCCTACAGGCCCCACAGGTCCTACGGGCCCCACTGGTCCTACAGGTCCCCAGGGTCCTGCTGGCGCCAATGGTCTGACTCCCGCCTTTACAATGGATGCTGAAGGATACCTTTTGGTTTCTTTTGCCGGCTCCACTCCCGCACGCGTTCAACCCGAAATTTGCCTCATCGGTGCTCAGGGTGAAGATGGTGAAGATGGTGCTCCAGGTGAACAAGGCCCCGCTGGTCCTCAAGGTCCACAGGGCGAACAGGGCGTTAGCCTCAGAACCAATACTTCTGGTGAATATATCCTGATTGAGTCGTACACCATGGTCGATGGTCTTCCCGTCGTTGACCCTGCGAAAACCGTTAACACCGGAATCAAAGTTGACCAATCGAATATGATTCAGGCCATCAACGATCTGAACCCCGGTTTTGTTGTTCTCACTATGGGCGATGGTAACGAGTACACTCTGCTCCGTCCTTTCGACGCTCCTGAAGGAATCGTCATCATGAAAGAGTCGGTAAATGTGTTTATGACCGCTACTGCACGTGTGAAGTTCGTGGTGAATCCCGCCAATGCCGCTTTCGACGTTGCTAACGTAAAACTGCACTATGAAGCAGGTTTCCGCGCAGGCGCATCCTTGACTTACATCACCCCTCCCACCGGTTATCTGGAACTTGTAAGTGTTGAGGCTGATCCTACCATGATGGGCGTATACTATGCCAACATCAAGGGTCTGGTTCGCCCTGCAGCCGTGCCGGAACTCCCCATTTTCTTTGTTATCCGCGGCGCCAATGCCATGGGTACCACTGTAAATGTATGCTCCTCTGCTCCTGTCTTTGTTAACCTTAATTTCTGGGATCCTGTTCAGACTGCCGACCTCCAGATGGCTGATGCAGCTTCTATCTTCTCAACCCAGACCTATCCCACCACGCCTCCTGCCAACGCAACTCCGGCTCCCGGCGCATGCAGCACTCCTCTTACCTATACTTACGCTATCGAAGGTGCCAATGCAGCTTATGCTCAGATTGCCGGTAGTGCTTCGGCTGGTACCTACATGGTAACTCCCAATGCTGCTCTCTGGTCGGCTCCTGAAGCTCCTGCCAGCGTAGTAGTACAGGTTAAGGTAACCGCAACCGATGGACTTGGTAACAGCGCAAGCAGAATCACCAACCTTACCATCTACAAAGCATTCTACCTGGGTAATGTTGACACTTGGATTCCTGTAGCAACCAAGAACATCGACAAGGCCATCGCTCTTTCAACTGTAGGTATCAACGACGCTTTCATCGATGGCGCTACAGTTAACTACGCCAACTGGACTCTGACAGAGATTCCTGGAAGCTATACCTCAACGGGTACCAATCTGCTTCCGAGCAACATTACCTTCGTTCACAATGCAGTTACACATACCAATTCTATCCGTTTCAGTATTCCCAACACAGTTGCCGGCAAGAGCTACAACTTTAGTGGAACCCTGCAACTTGTAAATGGTGCTGTAACCAAAGAGGCTGTTATTGCTGGCGTTGTTAACATCAAGGCTCCCGAACTCTATGTTGAGATGGTTCCTGGTCAGGTTATTAATATGCCTGCCGCTATTTTCTACAAGGAATCTACCGTCACCACATCGTCGCTTGTGTTTGGTAATGTACTTGTTCTTAACAATGTTCGGAACATCTCTACTACATTTGGCGGTGAGAACTCTCCCATCTACGAAATCCCGACCGATGCGGCTAAGGTATTCAGCGATTACCTTGCAACAACCATCATCACTCAGGCTGACTGCCCGCCTGTTGCTTGGAATGCCACCCAAACAGCATACGTAAAAGCCGAACTTTCGAGCGGTCAGATGGTTGACGTTCAGGTACTGAAAGGCAATACCGTTGCTACTAAGGTTGGTGTACTCGGAGAATTCAAGTATCAATTCAAGAAGATTGGTGTTGGTACCGTTACTCCTTCGGTTGTTGAGATTGCTTACAAGACCAACAATGCGACTCCTAAATTGCTTAGAGATGCTCTCGTGATTAGGACTGTACCGACACTTGCCAATGTTGCAGGTACCGTTATTGCCGGAATGAGCACCCCGATTGCCTCTATCAGCTACGTTGCACAGCCCATCAACTATGCACAGAACGTACCCGATCCTAACCCGATGCTGACCGGCTTACCCACCACGTTGATTGCCAGCATTGACAACACCACCGGTGCAGTAACCGTTATCGAAACGAACTTCGCATCGTGGTCGGAACTTAATCCTGTACACCAGTTCGTAACAGTAACCGTTACCGACATCTTCGGCAACACTGTATCGGCTACCGTAAGGATTAACTTCTACAATGTTACCAGCATTCTTCCGTAAGGAATTGTCAACAAAGGATCATTAAAAAGGGGCTGTCCGAAAGGACGGCCCCTTTTTTTATGAAAAAAAATGAGGCAATTACCCAACCCGGGCATGTTTATCGGGAAACCGTTTTGGAAAATAATTCATAAGAATTATCTTTGATATCAAAATGGGGAGTACCCTGCCTGAACAGCTCACAACGAGTGGCAAACAGAGTGCCTTCATTCAATCCTTCTGACTTCGAAAATCTGCTAACCAATTAATGAATTCCAACCATAGTAATTAACTGTATATTCAAATTCTAAATCACCTATGAAAAAACTTTTCTCATCATTAGTTCTCTCCGGGATGTATTTTATATCTGCATCCGTTTGTTTCGCGC
Organism: uncultured Bacteroidales bacterium; assembly: GCA_964349835.1. Taxonomy (GTDB): domain Bacteria; phylum Bacteroidota; class Bacteroidia; order Bacteroidales; family UBA4181; genus JAQVSH01. The sequence goes on along the minus strand of CAYGID010000091.1, from coordinate 3,189 downwards.
AGGATATGGCGGCTCAGGCTGAACAGGTAGTAGAAAGCACGGGAGGTTCTCCGGTACATCAGGAACTGAAAAAACGCTTCATTGAGGGCGGTGTCGAATGGATGACCCCCATTCTCGTTGTTCTTATCATGGGTCTTGCCTTGGCCATTGAGCGTATCCTTTTTGTAAACCTTTCGGCCATTAACTCCAATAAATTTCTCAAGCAAGTTGAGGATGCACTCGCCAGCGGAGGAGTAGAAGAGGCTAAGAAGATTTGCCGCGAAACCAAAGGCCCCGTTGCCAGCATCTTCTACCAGGGATTGGAGCGTTTTGATGATGGACTCGAAATTGTAGAAAAATCGATTGTATCGTATGGTCAGGTTCAGGTAGGCCGTCTGGAGAAGAATCTCAACTGGATGTCGCTCTTTATCGCGCTTGCACCTAACCTCGGGTTCTTGGGAACTGTAGTAGGTATCGTGCTTGCTTTCGATGATATCTCGAAAGCCGGTGATATCTCACCCACCATTGTGGCCGATGGTATGAAAGTTGCCCTTGTTACAACCATCTTCGGTTTGATTACCGGTATGATTCTGCAGGTGTTCTATAACTATATTCTCAGCCGAATCGAAGATGTTGTAAACGATATGGAGAACTCCTCTATCACCATGGTCGACATTCTCTACAGATATTCCAAGAAATAAAAACTGATGCCATAAGGCATCGTAAAAGCAAAACATATGCTAGACATATATTTATATATCGGGTATGCCATCCTGGCAATAGCAATAGGCCTCACGCTGTTGTTTACTGTCAAAGGGCTAATTGCAGCCGGGAAAAAAGCGCTCTCCACACTGGCAGCAACGGGAGCCTTGGTACTGCTGTTCGTAATTACCTACTCGATTTCGGAAGGTGTCGACTTTCTGGGAGCATCGAGCGGTGAGGTACTAGCCACTGCAAAGCAGGTAAAACTGGTAGAGAGTGGCTTATATTGTTACTACATTATTCAGTTGGCGGCAATTGTCACCGCGTTTTACGCAGCAATCACGGGAGCACTTAACAAGAAATAGATTATGGCAAAGAAAACACCGGACATCACCACTAGTTCAATGGCCGACGTCTCTTTCATTTTGCTATTCTTCTTTCTGATGGTTTCATCAATGGACTCGGATTTCGGTCTGTTGCGCCAGTTGCCGCCTCTAGAGGAGGAACAAACCGAGGATAACGAGATCAATGAACGAAACGCGTTCGTAGTCCTGATTAGTGCAAATAATGATCTTCTGATAGAGAATGAGTATTCGGATATTTCGCAATTGAAGGCCAAAACCATTGAGTTCTTCGAAAATCCGACTAACAACCCCAATCTATCGGAAAAGAAAGAGGCGCAGTTACCCTTCTTTGGTAACGTGATGGTTAGCAAAGGAGTAGTGTCGTTGCAAAACGACAGGAGCACATCGTATGGTATATACCTGAGAGTTCAGAACGAGTTAACCGCAGCCATCAACGAAATGCGTGAAAAGAGTGCAAAGCAACGGTTCGGAAAATCGTTTGGCGACCTCACCGAGGAGGAGAGAGATGCCGTTTCGAAACTCCACCCGATGGCCATTTCCGAAGCTGAACCTTTCAATACGGAGGGATAATAATTATGGGAAAATTTAGAGATAGCGGAGCGTCAGCAACGCCCGCACTGAGTACTACATCCACATCGGATATTGTATTTATCCTGCTCTTCTTCTTTATGGTAACTTCTACCATGAAAGAGACAATGGTAATGGTAAAGGAAACAGTGCCAGACCTTTCGGAGGTAAAGAAACTCGAGAATAAGGCACTGGTTAGTACCATTCACATCGGGGTTCCCCTTCCGAAGTACCAGAAAGCATTCGGAACCGCAACCCGTATCCAGTTGTCCGACCAGTTTGCAACCGTCGACGCCATCCGTGATTTTGTTGCCGCTGAGCGCGACAAGATGAGCGAGGCAGACCGTTCAAAGATGACCATCTCTCTTAAGATTGATGAAGAGACAAAGATGGGCTTCGTAACCGACGTAAAAATGGCTCTTCGTCGTGCTAACGCACTCAAGATTAGCTATGGCGCCCGAAAGGAGGTTGCAAAACCCTCGAATTAAGCCTTGAGCCTGCAAATTCGCTGGAAGTTCAATACGACCGAACAGCGAGTTCATAAAAAAGCCCCTTCCGCAAAAGCAGAAGGGGCTTTTTTATGGAGCATGCCCTACTAATCCTTACCGGGATTCAGAAAAGGATTTCCTGAGCTGAGGCCATCCTTGCCAACAGAGTAATCCGAGATGGAGGATCCGCTCTTAGGGTTTTCCTTTGGGTACTTCATATCAACCGCTATCTTCTTGCGCATAAAGGCAGGCTGATTCTCGAAAGTATCTACCAACGAAGGATCTTCATAAAAGGGTGTCGGTCGCGACGAAACAGCGGGTTGAACCACCCATTGGCCCGAACGACCCGACGAATCGGCCACCGGTGCAGCTACCGCTTCGACCGAGCCCAACTTATCGGCCCGATTCTCTTTCAGTAATTTATCGACCGGATCCGAGGCGCTTCGAACCGAAATATCACGACTCTGCAGCACTGCCGATACATCGGATGCCGATTTCTCATCGAGAACAAAAACCTCTCTATGCTGCTCAGGATGAATAGGGTTAGGAATATCGTTGGCCTCAAACCGAGTGGCAATAATGGTTACATTGATCCCGTCGCCCAAAGAAGAATCAACCCCCATACCCCAGATAAAATGGGCATCCTCCGAAATGGCATTATACACATAATCGGTAATGTCGGAGAGCTCGTCTAATGCCAGTTCTCGCGTGCCGTAGGTTACATTCAGCAGAACACTCTTAGCACCGGTAATGTCGTTATTGTTTAGGAGCGGAGAGTTCAACGCCTCCTGAATGGCCTCAATAGCCCGATTGGGACCCTCCTTTACGGCCGAACCCATAATGGCCAGACCACTATTACGCATAATAGTGCTTACATCGGCAAAGTCGACATTGACATAGCCTCTTCCTGTAATTATCTCGGCAATGCCCCTCGCAGCAACTAATAACACATTATCGGCTTTGGCAAAAGCCTGAGAAATGGGAAGATTACCGTAAATCTCCCGCAACTTCTCGTTATTAATTAAAAGCAGCGAATCCACCTTATCTTTCAAAGAAAGAACCCCCTCGAGCGCTTGGTTGTAACGGAG
>CAYGID010000090.1:0-8396 GCA_964349835.1 uncultured Bacteroidales bacterium | reverse complement strand
AAACCCCGGCCATTTTCAAGTGTTACGGGCTGCAAATATACACCCTTTTTCTTTCCCCAAAAGAATCTACACACTATTTTATACCCACCCTGCCACAAATTCCACAAAACAACAGAATAACAGAGCACTTGAAGCGCAGTCGCGCTTCGATGCATTAGAGCACTAGAGCATTAATAATTATCCTTACTTTTGCACCAAAGTCCGGCGGCTATTTCGCCCGTCACTAACCTGCGGTTATCTATGTCAGAAAGAAACCTGGTAATCATTCCGGTATACAACGAGAAAGAGAATATTGAGCGGATTATCCGATATGTATTTCATCTGGAAGTCCCCTTCGAGATATTGGTGGTCGAAGACAATTCGCCCGACGGTACCGCCGACATAGTGGGCACGTTGCAGTCCGAGTTTCCCGAACGGCTCCACATGCTGAACCGTCCTGGAAAGCAGGGGCTTGGAACCGCCTACATTGCGGGGTTCAGATGGGCACTGCAGCGCGAGTATAGCTATATTTTTGAAATGGATGCCGACTTTTCGCACAACCCCGACGACCTGGTCCGTTTGCTAGAGGCTTGCAAGAATGGCGCCGATCTCTCTATCGGCTCGCGCTACATAACGGGTGTTAATGTGGTAAACTGGCCCATGACAAGGGTATTGCTGTCGTTCTTTGCCTCAAAATATGTGCGTCTCATTACACGAATGCCGGTTCGCGATACCACGGCCGGATTTGTCTGTTACCGCCGAAAAACTCTCGAGGCCATCGATCTGTCGGCCATTCAATTTAAAGGGTACGCCTTTCAGATAGAGATGAAATTCACCGCTTACATCATGGGCTTCAACCTGCGTGAAGTCTCCATTATATTTACCGACCGCAGTTTGGGCACCTCCAAAATGAGCGGGGGTATCTTCAGGGAGGCCTTCCTTGGAGTGCTCCGAATGAAGGCCAAGAGCCTGCTGAAGATGTATCCCAACCAAAAACGTCGCTGACATGTACCGTTCGCTGCTCATCCACAATGCATTTCTTGTAAATGAAGGCACCATCACGCAGGGTCACCTTTGGGTAAAAGAGGGGCGCATAGCCGCGATCTACCACAACGAAGTCCCCTCCGAAGTACTCAGCGAGGCCGATATAATAGATGCCACCGGGAAATATCTTCTTCCGGGGGTAATAGACGACCAGGTGCACTTTCGCGAACCGGGGCTCACGGCAAAGGCCGACATCGCATCGGAATCGAGAGCAGGAATTGCCGGAGGGATTACCTCTTATATGGAGATGCCCAACACCAATCCTCCCACCGTAACACAAGAGGCATTGGAGTACAAGTACGCACTGGCTGCCGAAAAGTCGTGGGCCAACTACTCCTTTTTTATGGGCACCACCAACAACAATTTGGAGGAGATACTAAAAACCGACCCGAAAACGGTTTGCGGAATCAAAATCTTTCTTGGTGCCTCAACAGGCAATATGCTGGTCGACAACAACAGCACCCTGACAGAGATCTTCCGCCACACAACCCTTCCGATTGCAGTGCATTGCGAGCATGAACCCACCATTCAGGAAAATCTGGCAGTGGCAAAAGCGCGCTACGGCGACGCCATCCCCTTTTCGCAACATCCTGTAATCCGAAGTGCGGAGGCATGCTACCGTTCGAGCGCCGAAGCCGTAGAACTTGCCGCACGGTTTGGCACAAGGCTCCACCTGTTTCACCTCTCAACCGCAAAGGAGCTCTCGTTGCTCTCGAACCACCTTCCGCTCTGCGAAAAAAAGATTACGGGCGAAGTTTGTCTGCACCATCTCTGGTTTACCGACCAAGACTACGAAAAACTGGGTTCGCTAATTAAATGGAATCCGGCCATAAAAACCCTTGCCGACCGGGAGGCACTCCGCGAAGCGGTGAGAAACAATACCCTTGATGTAGTAGCCACCGACCACGCCCCTCACCTTCTCTCCGAAAAGGCAGGCAACTACCTGCAGGCTCCTTCGGGCGGTCCGCTGGTACAACACTCCCTGACAGCCATGCTCGAGATGGCACTCAACGGCATATTCGATCTGGCCCATGTGGTGACCAAAATGTGCCACCATCCTGCCATACTGTTTAATATAGAGAAAAGGGGATTCTTGCGCGAAGGATACCAGGCCGACCTGGTTTTGGTGAACATTAACGCTCCTTGGCAGGTTACTAAAGAGAATATTCTCTACAAATGCGGTTGGTCGCCCTTCGAAGGAACAACCTTCAGATCGCGGGTTACCCACACATTTGTGAATGGCCACCTGATATACGAAAACGGGAATTTCTCAGAACCCGGGCACGGGCAGCGGCTCTCCTTCGAAAGAGAGGGGTTGTAACCGGCAATAGAAAACAAAACAATAGAGAACCCAACGACAACAACAGACAGCGAATTATGACAAGACAGACGCCAAGCACCCCTCTTACCTCCGATGTTAGCTGGATCGGGATTCAGGATTACGATCTGCGGCACTTCGATATCGTGATGGAAACACGCTATGGGACAACCTATAACTCCTACTATATTCAAGCCGAAAAACCGACCATAGTAGAAACAGCGAAAGTGGGCTTCTGGAGCGATTATCTCGCCAAAGTAGAATCGGTATGCAATCCTGCCGACATTGCCTATATTGTGATGGACCACACCGAGCCCGACCATTCGGGCTGTCTGAGAAACCTGCTTGCACTGGCTCCCAACGCAGTGGTTGTGGGAAGCGGACAGGCACTCTCCTATCTGCGCGAGATCATGGGTATCAGCTTTAACTCTCTCAAAGTAAAAGATGGAGATACCCTCAGCCTGGGCAACAAAACCCTCCGATTTATTGCTGCTCCCAACCTGCATTGGCCCGACTCCATCTACACCTTCCTTGAGGAGGATGGCATACTCTTTACCTGCGACTCTTTTGGAGCCCATTACTGCTTCGACGGGGTGTTCGACGATGAAACAGACGACTACACCGAAGCCTTCGATTACTATTTCGATGTCATTCTGAAGCCCTTCAGTCGCTTCATGCTGAAAGCCATCGAGAAGATCGACCCGCTTCCTATACAGATGATTGCCACGGGACACGGCCCGGTACTTCGGACAAACTGGAAGAGATGTGTCGACCGGAGCAAAATACGCTCGCAGGAGTATCTGGAACTCACCGGAACCCCCGAAAAAAGCCTCTTGATTCTCTACGTTTCGGCCTACGGCTATACAGGCGAAATGGCACGTCACATTGCCATAGGAGCCGCTTCGATAGAAGGGATTCGGGTTGAGTGCATCGACATTGAACACACCCCATCGGAGGTCATCGACAACGCGCTGGCTCGTTCACAAGGGGTAGCCATAGGATCGCCCACCATCAATCAAAACACACTGCTACCCGTATACAAAGCCTTCTCGCTGATGAATCCCATCCGCGACAGAGGAAAGGTGGCCGGAGCCTTTGGATCGTACGGATGGAGCGGCGAGGCGGCCCAAATCATTGAAGCCAACCTCAAAGCCTTAAAGTTCAAGATGCAGAGTGCGCCCTTAATCGAAAAATTTAACCCCACAGAAGAGAAATCGGAAAAGTTCTACGCCTTTGGCCGCGAGTTAGCCACGCAAATATTGAACTAACCGGGTTACTACAGAATGCCATTGCGGCACACAGCCCATAGCGGCAAACTGCCCATTGTGGCAAACTGCCCATAGCGGCAAACTGCCAACAAACAATGTATGATGCAGCCAACGGCCCCCGGCGGCGCCTACTCCTCCTGCATCCAGCGGTCGGGAGCCTCTCTCCACTGCTTCAGAAGGGGCAGCTGGCTGGCTTCGATGTAGTGCGATTGGAGCGCCAGATCGAGCAGTTCGTTATAATTTGTAAGGGTATAGAGCCCACAGCCTGCATCGCGGAAACGGTTCTCAGCGGCGGGAAAGCCGTAGGTAAAAATTGCTACCATTCCCAACACGTTGCAACCGGCCTTTCTCAGCGCCTCCACCGCAGCCAGACTGCTGCCACCGGTCGAAATGAGATCCTCCACCACAACCACTTTCTGCTGCGCCGCCACCTCCCCCTCGATTAGATTTTCGAGCCCATGATTCTTAGGGGCTGAGCGCACATAGGCAAAGGGCAACCCCATACGATCGGCAACCAAGGCTCCCTGTGCGATGGCTCCTGTGGCCACACCGGCAATCAATTCGACCTCCGGAAACTGCTTGGTAATAAGCTCCACAAACCGATCACAGATTAGCGTACGGATTTCGGGGAAGGCCAACGTTTTACGGTTATCGCAATAAATGGGCGATTTCCACCCTGAGGCCCAGATAAAAGGGGTTGAAGGACTCAATTTAATTGCTTTACTTTGCAACAGATAGTGTGAAACAGATAATTTTTCGATCATGGCTTCCGACATAAAAATCTACATGGGCGAACGGGCAATCGTTCTCACCGACAAAGGTAAAAAATCCTTGCAAAAGGGCGATGGCTTCTCATACAAACTAGAAGAGACCGAAGGATTACTACCCCTCATTGCCTTCTTTGAGCGGACACCCGAAATGACCATACTCTACATCGTATGCAATCCCCGAAAAGCCATCACCCAGCTGAAAACCAGCTACCGTTTTGTGAAAGCAGCAGGTGGATTGGTTACAAATCAAGAGGACCAACTGTTAATGATCTTTCGGCGGGGCAAATGGGATCTGCCTAAAGGGAAGGTCGAACCGGGCGAGAAGATTCGCACGGCTGCTTTGCGCGAGGTGAGCGAGGAGTGTGGAATCAGCGAAGGGCTGACCTCCAAATCGCAACTTTGCGAAACATGGCACACCTATCAGGAGAAGGGGTTTAAAGTGCTAAAACGGACCACCTGGTACCGGATGAAATACGATGGATCGGAGGAACCTCTGCCCGAAACCGGCGAGGACATTGAAAGTGTACGTTGGGTTAACCGCGACGAGATGAAAGCGTTGATTGCCAGTTCGTACGCGTCGCTCAAATCTGTTTTGAAAGAGTTCTAAAGAACACCCGTTCGCGCAACGACCTCCCTTTTAATCTCGCACAAAAGAAAGGCGTGGTTTTACTGGCAAACCAATAGAAGAACCATCCTACCGCACAACCAAATAACATGCCCACGAGAATATCGCCAGGGTAGTGAACACCCAGGTAGATACGACTGTACGAAACCACAGTGGCCCATACAAACATCGTTGCCGTGAAACGGTGGCTTTTTATAGCGCGCGACACAAAAACGGCAAGCGCGAAAGCGTTGGAAGCATGCGCTGAGAAAAAACCGAACCGCCCCCCCCGATAATTATTCACAGTATGAACCAGATCCATGATACCGGGCTCATGGGTAGGCCTAAGCCGCATGACCAATCGTTTAATGACTCCGGAGCCCTGATCGGTAACAACAATCATAAGCACAATACAGAGAAGTGTAACCCAAAGTCCTACCCTCTGCTTTACCGACAAAATCCAAAGAATCCAGGCATAGAAAGGAGCCCATATCAGCTTTCCGCTAATCAACTTGAAAGGCTCGTCGAGCCACGGGAGATGTGCCCCGTTTAACGGAAGAAAAAATTTCTCATCAATCGAAGCAAGCACCTCTACCATAGTCTCAGGGTTCGTTAAGTAGCTTCCAAATAGAATCTTTTAACGCGTCTATCCCAAAATTAGTAATCGAAGAGATAAAAACAACAGGCAGGGGCGGCAAATCTTTCTTTATCTCGTCTAATAGTTCGGTATCGGTCAAATCGCACTTACTCACCGCCAATAGCCTTTTTTTGTCGAGTAATTCGGGATTGTACTGTTCCAGTTCGTGCAACAGAATGCGATACTGCTCAGTGATAGAATCGCTGTCGGCCGGAATCACAAACAACAGCATAGCGTTTCGTTCTATGTGCCGCAGAAATCTAATACCCAGACCCTTCCCCTCATGAGCCCCTTCTATGATACCGGGGATATCGGCCATTACAAAGGAGCGGCCGTCGCGATACGATACCATTCCCAAGTTAGGCACCAACGTAGTAAAGGGGTAGTCGGCAATCTCGGGTTTTGCCGCCGAAACCTTCGACAACAGCGTAGATTTTCCGGCATTCGGAAAACCTACCAAACCCACATCGGCCAGCACTTTCAACTCCAGAATCATCCAATTCTCCTCGCCCGGTTCGCCCGGTTGGGCAAAGCGAGGCGTTTGGTGGGTAGCGCTCTTGAAGTGCTCGTTTCCAAGCCCTCCCCGACCCCCTTTTAGCAGGATCTGCTCCTCTCCCTCGGAGGTAATTTCAAAGAGAAAACGACCTGTTTCGGCCTCTTTGGCCACTGTTCCCAGCGGCACATCAATCACCTTGTCTTCGCCCTGGGCACCCGTTTTGGAGGCAGAACTGCCCGCCACTCCATTCCCGGCAAAAACGTGGCGTCTGTATTTAAGATGAAGCAGCGTCCACAACTGCCCATTCCCCCGAACAATCACGTGGCCTCCGCGGCCGCCGTCGCCTCCGTCGGGTCCCCCCTTCGGGATATACTTTTCGCGGCGCAGATGGGTAGAACCGGGACCTCCGTTGCCCGAACGGCAACAGATCTTTACGTAATCAACAAAGTTGGTATCAGCCAAAACAAAATGGGGTTAATGATACAATCACTCTACTTCGCAGAGTGAGTCAACAGCAGCTGCCAGGCGCGAAAAGATGGCCTCAATCTGACCCGAACCAGGGATTTCAATATGCTTTCCCTGTGCGGCATAGTATTCAATGATGGGAGCCGTTTTGGTGTTATACACGTGAATACGGTTCTCAATTATAGAAACATCCTGATCGTCGGCACGCCCCGAAACAGCACCTCTGTGAAGCAATCTCTCTACCAGCTCCTCCTCCTCCACCTCGAGCGCGAGCATAACAGAGATAGAGGTGTCGAACTCCAGCAAAAGCGCATCGAGCGCCTGAGCTTGAGCCACCGTGCGGGGAAACCCGTCGAAAATAAACCCTTTTGACTCAGGATTCAAACGCAGTTTGCTCCTGATCATTCCGATCACAATCTCATCGGGAACCAACTCACCGCGATCCATCTTATGGGCAGCCCTGATGCCGAGTTCAGTACGGGCAGCAATCTCGGCCCTTAACAGGTCGCCGGTCGAAAGATGAACCAACCTGTATTTCTCTATCAATCGCTCCGACTGAGTGCCCTTTCCGGCACCCGGAGGGCCAAACAACACAATATTAAGCATATATATTAAAGTTATAATCCACTATCTTCCTCATATACATCTTGCAAAAAGCGACCCTCGCCACAGTAATCCAGTCCGTACCCCACAATAAACCTGTCGGGAATCTCAAAGCCGTAATAATCGACCTTCAATTTGTTCTGGTGATAACGCTGAGGTTTAAAAAAGAGCGATGCAATGGCCACCGACTTGGGATGGTAAGATTTTAACATCGCAACCGAATGCTCGATGGTCAGGCCCGAATCAACAATATCTTCAAGAATGACCACACGCTTCCCCTCAATGTTTTTCGGGTCGATCCCGATTAGAGTGCAAGGCTCGCCCGAAGAGTGACTCCCCTGATACGATACAATCTTCACAAAATGAATCTGCGAAGGGACCCTGATTCGGCGAACTAAATCGGCAGCAAAAATGAACGATCCGTTCAGAATGGAAACAAAGGTGAGCTCTTGACCGGCATAATCCTCATTTATCCGCTCGGCCATCAGGTTTACAATGGTCTTAATCTGTGACGCAGAAACCGACAATTTAAACTGTTTATCTAACAGCGTGACTTTCTTCATGCCTCGAAAATTCGGTAATTATCTGGAGTGCGAAGGTACGCTTTTCCTCTACAAAAACGATATCTTTGCAGTTGAAACTAAAAAAAAGAGAAACCGTATGAATCTGACTCCCAAAGTAAGCATCATCATGGGCAGCACCTCCGACATGCCCATCATGGAAAAGGCAGCCAAATTTTTGAACGACCTGGAAATTCCCTTCGAACTGCATGCCCTGTCGGCACACAGAACCCCAACCAAGGTGATGGAGTTTGCTTCGAATGCAGCAGCCAGGGGTGTCTCTGTAATCATTGCCGGAGCAGGAGGCGCCGCCCATCTTCCGGGAGTGGTGGCTGCCTACACGGTTCTGCCCGTAATTGGTGTTCCCATTAAGGCCTCCATCTCGATAGACGGCTGGGACTCCATCCTTTCGATTCTCCAGATGCCTCCGGGAATTCCCGTTGCTACCGTTGGTCTCGACGGTGCGTTAAATGCAGGCATCCTGGCGGCACAGATTCTGGCCACCGGCAACCCCGACATCATGAAAAAGGTAGAGGCCTATAAGGCAGGACTCCAAAAAAAGATGATTCAGGCCAACGAAGAGCTCGCCGCCATCAAGTTTACCTACAAAACAAACTGATGCGCAAAGCGGCAATGCCGCTTTGCGCAAGTG
>CAYGID010000089.1:0-8469 GCA_964349835.1 uncultured Bacteroidales bacterium | reverse complement strand
AACCTCTTCCCGAAGAGATTTTTCTCTTCCGCTTTATGCTGCAACACTGGTAGCTGGGATGGAGGAGCCCGTAAACACGAATAAATCAAAACGATTCAAACCTACTAATTAAATTCTTACTTTTAAAAACCGAGATTATGAAAACAAAAATTATTTTAGGATTAGGATTATGTCTGCTTCTTACCGTTATCAACCTCCACAGGGCCATGGATAACTACGGCATTACTGATGCCAAGTTTAAAGTGGGCGTTCTGGCGGATGAGTCTTCTTCGTCGGGAACAAGTTGTGGATATACCAACTACTATGGAGTTTGTTCATATGAGTTTACAGGATTGCTTCCGTATGAAGAAATAACGCTATTTATTCAACATTCAGGCACAGCTGATCAATATGGAGATGTAACTATCGACATTTTAAATGGTGAAATCTATTGCTCATATGGAGGCCCAGATAGTTGCAATGATACCAATTGTCGGACTATTCAAAACGGAGATATTTATAGTATTACTCAAGGTGATTATTACGATGTAATCCCGTAGAGATTAAAGACTTTCTGGCGCCCAAAGCAGTATTTCGCAGAGGGCGCTGGAGAATCTTTTATGTGTCATATAAAGATATTGTACGCAGATAAATCCTCGGGCAATTCGCTTCCATTACATCACTGTTCGTTCGTAAATTACATATTCCTTAATTATTCTTGTTCAGAAATCTGATGAATCACTCTCCACATAAAAGCAACCGTAACAACTCTTAAAATATGGCTAATCAACCCTTCCGAGCACAAATTATACAACTATTTGCGTTTTTTATGCTCGTTTTAACTTGCGGATGTGTAAAAAGCACCAACTTGCCCGTCAACACTGCGGACAGCCGAAAAATCACTGTGGAATTTCCCACCGACATTAAGGGTGAAGAGAAGATTCTGAAGAATGCAGCATTGATGTCAAAACATCTGGACTCCTGTTCGCTGATTCAGCTTGAGACCCGCCACGAATGCCTAATCGGAGAGATCAATAAAATCTTAATCCACAAAGAGCGGATCTATATTATGGACAGGAAAGTTACCAACTCGGTGTTCATTTTCGACCTGAACGGAAAATGGATCTCAACCATAGCCCGTATCGGACATGGACCGGGAGAGTATATCAATATCTCTGATATGTTTATTGATCCTAAACAGGAGACACTCAATCTGGTAGCCTATGCCAATAAAAAGATATTGTCCTTCTCCCTCGATGGTAAAGAGTTACTCTCCGAAATTACGCATAGCTATCCGATCCAGTCGATGGAGGCCTCTCGTGGAGGAAGCTACATTGGATATACCGGCACACAATCTTTTAACAAAGATGCCAACAGCACCATGATCTGCTTTAAAGATCATAGCCTGAGTAAACCCTCCTATCGGGCATTCCCCCTCCCTGAAGGAGGGACAATCTATTCTAGCCTAGAGAGTTCACTCTCAAACTGTGCGGGCGATATCTATTACATGCAGCCCATCCTGAATAAGATCTACAAAATGGATCCCGACTCCATTTACCTCGCCTACGAATTCGACTTCCCGTCCAGAAATCCTGATCCCAATCTGACTCAGGAACAATTTGAAAGCCTTACTTCAGAGAAGAAATCCAATACCATATTCCGAATAATGAGATTCACGCAATTTAGCGCAGGATTCATAGCAGAGGTAAATTTCAAAGGATCGTCAAAGCTAATCTTTGTGACAGATAACTTAAATAGCGTTGAGGTTATTCAAACAATTAACAATCCCTTACTGAAATTCGGATTTGGAAGGATTGTCGGTTTGTCGACGCAAAACATTATTACCCAACATAATTCTCAAACTGTAAAAAGGACTCTTGAAAATAAGAACTTTTCCGAACAGGTTAAGGAAGTCAAAAAGCTCATTCGTAATCCGATTAAGGAAGACGACAATCCCATTCTTTGCATCTACCATCTAAAGTAAAGCACAACTGTAATTTGGCACAATATGGCGGAAAGAGTTAACAATCGTCAACACAAATCCTCATAACAATTAACTACTATTTAAAAAATATTTTTAGCTTTACAACATCAAAAACTACACGCTATGTTTGCTGCCTTTTCTGCTGCTCCGGGCGCATCGATTGTATCTGCCCGAAAACTCATCTACGCTACGGCCATGGTTCTTTTGCCGGCTCTCTTGTTCGTATCCTGTAAGCAGGGCTCCGATAAGGAGGCCGAAAAGGAGAGTCTGGGGAGGGCTGCCTATCAGGTGGAGAAGAATCCGGTGGATACGATGATCCTGAAACGGGTCACTTTTTTCAATCAGTTGGTGAGTAACGGAAAGTTGCGGGCACTGAAAAAGGGCGAGCTTCGCTTTCTCTCGTCGGGGGCGCTGGCGGATATTGAGGTGCGCAACGGAACCCGGGTGACTGCGGGTCAGGTACTGGCGCGGCTCGAGCCCAAAGAGGTAAAAATACGGCTGCATCAGTCCGAACTGCGGTATAAGAGTATGTTGCTCGATCTGCACGAAACACTGATTACCTTCGGGTACCGTGCGCTCGAAGATACCGCCCTTTTGCCGCCCGACCGGCTGGCCATTGCCTATACCCGATCTAACTACTACACTACCCTGGCCGATCTGTCGCTGGCAAAAATGGCAGTGGAGAATCTGGAGTTAAAGGCCCCTTTTGCGGGGGTGGTGGCCAATCTGGATGCCAAACCGTTTGAGCGGGCCCCCGACCCTTTCTGCACGATCATCGACGACGGGGTTTTCGAGGTGGAGTTTACGGTGCTGGAGTCGGAAATTGGTACGGTTAAGGCGGGGTTGCCGGTGTTGGTGGCCCCCTTTACCGATGCCACCGAGCAGTTCAGGGGTGTGATTACGCAGGTGAACCCGCTGGTCGATGAGCGGGGGCAGGTGCTGGTGCGGGCCGAGATTCGGAACAACGGAAAGCTGATGGAGGGGATGAACGTAAAGGTGCTCATTGAGCAGGCGGTGCCCGATATGTTGGTGGTACCCAAAAGCGCGGTGCTGATCCGCGACAACTTTGAGGTGTTGTTCCGCTACGGGCCCGGCGGCAAGGCCATGTGGACCTATATCACGGTGCTGAAATCGAACACCACCCACCATGCGGTGACAGCCAACGTAAATAAGCAGGCCGAACTCAACGAGGGCGATGCCGTGATTATTTCGGGAAATCTGAATCTGGCGCATGACTCGGAGGTCGAAATCAAAAAGTAGGTGCAGCTATGATTGAATTTCTGATCAAACGGCCGATAGCCGTTACTATGTCGGTGATTGCAGTGGTGGTGCTGGGACTGGTGGCCATGCGGATGCTCCCTGTGTCGCTGATGCCCGATGTCGATGTTCCGGTGGTTACGGTGCAGGTCAGTTCGGCCGAGATGTCGGCGCGGGAGATCTCCGAGAGTGTCATCTCGCCGCTGCAGAGAGAGTTACAGCAGGTGGCGCACCTGAAGGATATTCGCTCGGAGGCTCGCGACGGAGCGGGTACCATTCAGATGCAGTTCGATTATGAGGCCGATATCGACTATGTCTTTATTGAGGTAAACGAGAAGATCGACCGGCGCATGGGCTCACTTCCCGAAGGTATGGAGCGTCCCCGGGTGCTGAAGGCCAGTGCCACCGATCTGCCCGCCTTCTTTATCACCATGCGGCTCAAGAGCGACTCGGCCTTTT
Organism: uncultured Bacteroidales bacterium; assembly: GCA_964349835.1. Lineage (GTDB taxonomy): Bacteria > Bacteroidota > Bacteroidia > Bacteroidales > UBA4181 > JAQVSH01. Next base: position 4,790 of record CAYGID010000089.1, on the reverse strand, counting down.
CGGCTATCGATCCGCTTTTTCCGGTATCGCAGCGCTTTATGGAGCTAAGCGAATTTAGCGAACAGGTCATTGCCAAACGGCTCGAACAACTGCCACAGGTGGCAATGGTCGATGTGGGCGGACGGGTCTTTCCGGAGCTGCTCATTATTCCCGACAAGGCCAAACTGGAGGCCATGGGCATTTCGTTGCAGGAGCTCGATAGAGCCATTCAGGGCGATGTAATCGGGCAGGGAAACCTCAAAATTCGCGACGGAGAGTATCAGTATAGCATCCGGTTCTCCTCTACCCTCAGCAACAAGCATGATATTGAGGAGGTCTATTTCAAAGTGCAGGACCGCCTTTTTCAAATCCGCGATCTGGCCCGCGTTGTGGAGCATCCGCAGGAACAGGAGGGAATTGTACGCTCCGACGGAAAACATGCCGTTATTCTGGCGGTTATCAAACAGGCCGATGCCCGGATGGGCGATCTGAAAATTGAGATGGATAAGCTCAGCCAGGCCTTCGCAAAGGATTACCCCGAAATTGAGTTCACCCTCACCCGCGACCAGACCCTTCTGCTGGAGTACTCTATCGACAATCTGGGCAGCAACCTGCTTACCGGCGGGGTGTTGGCTATCTTGGTAATCTTCCTCTTTATGGGCGACTTCCGTTCGCCTTCGCTGATTATTCTCACCATCCCGTTGTCGCTGATTATCTCGCTGTTGGTCTTCTTTATCATCGGGTTGTCTATCAACATTATTTCGCTGGCAGGTCTGATGCTCGGATTGGGTATGATGGTAGATAATACCATTATCATCATCGACAATGTCACGCAAAAGTGGGAGAAAAAACAGGATCTCTTTTCGTCGGTAACACAGGGCACCTCCGAGGTGTTTGTGCCCATGCTCAGCTCCACCCTCACCTCGTGTGCGGTCTTTCTGCCGCTGATTTTTCTGAGCGGCATTGCCGGGGCACTCTTTTACGATCAGGCCATGGCACTGATTATCGGGCAGTTCTCCTCGCTGCTGGTGGCCTTCACCGCCATTCCCGTCTATTACTACACCCTCTATAAAAAGCAGACAAAACGAACCCTGCACCCCTGGCTAAAACCCACGCAACGGTTCCGGTACGACCATCTCTACGAGAAGGGGGTTAAGTGGGTGTTCCGTCACCCGCTTCCCGTTCTCTTACTGTTTGGCGCCATGTCGGTGGGCATTGTGGGGCTCTACCAAATACTCGATAAAGAGAAGCTGCCCCCGCTTACCCGCGACGATATGATGGTCTATGTGGAGTGGAACCAACGGATCTCTCCTCAAGAGAACGACCGCCGCACAGAGCGGTTGTGCAATGCGCTCAGCGAAATTCCGGTGGTACAGCGCACTTCGCTCTGCGGTACGCAGGATTTCATGCTGTCGCACACCCGGGAGTGCGGCCCCTCCGAGGCGCTCATCTATATTAAAACCGAAAAACCCGAACAGTTGACGGCCGTCGAAGCGCAGATCGACGCCTTTCTCAGGGCCTCCTATCCCGATGCGCTCTATAGCATTGAGGCGGCAGACAATATTTTCGACCTGATTTTTGGCAACAAGGAGCCCGATCTGGTAGCACGGATTCGTTCGGTCGAGCGAAAGGCGCCCCGACCCGACCAATTAACGGAGCTGTTGTCCGAAATTCGGACCGATATCCCCAACCTCTCTATCGAACCGGTGGCCTGGCAGGAGCACATTCTCTATGTAACGCGCCCCGACCGGATGGCGCTCTATAATGTGAACAATAACCAATTAACCAACCGTATCACAAGTGCGCTCAAGCAGAACCGGATGTTTACCATGGTCGACGGCCGATACTCAGTTCCGGTGGTGATGGGCGACTCGGAGAGCTCCTTAGAAGATCTTTTACAGAGGGTTACAGTCACATCGGCCGATGGAAAGGAGATTCCGGCCTCTCTTTTGCTGCTCGAAACCCGCGACAAGGATCTGAAAACATTTGTGAGCGGAGCGGAGGGCGATTACTATCCGCTCGCCTTGCATCTCCCTTCGCGCGAGGTGAAGCCTGTTATGAAAAAAATTGGGCAAACCGTACGAGAAAACCCCAACTTCGAGGTGTCGTTCAGCGGAGCCTTCTTTTCTAACCGGATCATGATCCGTGAGTTGGCCCTCACACTCACCATTGCGCTCTTCCTGCTCTATTTTATCCTGGCCGCACAGTTTGAGTCGCTGATTCAACCCCTGATTATATTGTCGGAGGTGGTGGTCGACATCTTTGGTGCCTTTCTCTTTCTGTGGTTCTCCGGAGCCAGCATCAATCTGATGTCGATGATCGGGATTGTGGTGATGTGCGGTATTATTATCAACGACTCTATCCTGAAGGTCGATACCATTAACCGTCTGCGATCGGAGGGCCGGGGGCTGCTCAGAGCCATCCTGCAGGGGGGTGGCATGCGTATTAAACCCATTATTATGACGGCTCTAACCACCATTCTGGCCATCCTCCCCTTTTTGTGGGGCAAAGGGATGGGCGCCGAGCTCCAATTCCCCCTCTCTGTGGCACTCATCGGAGGTATGATTGTAGGAACGGTGGTGAGTTTGTATGTGATACCGCTCTTCTACTACTACATATACCGTAACCGGAAATAGACCATGACCCAACCGGAAACCCATCGCCGGAGACCCTCCTCCTTCTCGGTACTGCTCATCATGGTAACGCTGATGGTGGTGGGAGCCGGCATGATTCCCCTACTGAACCTGCAAAACAGACCGCAGATAAAGAGTAGCGAACTATCGGTGAGTGTGAGATGGAGTAATGCCTCCGCACAACTGATAGAGCGCGAGGTCACCTCAAAACTGGAGGGAAGTTTTGCCAGAATCCGCGGGATTGAGTGGATGTACTCCAACTCCAATCAGGGCTCTGCCAACATCACCCTTCGATGTAAAAAGGGGGTGTCGGTAGAGGCGTTTCGGTTCGAACTGGCCACCCTCATCAGGCAGCTCTATCCCAAGCTGCCCCAAGGGGTCTCCTACCCCACAATCGGAGGTAACGCCAGGGGCGAAACAGAACATTCGATACTTACCTACTCCCTGCTGGCCGATTTACCGGGCCATCGCATCCGGCAGTATGCCGTGGAGCATCTCTCTTCGCCCCTTAGTTCGATGAAAGGGGTAGGCAATGTGCAAGTATCCGAGGCACCTCCCTTTCAATGGGAGGTCAGTTTCGACCCCGATAAGGCCATTCGTTACGGGGTTACCCATACCGATATGGCCGATGCCATGAGGCGGCTCAACTCACGATCAATTCTGGGGAGTGCCGTTGCTGCCGACTCCAACCGCTATATGGTGGTGTTAGCCAATGGATTTACCAGCTTTGAGGAGTGGGAGTCTATTCCCGTTAAGACGGTAAATAGCCGGATTATCTACCTGGGCCAACTGGCCTCGGTTGCGCTTCGGGAGAGGCTGCCCGGCAGCTACTACCGCGTTAACGGGTTAAATAATATCTATATTACAATCTACCCCGAAAAGAGCGTAAACACCCTGCAGGTGGCCAAAGCGGTAAAAGAGAAAGTGGCGCTGCTGGAAGAGACCCTGCCACCGGGATTCGACATCCAACTGGTTACCGACGTCTCGGTCTCTCTCAAAAAGGAGCTGACCAGGAACTTTACCCGGGTAGCCCTCTCGGTGGCCATTCTGCTGCTTTTTGTCTTTTTGGTGAGCCGGAGTGGCCGCTACCTCTGGCTGATTTTTGTTACGCTGCTGGCCAACGTGCTCCTCTCCTTTATTCTCTATGTGCTGTTCGACCTTGATATCCACCTCTTCTCGCTGGCAGGTATCACCGTTTCGCTGGGTATGCTTATCGATTCGAGCATTATTATGATAGATCACTACGGACGGTACCGGGATTACCGGGCATTTATCGGCATCCTGGCTGCCCTGCTCACCACCATCGGAGCCCTCAGCATCATCTTCTTTCTGCCCGAGGATCAAAGGTTAAATCTGCTCGATTTTGCCGCGGTGATCATCATTAATCTTACGGTCTCTCTCCTGGTTGCCCTCTTCTGTATTCCGGCCCTGCTCGAAACCTGGCCGCTGAAACAGCGGGTCCGCCGCCGCCGGCTGGCCGAAAAAAGGCTTGTGGTGCGCTTCAGCCACCGCTATAGCCGGCTGATCCTCTTCGAAAAGCGACACAAAGCACTCTTTATCCTGATAGCCCTGCTGGCCTTCGGGATACCGGTGCAAAAACTGCCCCCCCCCTCATCACAGCGATATATAAACGGGAAAGTGCAACAAGAGTCGTTCTTGCAGCAGGTGTACAACAAGACATTGGGATCGCCTCTCTATCAGGAGAAGCTCAAACCCTGGGTGGAGAAGGGACTTGGCGGTTCGTTGCGGCTCTTCTCGCAGACCAGTGGCGGTTTCGGGTTTCAGAGTCCACCGGGCGAGACCATCCTGAATATCACCGGGAGTATGCCGGTAGGCTGTACAGTGCATCAGATGAACGAGACCATCAAAAAGGTCGAAAACTTTCTCTCGCAATATCCCGAGATAGATCGTTACGAAACCAGTGTATCCGGTGCCTCCTCCGGCCACATAAGCGTTACCTTTACACCGGAACATGCCCGCTCGGGATTCCCCTACTTCCTGAGAGACGCGGTGCAAACCAAGGTGATTAATCTGGGAGGGGCCGAATGGGAGGTAGTTGGCGTTGGCGAAGGTTTCAGCAACCGCATCTACGACTCCTACTTCCAGGAGTCAATCACCTTACTGGGATACAACTACGAAAGGCTCTACCGTTACGCCGAAGAGATGGCCGATACGCTC
>CAYGID010000088.1:0-8524 GCA_964349835.1 uncultured Bacteroidales bacterium | reverse complement strand
CCTTGGTTACTTTCTTAGCGGATACACTATTCGAAACTGCCCAAAGAAAAAAACAAGAAGAGAATCTTCGTGAGAGTGAAACAAGACATAGAGATCTGATTGAACAGATGCAACTTGGGTTGGCCGTTCATGAGATGATTTTCGATGAGAAGGGAAACCCGGTCGATTACCGGTTCCTCGATGTGAACAAGAGCTTCGAGAAAATTACCACGCTGCGTCGTGAAGAGGTTATTGGCCGCACCGTTCTGGAGATTCTTCCGCAAACCGAGAAAATCTGGATCGACAGGTATGGCTCAGTAGTCCTAACGGGAGAGCCAATTTCGTTCGAAAACTACGCTAAAGAGCTTGACCGTTACTACAGTGTGATTGCCTACAAATACAGGCAGAATGCTTTTGCTGTGATTGTCGAAGATATTACGCACCGAAAACAGATGGAGGCTACCCTGCGCGAGAGCGAGGAGCGCTACCGCCTGATTATGGACAATAGCCTGGATGCTATTCTTCTGACTATACCCGACGGCACTATTGTTGCCGCGAACCGGGCTGCCTGTACTATGTTCCGAATGACCGAAGAGGAGATTTGCTCGGAAGGACGAAAGGGTATTGTTGATCTTTCTGATGCCCGATTACCCACGATGATAGAGACCCGAGAAAGAGAGGGGAGGGTGCAGGGAGAGCTCAATTTTATGCGCAAGGGCGGGGTGAGGTTCCCCACCGAGGTCTCCTCCTCGCTCTTTCAGAATAGTAAAGGAGAGCGCTTTACCAGCATGACTATCCGCGACCTTACTCAGCAAAAAGAGGCCCTTGAGGCGTTACGTGTCAGCGAACATAACTATAAAGAGTTGATCGACGGAATGAACGAAACCGTGTGGGTGATCTCTTTCGACGGAAGACTGATTGATGTGAATAAGATGGCCATCTCGGTGCTCGGATACACCAAAGAGGAGTTACTCTCTATCGGGCTCTTCGGAATCGACGCTGCGCTCAGCCCGGAGGATATCCTCCACCTGTCAGAGACAATGGAAACCGATAAACTGCAAATTTTTGAAACGGCTCACAAAACCAAATCGGGTATTATCTTCCCTGTAGAAATCTATTCCAGTACTGTGATCTATCAGGGGCAAAAGGCCATCTTAAGCATAGCGCGCGATATCACCACCAGAAAGCACGACGAAAACGTAAAACAGATTCTCTACAAAATTGCCGGAACCTCCTCTACCACCAAAGCCCTCGAAGATTTACTGGTAGTCGTGAGGGTGGAGTTAAGCAGGGTGTTAGATACCACCAACTTCTACGTGGCGCTACTGGATTCGCAAAAAGAGCGGCTTCGCAAAGTGGTGTTTATGAACGAAAAGATCGATCTGAAGGAGTGGGGTGTACATAATTCGCTCTCGGGGCAGGTGATTCTCCAAAAACGGTCGATTCTTCTCCAAGGCGAAGAGAGAGCGCAGTTTGAACGCCGGCACACTATTACCCTGCCGGTTACACCCGCCGAATGCTGGCTGGGGGTGCCGATTATTGTTGATGATGAGCCTCTTGGCGTACTAGTTGTGCAGAGCTATACCAACCCGGCAGCCTATAACGAACACCACCTCCTGCTGCTTGAAACGATTGCCCATGAACTGGCCATTGTTTTTCAGCGAAAAGCAATAATTCAGGATTTGATATCGGCCAAAGAGAAGGCCGAGGAGAGCGACCGTTTAAAAACAGCCTTTCTTGCCAATATGAGCCACGAAATCAGAACCCCGATGAATGCTATTTTGGGATTCTTGAGCTTACTCGAAGAGCCCGAACTAGAGGCGGAAAACAGGCGAGAGTATATCGAAATCGTGAACAAAAGCGGCCAGCGGCTTCTCGATACGATCAACGACATCATTGAAATATCGAAAATTGAGGCCGGCGAACTGGAAGTTCGCATGGAAGCGGTAAAGCTGTCTGAGGTGCTGCAATACCACTACGACCTCTTTAAATTACAGACAGCAGCAAAGGGTCTGGAGTTTCATGTATCCCCGTTACATGCACCCGACACCGTTCTTACGGACAAACCCAAACTGGAGGGGATTCTTACCAATCTCATTAAGAACGCCATTAAGTTTACCTCCAAGGGTACTATTGAAATGGGATGCAATCGCGAGGGAGAGTGGCTCCATTTTTATGTAAAAGATACCGGAAGAGGCATTTCTCCCCAAAAACTCAATGCTATATTCGAGCGCTTTGTGCAGGCCGACCTGCAGATTTCGCGCCCATACGAAGGCTCGGGATTGGGTTTGTCTATCGTGAAGGGGTATGTAGGAGCTCTTAAGGGAAAGATTTGGGTCGAATCGGAAGAAAACCAAGGAAGCACATTCCATTTCGTTATTCCCTTCCTTCCGGTGTAACGATCTGCCGGGCATTAGAGACCCGCTCTTGAAAAAATTAATCCTATCTTTGGAGCCTATAAAAAGCCCGCGATATGTCTTTTTTTAATTTTTTTTCGAAAGAAAATAAGGAGGTTCTGAATAAAGGTCTCGAAAAAAGCAAGGAGAGCCTCTTCTCGCGTATTTCGAAGGCCATTGCGGGAAAATCGAAAGTCGATGATGAAGTACTAGACAATCTGGAAGAGATTCTCATTGCATCCGATGTAGGCGTCGAAACCACCCTGCGCATCATTGAACGGATTGAACAAAGAGTAGCAAAAGATAAATACTTTGGAACCGACGAGTTGCATCGGATGCTGAAGGAGGAGATCGCAGCTCTTCTGGAGGAGAATAACACACTCGATGCCGAAGGGTTTGCCACGATTCCCACACAAAAACCCTATGTTATCATGGTGGTAGGGGTAAACGGAGTTGGCAAAACCACCACGATTGGGAAGTTAGCCTATAACTTCAGACAAGCAGGCCTTAAGGTTGTTATGGGTGCAGCTGATACCTTCCGCGCTGCCGCCATAGACCAGTTGGTTATCTGGTCGGAGAGGAGCGGTGCCGAAATCATTAAACAACAAATGGGCTCCGACCCGGCTTCGGTGGCTTTCGATACCGTGAGTTCGGCAAAGGCTTCGGGTGCCGATGTGGTGCTAATCGACACGGCGGGCCGACTACATAACAAGGTGAACCTGATGAACGAACTCACCAAAATTAAAAGTGTTATGCAGAAGGTGATTCCCGATGCACCCCATGAGGTTCTTTTGGTTCTCGATGGAAGTACCGGTCAGAATGCTTTTGAGCAGGCAAAGCAGTTTACAAAGGCAACTCAGGTCACTGCGCTGGCTTTAACTAAGCTCGATGGCACTGCCAAAGGAGGGGTTGTCATTGGCATTTCCGACCAGTTTAAGATTCCTGTTAAGTACATTGGAATAGGAGAGAGGCCTGCCGATTTACAAGTTTTTAACCGGCAAGAATTTGTGGATTCGCTCTTTTCTGAATCCTCCCGGTAGATCATCTCTTAATTCATGAACCGGCCCGATATCCAGGTAATTACAATGGGATGCTCCAAGAATCTTGTCGATTCTGAGCATTTGATGGCGCAACTTTCGCATGCCGGATTGTCGGTATGTCATGATGCGGGTCGGATCGATGCTGCACCGATTGTTCTTATAAACAGCTGTGGTTTTATTGGCGATGCCAAAGAGGAGTCGATCGAGATGATTCTGCGATGTGTCGAGGCCAAAGCGAAGCATAAAGTTGATAAAGTGCTGGTTATGGGATGTCTATCTGAGCGGTACCGCGATGAATTGACCCGTGAAATTCCCGAAGCAGACGCCTTCTTCGGGGTAACCGATATCGATCAGGTTCTTTTGTTCTTGGGCATTACCTATAATCCCGACCTTTCGGTTTCACGATTCTTAACTACTCCAAAACATTATGCTTACCTAAAGATTGCAGAGGGGTGCAACCGGGGTTGTGCCTTTTGCGCCATTCCCGCTATCCGCGGGCGCTACCAGTCGGATCCCATTGAAAGGTTGCTGTGCGAAGCCGAAGGACTGGCTGCTTCGGGCGTGAAAGAGTTACTGCTGATTGCGCAGGATCTCACCCATTACGGCACCGATTTGCCCGAAAACGGCTTGCTGCCTCAGTTGCTCGAACGTTTGTTGCAAATAGAGGCATTTCGTTGGATACGTCTTCACTATACCTATCCGGTAGGGTTTCCTTTTGACGTTCTACGCCTGATGCGGCAGAATCCACGCATCTGCAACTATCTCGACATCCCCTTTCAACATATCAGCAGTCGAATGTTACGGCGTATGCGAAGAGGAATTACCCGCGAAAAAACGCTGGCTCTCATTGAAAGGATTCGTAGCGAGGTTCCTGGCATATGCCTCAGAACTACACTGTTAGTTGGGTTTCCCGGCGAAACCGAAGAGGATTTTCAAGAGTTACTCGATTTCGTACAAACCGTCCGGTTCGATCGGCTTGGGGTATTTGCCTACTCTCACGAGGAGAATACATGGGCAGCAAACCACTATAAAGATGATGTGCCTAACGAAATAAAACAGGCAAGAGTAGAGGCCGTTATGCTGTTGCAGCAGGAGATATCTGCCTCTTTGAATGCCCAAAAAATCGGCACCACCGTAGAGGTGCTCATAGATCGGAAAGATGATACCTACTGGTATGCACGCACAGCGTCCGATTCGCCCGAAGTCGATCAGGAGGTGCTCATTTCCGTTAAGGATGCCTCTTCGCTTTCGACCGGCGACTTTATTACGGTTTCTATCGAAACAGCCGAAGAATTCGAGTTGTATGCCAAACCTGTGTCCATGTAATAGCCTAACCGCATGAAACAGTTTATCACAATATTACAGAGGTTCCTGCCGCCATACAAAAAGTTTTTGGCCCTAAGTGTGGGCTTTAATCTGTTGTCGGCCATTTTAAATGTATTCCAGTTTGCCTTTATCATGCCCATTCTGGAAATCCTTTTCAAACTCGAAACCAAAGTCTACTCCTATATCCCTTTCTCCGACGCTCCCTCTTCGCTGCAGGGAATGGCAGAGGTGCTTAAAAACAACTTTTACTGGTATTTTACCCAGATGATGGATACAAAGGGCGAACAGTACACCCTGCTTTTCCTGGGGGTGGTGCTGGTAGTGATGACCCTCTTCAAAACCGGATCCTACTATCTGGGGTCGTTCTTTGTGATTCCTATCCGCACCGGCGTGGTACGCGATATCAGGAATCAACTCTACAGCAAGATACTTTCGCTTCCCCTCGGCTTCTTCTCTGAAGAGCGCAAAGGCGACATTATTGCCCGAATGTCGGGCGATGTGAATGAGGTCGAAACCTCGGTGATGAGTTCGCTCGATATGCTCTTCAAAAATCCGGTTTTGATTCTCATCTATTTGATGACTATGTTGCTGATTAGCTGGCAACTCACGCTGTTTGTTCTGCTTCTTTTACCGGTGAGCGGCTATTTGATGGGTACTGTTGGGAAAAAGCTGAAAAAGAAGTCGCTTGTGGGCCAACAGCAGTGGTCAAATTTGATGTCGCAAACCGAGGAAACCTTGGGCGGTCTGCGCATTGTGAAGGCCTTCAATGCGCAGACAAAGATGATGTCTCGCTTCCATAAGACCAACGAAAAATTCCGCCGAACCGCCAACCGGATCAACCGCCGCCAGCACCTGGCCCATCCGATGAGCGAATTTTTGGGTACAGCCACTATTGCGGTGGTTCTTTGGTACGGGGGCTCTTTGATTCTAGGCGATAACGCAACTATCTCGGCGTCGCTCTTTATCTACTATTTGGTGGTTTTCTACAGCATTCTGAATCCGGCCAAAGAGTTTTCGAAAGCCTCGTATGCCATTCAAAAGGGGCTGGCCTCAATGGAACGGATCGATAAAATTTTGCTGGCCGAAAATTCGCTGCCCGAGCCTCTGGTGCCTGTTCGTCTGGAGAGGTTCGATCGAGCCATCGAATTTAAAAACGTTTGGTTCAAGTACCAGAATGACTGGGTTTTAAAAGAGATAAATCTCACCATTCCCAAAGGAAAAACAGTTGCCTTGGTAGGTCAGTCGGGATCGGGAAAATCTACAATGGTAGATCTCTTATCACGCTTTTACGACACAACCGAGGGTTCCATTCTCATTGACGGCATAGATGTAAGGCAGATTGTTTCGTCCGATCTGCGCGCGGTAATGGGCAACGTAAATCAGGAGGCCATTCTGTTTAACGATACCTTTTTCAATAACATTACCTTCGGGGTAGATCAGGCCACACCTAACGAGGTGGAGGAGGCCGCCCGAATTGCTAATGCCCACGATTTCATTGCGGCCACCGAGAACGGCTACCAGAGCATGGTTGGCGACAGAGGAGGAAAGCTATCGGGGGGCCAACGGCAAAGAATCAGTATTGCCAGGGCTGTATTAAAAAATCCCCCTATCCTCATCCTCGACGAGGCTACCTCTGCTCTTGATACTGAATCGGAGCGACTGGTGCAGGATGCACTCGACAATTTAATGCAAAACCGCACTACGGTTGCCATCGCCCACAGATTGAGCACGATACGGAAAGCCGATCTGATTTGTGTGCTGCACGAAGGGAAAATCGTAGAACAGGGTGGCCATCAGGAGCTATTAGCCAGAAACGGAATCTACAAAAAGTTGTGGGAGATGCAGGCGTTTTAGGCTTCTGCGCTCTTTCGCAACAGATGCAGCAAAAGTCGATAAAACTTATCGACACTCGATATGTGCAACTTTTCGTCGGGCGAATGGACATCACGAAGGGTGGGTCCAAAGGAGATCATATCGAGATCGGGATATTTCTCTAAAAAGAGCCCGCACTCCAAACCTGCATGAATGGCTCTGACCTTTGGTTCTAACGCAAAAAGCTCGGAATAGGCCTCTTTGGCGAGGGCGAGAAGCTGCGAAGAGGGATTTGGCTCCCAGCCGGGATACCCTTCGCCAGAAACCGCACTCGCACCAGCCACCTCGAATAAGGTTCTGATGCGTAATGCCAGCTCCCTTTTGTTGGCATCAACAAAACTGCGCTGGCTGGTTACAACCCGAAATTCCAATGGGGCCTCCATTTTAACAGAAGCCAGATTGGTAGAGGTTTCAACCACCTCTTCCATGACCTCACTCCACGCAATAACCCCATTAGGACAACCAACCAGCGATTCCAAAAGATCGCGCGATGTTTCCGAATCAACAACCCTTTCGGGAAATTCGGCCGGATCAATTTGCCACAAAAGACCGGGGTCTTCGGGCAACGCCAGTGATTCGCGCTGCAGAAAATCGTTGAGAAACTCACGCAGACCTTCTTCGCGTCCCGGCTCAGGTAGCAGCACAGCGCTGGCTTCGCGGGGAATAGCATTTCGTAGATGCCCCCCTTCAAAACGGGCTAACTCAAATGGAATGTGGGCCGAAAGCGATAAAAGAGCCGAACTGAGAATATGGATGGCATTCCCGCGTCCTCTATGAATATCGTCGCCCGAATGGCCTCCTTTGAGTCCCGAAAGAGCAATCCGATAAGCGTTCCGACCGGGGGTGGCAGCAACCGGAATGGCCGAGAATCTAGCAGTTGTATCTATTCCACCGGCACAACCGATAAAGAGTTCGCCCTCATCTTCCGAATCAAGGTTGATCAGCCTCTTTCCCGATAAAAATTGATCCGAAAGAGCAAAGGCGCCGGTTAATCCAGTCTCTTCGTCAACAGTAAAAAGCGCCTCCAGGGGTCCGTGTACCAACGTGTTATCGGCCAGCACTGCAAGGATTGCCGCCATCCCGATTCCGTCGTCGGCACCCAAAGTGGTTCCATTGGCCATAACCCACTCACCGTTGATACGGGGCTTGATAGGTTGTGTAAAAAAATCGTGCGAAACATGACTATGTTTTTCGCACACCATATCCACATGTGCCTGAAGAATCACAGTAGGGCTCATTTCGAATCCTGCCGACGCCGGCTTGTCGATGCGGAGATTTCCGGCAGCGTCGCTGTGGCATGTGAGCCCCTGCCTCTTTGCAAATACGGAAAGCCACGTCAAAATGGCCTCTTCATGTTTCGAAGGACGGGGAATTTGGCAAATTTGCCAAAAGTAGTCCCATACAGAGCGGGGTTCAAGTTGCGTAAACGGCATTCGGATTCGGTTATGAGTTGGTTACGCAAAGGTGGGCAATTATTCGCTTTCGGAGGCAATCTCTTCCATTTTTTATGTAGGTTTGCGCAGGGTTATAAATGGATTCTGCTATGAATGTAGATAAAATAATGCTCGGCCTGGAACGGAGAAATCCTGGCGAAATTGAGTTTTTCCAGGCAGTTCGCGAAGTGCTAGAATCGATTGAGGAGGTCTACAATGAGAATCCTCAGTTTGAATCGGCCAATGTAATTGAAAGGCTTATCGAGCCCGACCGGGTCTTTCTCTTTAAGGTGCCCTGGATCGACGACGACGGCATTGTTCATGTGAACCGGGGCTACAGGGTTCAGTTTAATAATGCCATCGGACCCTATAAAGGGGGGTTGCGGTTTCATCCGAATGTAAACCTGAGCGTACTCAAATTCTTGGGTTTTGTGCAGGTGCTAAAAAATAGTCTTACCAGCCTTCCTTTGGGTGGGGC
>CAYGID010000087.1:0-8649 GCA_964349835.1 uncultured Bacteroidales bacterium | reverse complement strand
TCGGCCTCGTCGCCCGAAGTGTACACATGCACAGGGGTAACCTGCCCTACCCTTTCGGGCCAGTTCCAGTGGGGCAGAATGTGCGCCATGCGTACGTTGGGGCGCCATTTGGCCTGATAGATATAGAAACGGTCTTTCTTAAAACCGGCAAGGTCGATAATACCGAAATAGGAGCTGCGCGAAGGCACTCTGATCCGACCCAGCGAATCGAGAATAGCCTGCATTTTGGCCTTTTCGGCGGGATCCGAAAAATTGAGCAGGTTCGTCATGTCGCCATTGTAGGGAGTGGGCTCGCCGAGATAGTCGAAACCGGTCCAAACAAACTCGCCAAATACAAAGCTGTTTTTATCCTGCGAAATAAATTCCCGGTCGGGAGGCATAGCCCATCCCGGAGCATAGAGGTCGTACGAACTCATCTGGAAATTTTGGGCGCCTTGCGATTTATCGTCCGATACAGGGAAGAAATATTCGCCCCGCGAACTGATGCAGGAGGCGGTTTCGCTACCGTACACCGGCTGGGTGGGGTTCTGAGCGTGGAATGATTCGTAGAGATGGGGCTTGTAGTTGTAACCCATCAGATCAAAGTTTTTGGAGAAGCCGTTAAATCCGGCATTCTGATTATTGCATCCGGCTGTGGTAGGGCGGGTGGGATCTTCCTGTTTGGCTATCTCGGTTAAACGGGCGGCAATGTAAAACTCATCGGGACGACCCTGTTCACTGATCTCGTTCCCGATACTCCACATCACCACAGAGGGGTGATTGCGATAGTGGCGAACCATGGCCCGCATATCCTTTTCGTGCCATTCAACAAAGGCCTGACCATAATCTTCGCGGGTTTTTCCTCTGGCCCAACAGTCGAACGACTCCACCATAAGGAGCATCCCCATCCTGTCGCACAACTCCAAAAGCTCGGGAGTCGGCATATTGTGGCTGGTACGGATGGCATTGCATCCCATCTCCTGCAGAATCTCAATCTGACGCTCCATGGCACGCGTATGAACGGCCGAACCCAGCGCACCCATATCGTGGTGGTTGCACACCCCGTTCATCTGGACTCTCCGGCCATTCAGCAGAAATCCCTTCTCTGCATCGTAGGCAATGGTGCGAACACCAAAACGCACCTCCTGCCGATCGATACGTGTTTCGCCTTTATAAACTTCGTTAACGGCACAGTAGAGATTGGGAGTACGCAGATTCCAAAGCGCAGGTTTCTGAATGGCGAGTGCCAGTTCAAAAGCAGCCTCTCCGCCTCCGGGCACCGAGGCAGCATCACTCTGCCCAACAGCCACCGGTTCGCCGGCAAAATTTCCCTCTTTATCGAGTGCATAAAGTGTAGTTTTTACAGAGACTTTGGCACCCGATTTCCGGTTGTTCTGAACTTGAACCTTTACCCCTACAGCGGCAGAATCTCTGGTGGCATAAGGAGTGGTTACAGCCACACCCCATTGCGCAATATGCACCGGGTTCGACTTCACCAACCAGATATTGCGGTAGAGCCCTCCACCGGGATACCAACGGGAGGAGTTGCGGGGGTTATCGAGCCTGATGGCAAGCAGATTTTCGCCGCCAGCTTTTACATAAGGGGTGAGATCTAAACGCCAGGAGGCGTAGCCATAAGGCCATCCGCCTACAAAGTGGCCGTTAAGCCAAACCAAGGCGTACGACATAGCGCCGTCGATGTCGAGATAGATCTTCTTTCCTTTGTCGGCAGCAGGAATTTCAAAGCTTTTGCGATACCATGCGATGCCAAAGAAGGGCAGTTTCCCGGTGCTTCCCGAAAGCATGATATCAAAATCCGATTCAACGCCCCAGTCGTGGGGAAGATCGAGCGAACGCCAGGCGGTGTCGGCAAATCGGGGTTCGGCAAACGCAAACTTCATAACCGAATCGGCCGAAAAATTGCGCTCGGGTACCGAATCGAGAAAGTTATCGCCCGTAGGGGCCATCCATTCGCGCATTGTGGCCAGGGGCACCCTCTCCACGCTGTCGGGATCGCCCTGCACGAACTTCCAGTCGTGGGTAAACAGTTCGCGTTCGGTTTCGGTTGCGGCAGGAGAACAGCCAACAAGAAAGCCAAACGAACCCATCGCCAAAAGGAGGCGAAATAATTTCAGGTTCTTCAACATAGCAGTAATATTAAGAAAACAACAGTAAAGAAATGCAACAGCGTAACAGGCTCAACGCCATTTCAGACCGAAGGTATAAAAAAGCATGAAAATGGATTATTATTCGTCGTAAAAAAAATGTATATTCGGCATGGCTACAAACATTAAGTACACAACCTTATGATTCAGGACCTGTTTTACTCGCTTTCGGACTATTCTGCCCGCTGCCACAGGCAGCAACAGATGCCCCATGCCCCGGTTACCTACATGATCCATGTGGTAAATGTGGCCATGGAGGTTATGGAGGCAAATCACGCCCTAAACAATTTCGACATTGACTTTGCGCTGAAGGTGGCCTTTCTGCACGACGTACTCGAGGATACCGAAACCTCTTACGAAACGCTGGAAAACGATTTCGGGCAGCAGATTGCCGAAGGTGTGCTTGCACTTACCAGAAACCCCGAGCTTCCCCGGAACCAACAGATTCTCGACAGCCTCGAACGAATCCTTCGACAGCCCTATGAAGTGTGGGTGGTAAAGATGGCCGACCGGATTGTGAACCTGCACAACCGTCCGGGGTTCCGAACCCGCGAACAGGCGGAGCTCTACAAGGTAGAATCGGTACAGATTATGGAATCGCTCTCGATTGCCAACCATTATCTGGCACAACGATTGTCGAAAATGATCAGCAGTTTCAAAGCCTGATTGTCTAAAGGGCGTAATCGATGACACTTAGCTCATTTCGCAGAGCTTGATCTCAGTTCGAACCCACTTACCTCATTAAGGTCTGGAAGATCTCGACTGTGGCCCTCGATTTATTTAACGTATAAAAATGGAGACCGGGAGCCCCCAGCATTAAGAGGTCGCGGCACTGCCTGATGGCAAAATCCATCCCGATCTGTGCTATCTTGGCAGGGTTGTCGCGGTAGGCTTCCATATCGTCGCGCAGCGTTGCGGGTATTCCTGCCTGGCTCATCGCGGTGAAACGGGCCAGTTGTTGGTAGGCCGTAATGGGAATAATACCTGGAATAATCCGACACCCGATACCGGCAGCCCTTGCGGCGTTTACAAAATCGAAATAGCGCTGGTTGTCGAAAAAAAGCTGCGTAATCAAGAAATCGGCACCCACATCTACTTTACGCTTTAGCGCCTCCATATCGGCCTTAAACGAAGTAGCCTCCGGATGTACCTCGGGATAAGCTGCCGCGCCGATGCAAAAATCGAACTGCTCGCGGCTCCAGGCAATCAGATCGCTGGCATGGGCAAATCCCCCCTCCTGCACCTGAAAGCTCTCCTGCCCCTTTTGGGGATCGCCTCTGAGCGCCATCAGGTTCACAATGCCCGAAGCCCGTAGTTGCGACAAATCTTCGTAGACCTTTTGGCGCGTGGCATTCACACAAGTGTAATGGGCCATTGTACGCATGCCCACCCTGTTCTGCAGATAGTCGACCAACGCAAAGGTCCGCTCCCGACTAGAGCCGCCGGCTCCATAGGTAACCGAAACGAAAGAGGGCGAAAGGCTGATTAACTGCCCTACATTGATACCGAAATCAACCGCAGAGATCTCATCTTTGGGAGGAAAAAATTCGAAGGAGTAGGTTCGGGGCGATGACTCGAAGAGCTTGGATATTTTCATAGGTACCGGCCATTACGCAAAACATGGAGGGGGGTAAAAGTACAAATAATTATTCCTTTATCGCAAAAGGAGCCGTCCGTGCCGCAAGCCACCGCCTTTCGCTCTCATCCAAAAAGGGCGACAGTTCATGGTATACCCTGCGGTGGTAATCGTTCAGCCAATCAATATGCCAGGGAGCGAGTAGCTCGGCAAGAATGGGCAGGGTGTCTATAAAACAGAGCGTCAAGGTTTCAAAACGGAGAAACCGGCCAAATTCGTTTGCTTCGTCGGGTACCACAAACATCACATTCTCGTTGCGTATGCCATACAACCCCTTCCGGTACAAGGCAGGCTCGTTCGAAAGGGTCATGCCCGGCTCAAGAGGCAGGGTATTCGCGTTCATCCTCACGGTGTGGGGACCTTCGTGAACATAGAGAAAATGGCCCACGCCATGGCCTGTTCCGTGCAGATAGTTAATGCGCTGCGAAAGCATGGGCTGCCTGGCCAGGATGTCGAGATGAAGCCCCATGAGCCCCTCCGGGAAAATGGCCATTGAGAGGTCGATTACACCCCTGAGAACCAACGTATAATCTTCCATCTCTCGCCGGCCCGGAACCGATAAGTGCACGGTTCGGGTGATGTCGGTTGTGCCATAACGATACTGCCCGCCCGAATCAATCAGCAGGAATCCGTCGCGATCGATTGCTATCGAAGTGGCCTCCGTGGGATGGTAGTGTACTACAGCTCCGTGCTGACGATACCCCACGATGGGGTGAAAACTGGGTCCCGCATATCCCGGCTGCTCCGCGCGGAAAGCATCCAGTTGTCGCACTATATCCATTTCGGTAAGGCCTCTCCCCTGCAAAAGGGTCTCTTCGAGCCAGATATAAAAGCGGGTCAAGGCCACCCCGTCTTTTCGCATAGCAGCGCGAAAGCCCTCCATTTCAACAGGGTTTTTCAACCCTTTCATTGCATTCACCTTTCCCCAGGCAACCGGTTCATCGCGCATCAACGCCCCCGATTGCTGCAAAATTTCATAATGAAAAATGTCGAATCTGCGCTCATTGAGCATAACCCAACGGCCCGAAAGGGTGGAGAGCCATGAGGGAAACGACTCGTACGAAGAGATACTGACACCCGATTGCCCAACTGTTTCGAGCAACTCCCCTTGGCATTTTCTGACATCCACAAACAGATGCACACCCGAAGTATCGATCGCAGCATAGGCTACTACCAACGGACTGTACTGAATATCATTGCCGCGGATATTCAACAGCCACGCAATATCGTCGAGTGCCGAGAGGAGATAGACGCCATGGAACGAAACCGAGGCGAGGTATGCGCGAAGCCGCGACAACTTTGAGTCCGGACTTTCTCCGGCTGCCGATTCGGGCAGCAGAAAAGCGGAATCGGAGGGTATTGGGGGCCTGGCGTGCCAGATAATACCCGGCAAATCGGCCACCGCCCTGAGTGTAACCGGCAGCATGGCCTGCTGCATGGAGCGAAAAGCGGCCACCGAACAGAGTTTTCCGTCGATACCGACCACACTCCCGGGAGGGAGGTGCAAGGCAAGCCAGCCCTCCAGGGTAGGTGTTTCGGGAAGAGCCATTCGCTGAATGGTCCAACAAGAAAGGTCGAGCTGCTGTTCGGCCTGCAAAAAATAGCGCGAATCGGTCCAGAGAAGAGCCTCTGTTGCGGTAACCACCCCTGTGCCCGCCGAGCCGTCGAAACCCGAGATATAGGCCAGCGAGCGCCAGTGATCGGCCACATACTCCGAAAAATGGGGATCGTTCGACGGTATGATGAGGGCATCACAACCCACGGCATCCATCGCGGTCCGCAGAGCCGTCAGTCGCGCAGGGGTAGGCATGATTTAGAAATCGGAATAGTCGGTAGGCAACATAAAGCCGCTTATTACCTTCGAAACGGTATTGGCATAGAAAGGATCCGCCGACATCACCTTCCAGTCGGGATGAGGACCGAATTTGGCCCATCCGGCATCGCGCGCCTCCTTGTCTTTGTAGGCCAACATATAAATCAGCCCCGGCATGGAGGGACCGGCAAGAATCTCGCCTGCAAAAACAATCGAGAGATCTACTTTGGCAAAGATGTCGAACTCGCCATTGTTAAACATATGGAGTTTGCGCTGGCCCGCCTCTTCGTTGGCACTGTCGTAAATACGCAGTTCAAAAAAGCGTTTCTCCTTTCCGGGGTTTACTAACTGGGGAAACCCTTCGAATCCCTCTAGCAAAAAGGTCTCGAACCGTTTATAGAGGGGCTTTTTGGCAGTCGTGGCAAAAAAGTCGGCAGCATCGCTGGTGAATTTCTTGTCGAGGAAGAGTTGATCCTTATTTTTTTGATAGGTTTCTATATCCTTGAAAATAAGCCAAACATGAAGTACCAAAGGGTCTCCCCCGCCGGTGTTCACAAAGGCGCCCACGCCCACGCCAAGCCTTTTGAGGGCAGGAACCCAGGCACTCTTACAGTGCGCGTGGAACTGATCGAGCGACGCAGCATCCACAAAAGAGTAACGGCGCCATTCGTAAATCTCTTTTGAGGCACGCCTCTTTGCTGCAGGCTCCGAGGCTGCCAGGGGCAACGCGAACGTTGCTGCGGCCAGTGCTGCCGCGCGGTTAATAAACAATCGCCGTTCCATAAAGAATTTGGTTAGTTTCCCGTAAAGGTAGCAAAAACGCTTTTTTTTCCTACTTTTGGTATCCCCATATGTTACCAGCCACACAATATAATTTCTTAACCCTATGCGTAGAATCACCTTTTTGTGCTTGCTCCTTACGCTGTTTGCAGCCCCCTCGGCCTTTGCCCGCAAAAGTTCGGCTCCGCTCCGCGTGGCCACCTATAATATCCGCATGAACACCGCCGGCGACAAGGAGAATGCCTGGCCCAACCGCGCCGCAGAGGTAAGAGCCCTGATCAACTTCCACCGTTTCGACATCTTCGGCACCCAAGAGGGCTTTATCGGTCAATTAAAAGATCTCCTGGAGCTCCCCGGATTTGCCTATGTGGGAGTGGGTCGCGACGACGGAAAAGAGGAGGGCGAACACTCTGCCATCTTCTACCGGAAAGATCGGTTTGAGGTGTTACAGCATGGCGACTTCTGGTTTTCACTCACACCCGAAGAACCCTCTTTCGGCTGGGACGCTAAGATCCGCCGAATTTGCTCCTGGGCCGAATTCAAAGACAAAGAGAGCGGAAAAAGGTTTTTCGTCTTTAACTCCCACTTCGACCATCAGGGTCCCATAGCTCGAAAGGAATCGGCCAAACTGCTCATTCAAAAAATAGAAGCCATTGCCGGAAAGCGACCCTTCTTCTGTACCGGCGATTTCAATGCAGTTCCTACCGACGAGCCCATCCGGATTCTCTACGAAAAGTTTTCCGACAGCTATAAGGTGTCGGAGAATCCGCCCTACGGACCCGAAGGCACATCGAACGGTTTCAAACACGATTCGCCTCTCAACAACCGAATCGACTATATTTTTGTAAACCCGTCTATCCGGGTATTGCGCTATGGCGTACTCTCCGACAGTAAAAATAACCGTTACCCCTCCGACCATCTTCCCGTGGTGATTGACGCAGTGGTAAAATAGTTTCCTTACACTCACGCTCAACCTGTCGCTCAACCTGTCGCTCTCACTTTCGTTTACACTATTACTTATTCTTTCGCTCACACTTATACTCACACTTATCCCAATCCGTCATGAAACAATCGCTTGTAATTGTATTTGCCGCCATGCTTTCTGCTTTTTCGGCCTCTTGCGCAGCTCAACCAAAAAAGGTTTTGATTTTTACCGAAACCAAAGAGTTTTTCCACACCAACATTCCCTTTGCCACCGAAGCCACAAAGAAAATGCTTGAGGAAAAAGGGTTTGCCGTGGATACTACCCGTCAGTCGGACGGCTTCTTTACCCCTGACAAACTGAAGGAGTATGTCTCCATCATCTTTATCAACACCACAGGCCAAATTTTTAACGACACGGAAAAAGAGGCGCTGAAGGGATATATGAAAAATGGAGGAGGGTACGTAGGCGTTCACGGAGCCTCAGATACCGAAAAGAAGTGGGAATACTATTATCGTATGTCGGGAGGAACCTTTCTGAGCCATCCCCAACAGCAGGAGGCCGTTGTGAAAATTGTCGACAAACAGCATCCTGCCACCGCCTTTTTGCCCGACGAGTGGAAAAACTTTGACGAATGGTACGACTTTGCCAATTTCAATGAGAATGTCAAGGTTCTGGGATGGCTCGACGAAACGTCGTACAAAGGCGGCAAGATGGGCGAAAAGCACCCCATTATCTGGTGCCACGAATACGAAGGAGGGCGTGCATTCTACACAGGGCTGGGGCACACCGAAGATTGTTTCAAAAATCCGCTCTTTTTGCAACACCTGTTTGAAGCTGTTAAATGGACCGCAAAAATGAAATAAGAAACCCCTTCATCCCCATTGCCTCGCTAAAGATCAAATGAAAAACCCCTTCATCCTCATTGCCTCGCTTAAAATTGATGGGCTAACCATCTCTATCGACGCCACCTTAACGGGGATGGAGCGCATTACGGTGAATGGGGTCGAAGTTTCGAAGAAAAGAAGTTTTTTGGGTACTGTACACCGCTTCCAAACCCGCAGTGGCGAGGTGGTTACTAAGTACACTCTGACAACCGGATACGGTTTGTATGGATTCACCATGAACCTTTCGCGAAACAACGACCCCATTCTTACCATGCCCAAAAACGGTCGAAAAATGTGGGCAATTGCCCTCATCGTCACAGCCCTGATTCTGGTTATGAGCTACCTTCTCCTAACCACCTTTCAATAAACGCACTCCGGCCTATTTGTCTGTAACTACATCCTCGACGGTCGTTGGTTGGCGACGTATTTGTATGTAACTAAATCCTCGACGGTCGCTGTTTGTCGAC
>CAYGID010000086.1:0-8815 GCA_964349835.1 uncultured Bacteroidales bacterium | reverse complement strand
AACATCATATATAACAACTTTTACTATGATTACTGTAACAGGAAAAGGAAGCATTCACGTGGTTCCAGACGTGACAAGACTTGATACCACTATTGAATTGTGGTTTCAAACCTATGACGAAGCGTATGCACAAGCTCGTATAAACTCGGAATGGTTTGTAAAAATCCTCGAATACAACAAAAAGAGTGGCAAACTTGCTAAAACTATCCAGTTTGATATTTCTGATTTTGAGGAAAACGAGTATGATAAGAATGGCAAGTATATAGGGAAAGTCAAAAAGGGTTACTCCCTTACTCAAAAAGTTAAAATAGACCTTGGAATAGACAATGTGCTAGTAAACAATATAGTGCGAGGCATTGGAAAATTTATTAAGGGAGCACAGGTTAATATTGGTTACACCGTTCAAGACCCACGCCCTCATCAGCTTAAAATGATTGCTCGTGCTTGTAAGGATGCGAAAGAAAAAGCGGAGATTATGGCTGATGCCCTTGGTTGTACTGTCGGCGAAATAGAGTCAATCAAATATGATGAGAATGGTGTACATATTTACTCCCAAGCGCGTAATATACACTCAAACAAAGAGGCTATGTCTTCAACACCAGACTCACTTGATATTACACCCGATGATCTCGCAATGAGCGATACCGTTGAAGTTTCATTCAAACTTGTTAATCCGGCATAACTATCATCATGGAAATTTTAACATTGAGCATCAAGCAGATCTACTTCGACGAGATTCGTTCGGGTCTGAAGAAGGATGAGATTCGCGAAATTCGGCCTAATAATGCCGGCCGCTATATTCGATATTGTGTAGATGGACAGATATATGAGCGTGAGGAGGATATTCCGAAGTCGGCGGTAGAGGTGGGCATTGAGCCGCGAAAATACGATGCCATCAAGTTTCTGACGGGTGCCTATTCTGGGGTGAGGCCCTCAATGTTAGTGGAGGTACTCGATGCAGAGGTGCAGATTTTCACCGACGAAGAGGATAACAACATCATCTATGAATTCGAAGGTAAGCCGTACCTCGCCGCACAAATCGTTTATCAACTGGGAAGGATTATTGAGTAGCGTTTATAATCAAGTGTACCTGCGCACGATCGGCGAACAGCTTCCAATGAAAAATGCAGTTCTTTTTTTTTGTAATGTATTACACAATGACTACATTTGTGCAAAATAGAAATCGCATTTATGATATGCACAAGCTGATTGGTAGAAATTTAGAATCGTTTGTAAAAGAGAATATAAGCATATTTCCTGCGGTTGCCATTTTAGGCCCGAGGCAATGCGGAAAGTCCACTTTGGTGAAAATGCTCTATCAAAATTCGGATGCCTGGCTATATTTAGATCTTCAGAACCTGGACGACCTGAATAAGCTGAGAGAACCTATGCTATTCTTCCAGGCTAATCAGGATGTAACCATTTGTTTGGACGAAATACAGTTAGTGCCGGAACTATTTTCTGTATTGAGAAGTGAGATAGACCGTAATCGTCGTCCGGGGAGATTCATTTTGCTTGGTTCTGCTTCGCAAGATCTCATCCAGAAAACGTCAGAATCATTAGCAGGAAGGGTCGGACTTATTGAACTCACACCCTTTACCATCGAAGAAGTTGCGCAAAGTGAAAAGTTTGCATTGAATAAGTTCTGGCTTCGCGGAGGATATCCTGACAGTTATCTTGCATCAACAGACCAAGGGAGCGTACTTTGGAGAGAAAATTTCCTGAGAACCTATGTAGAACGGGATATTCCACAACTCGGATTTCAAATCCCCGCATTGCAACTTCGTCGCCTGCTGACTATGTGTGCACACAATCAAGGGCAACTTTTTAATTCGTCCAAATTGGGAGAATCGCTAGGCGTAACCTATCAAACTATTCGCCGATATATCGACCTGATGGAGCAAACCTATATTATCCGCTCGTTACCACCCTTCGAAAAGAACATAAAGAAACGTTTGGTTAAATCTCCAAAAATATACGTGAGAGATAGCGGATTATTGCATCGACTGCTACAAGTGGATGATTTCAATTCCCTGATGGGCAATCCTGTTTTCGGATCATCCTGGGAAGGCTTTGTAATTGAAAACATTATCTCTTCATTGAAAGATTGCAAGTTTTCCTTTTATCGCAGTGCTACAGGCGATGAGCTAGATTTGCTTATTGAGAGAGGTACTCGAACGATTGCCGTAGAATGCAAAGCCTCATCTGCGCCACAAATAACTAAAGGTTTTTGGAGTGCAATAGAAACCACAAAACCGGATAAAACCTATATTGTTGCCGCCGTTTCAGCATCGTATCCACTTAAAAATGATGTTGAAGTCTGCGGGTTGAGTGACTTTCTGAAAAAAGTTGAACTATAAAGATCCACTCCGGATTTTGCGGAGTGGCAGGGAAAAACTGCCTCTGTCGAGCGATTCTTTTACTTATGCAAAAGGCTCTTTCCTATCTCATCGCGCAGGGTGGAATCAACCTGTACCTGATCGGCGAACTCTTTCCATCGATGCACGGTGTCGGCAATGGCATCGATGATTTCGGGGGCTTTTTTGCAGCCGATCATTTGGCTAACGCTTAGCAAATCGCGCCGGGCAATGTTGCTTCGCTTGCCGTTGATGCTAAGCGCATGTAGACTCAACCACGGGCTGCCGGGCCGGTAGTTGTGGTACAGATCGTAGGCTGGAGCCAGTTGCCAGCGCCCCTCCTCCTTCAACAGAAACGCAAATTTCTTGGTGTGGTCGTTGCAGTTGTGGGCAAAAACGTTGAATACCATGCGCCGAAACATCTGTTCGGCATCGGCTTTGGTGAGTTGCAACTCTCGCATGCACTGAAATAGATCTTCGTAACTGTAATTACCCACCTGTTGATAGTCGAAATGCTTCAGGGCACAGAAGGTTTGCACGTGGTGCTTCGCTTTGGCTCCTTCGCGATCGAAACGGCGTGTCATGAAGTGTGCCCTGCCGTTCTCTTCGAGTAGCCGCGAGGGCATCATCTCTATTCCGCAAGCCCTTGCCATAAGGTAATAGGCCATCTCTACCCTGCCGTATCCGCAACTTCTGCGCTTTGGCACATCGCTCACACCATCGAGCTTTATCAGCCAATGATCAAATCCTTTTGGAGCCGTGGTGTGGCCGGGCTTCGCCTCACCGCTCTTTTCATTCCAGGCAATTACCGCTTTGGGACGGGCACCACCTGCCGAAGTTCCACTCTTCAGGATCTCCAGAAATGCCTGTTTTTCACCCTTTTTAAATCGGGTCGAAAAAGCTTCTCGTTGGCTTAGCAGTTTTTGGGCAAAGGCAACCAGGCTATCGATCTCTAAAGAAAAGGCGCATTTTTTCTCTGAAAACACGGCCGGCGCAAATTCGAGTGCCCCCATGCCTCGTGTTCCCATGAAACAGAGCATCTCCACCGGATTCACACTCCCCACGGCCCTCCCCTGCTGTGCCAACCACATCTGAATCAACCGATTTCCATAGGCATCGGGCAAGGCATCAGGCAAAGCATCGGCAAATAAACCGGGCAACCCTTTAAAGGTTTCGTGCACCGAATAGCACTTTCTCCGCAACTCCCGAAACGAAAAGGTATCGCGGCCACGCGCAACCGGCATTTTCAAGGGTGCCAATTCCCAACCCAACTCTCTGAATCCGCGATTGTACTCAAAACTGGCGTAGCCCTTTTCTGCATCCCAGGTCACTGTACCTACCACTCTTCCCCATATTTTCACTTCTGCTACCTGCATGGCTTACCCATCTGAAGGTTTGCGGGTTTCCCCAATCTCTTTGGCTGTTCGCCCGGCTCGCTGCCGTTTGGCTTTCTGCAATCGGGCCAACGCCAGAGGACGGCTCAATCAAGCGGCTCTTGACAGCTGCGCCTGGGTGCGGTTCTGATCCAGGATATTATAGCCTATATTGAATGACCTGTCATTCAAATATGCATAAAAATAAGCGTAACCACCCCATTCATCCGTATAATATTCTGCTCAAGTCGCAGCAAGCCTACTGGCATTATGCCGAAGTTGGTTATCTTTACCGTCAGCCACAAAAGGCACCCTAAAACCGCATAGACTATGAAAGTAATAGCCATCAACGGAAGCCCCAGAGTGGGAGGAAACACCCACCACGCCTTGCGCATGGCAGGCGAACGCCTCGAAGCCAAAGGAATTGAGTTCGAAATTATTCAGGTTGGAAACAAAAATGTGCATGGGTGCCGCGATTGTGGCAAATGCCGGGAGAACCAAGACGAGCGGTGTGTAATTACCTCCGATCCGCTAAACGATTGGATCCAACAGCTGAAACAGGCCGACGGCATCATTCTGGCCTCGCCCGTCTACTACGCAGGCATCTCGGGAGCCATGAAATGCTTCCTCGACCGAACCTTCTATGTATCGGGAAGCAACGGCAACTTCTTCCGCCACAAAGTAGGTGCGGCCATGGTAGCCCTTCGCCGCTCCGGTGGCACCACCACCCTCGACAGCCTGCTCCATTACCTCACCTACTCCGAGATCATTCTCGCCACCTCCAACTACTGGAACATCATTCACGGTCGCAACCACGAAGAGTCGCTGCAGGATGCCGAAGGGGTTCAGATCATGCAGCTACTCGGCGAAAACATGGCCTGGCTCCTTGCCATGCGCGAACAAACCAAACATTCGGTTCCCGCCCCCGCCCCCCTTCAGAAAGTCATGACCAACTTTATTCGGTAACGATTTTCGAACCCTCAGCGAGGGTTTAATCGGGCAAAATATTCGGCTTAAGATACACAATCACACCCACTTGATGTTCGGGGTTCACATCAGGTGTTAAGCGATTAATTCTTACTTCGAATAAGCCGGCGTAACCGAGTTCCAGGAACTTACTGATTTCATGATTGCTCCCTCGCGGAACAAACCCCAATTTACTATCCTTATAGTAAATCGCCACGGCATACGGGTCAAATTTATTATCTTCCTCCCGCACTAGCGTAAGAACAGTTCCCACCTTCAATTCATTGAAAACGATACACCCATCCCAATAAGAAAACCCGGCAATATCGAACGTGCTGTAATGTCTTCTTGATCTCTCGAGACCTCGTGTTGCGAAAGGAGAGTCAGCCAAAATAACATTGTTTTCGTGAGTTTCAGTTCTTTTCATATTCTATTCATTTAATTGATTACCCCTGCAAGAACGGCATCGCCACTCCACCTTTCGCGGAGTGATCTTCGTTTATTGCGAATTAATGACGAAAAAACAAATTGACACCAATTTTCGTCATTAACAGAGTGCGGTAGTTCCAGATCTGAAATGCAAGCATCAATGTTTCGATCTGTCCATTCCTTTGGTATATTCAATATAGAACTCATCAGGCGACCGGAGTTTTAATATTTTGGCCGGCCGAAAAGGAAGCTTTCCACAGACACCCTCTTTATCGTATTCAAACATGCTGTATTGTGGATGGTTCGATATGGTCGAAACGTAAAATTGGTGATCGAAAGAGACTTCATTACCAGATTCACCTACTGTATACGTAAGCAGATTGCTAAACACAAAAGGGCTCTCCGAAGGCGAGAAAGTCTTTGAGGAACTATTCTTGCCGGCAGGATATTGTAGTAAATCGCAGTCTCTGTAACGATCCTGACTTACTTTATATTCTGCAAGAATTTTCGAGGACTTGGGTGGAACACAAATAACGCTCTCTTCTGCGAAAGCAACCGAGTGCCCACCGGCACTTAGGTCACTCAGAGCCTTCACTGCAAAAAGATTACCAGACTTATATAGTACCGATTGGGTGACACCTGTTGCTGTTGAAGAAGAAACCGTAACAACCCGGTTTCTGAAATAATTATGTGCGAACCCATTCCTGATAAAAAAACTCTTCCCCAGATTAAGGTAGAGGTTCTGATCCGTTTTATTGTGGAAAACAAATCCGGCATCCCCTCCGGTTGCAAGAAAATTATAGGTGACCTTACAATTGGCATCTTCGAAGGCTAAATCCGACGATACTTGATTCTGTTGTACCGGAGTCACTTTAAACACTTGATAATATCCTGTAGCACAAGAAGAAAGAAAAAGAAGAGAAAACATTGCTAAGGCAAATAAGAGAGACTTCATACGTAAAATAGATTAGTAGGTTAATTATTGAATACAGTTGATTATCAAAAAAAACGGCATATATGAACTGAAAATATTTCCCGCAAGAACGGCATCGCCACTCCACCTTTCGCGGAGTGGCCGAAAAAATTTAGGAAAAGTGTTATTCACGAACTTCGGGAGGAGCCTCAGCTTGCGAAGCTGAGGGTCGCGAAGCATCCTTCTCCCTGAAATCGACGGTCATGCCCAGAGCTGAAGCCAGTTGCTGCAGTACGTCGAACGTAGCATTATAGCGCCCCCCTTCGATCCGCGAAATATGCGACTGGTCGAGGCCGGTAAGTCGCGCCATCTCCATCTGCGTAACACCCCTCACCTTTCGTAATTCTGTAATTCTACGTCCAATCCGCTCTCTCTCGGGGAAATCCTTTTTCACCATCCTGATTTCGTTTACCCCCGCAAGAACGGGTGCGCCACTCCACGTTTCGCGGAGTGATGGTTATAATCTTTGTACAGAAAAGGCTGGCCATCATTATGCACGTATACGAATAATTCTATCAATTATTGAGAAAATTTCTCAATAATTCATCAAACAGATCAATTTGTGTTTATCTTTGAGAAAATTTCTCATAAACCACGAAAGATGTTAATCGAATTTTCCGTAGGCAATTATCTGTCGTTTAAAACAAAGTCAACGTTAAGTCTTGCTGCTACCTCCATTACGGAGCACACCGACACTAACGTGTTCTTTGCCGATAGGCACAACTTATTAAAAGGTGCTGTGATTTATGGCGCAAATGCGAGTGGGAAAAGCAATTTTATTCGCGCTATGTCCACTATGCGACACTTGGTATTACAGTCTTTCGATCAATCATCGACCGATGAGTTAGATGTTACTCCATTTTTATTAAGCACCTCCACCGAAGAGGCTCCCTCCTTCTTTGAAGCCATTTTTATTGCCGAAGGCGTTCGCTACAGATATGGCTTTGAAGTTGATTCCAAAAAAGTCCATGCCGAATGGTTGTTTGAAGCACCCAAAAATGCTGAGAAGCCCCTATTTCTAAGAGAATCTGACGGCATTGAAGTAATGAAAACTTTTCCTGAGGGGAAAGATCTGGAGGACCGAACCAGAGAGAATGCGCTTTTTCTTGCAGTGACCGATCGGTTTAATGGCAAGATTGCAAAAATGATCATGCGATGGTTCCGTAATTTCATTACCATTTCGGGGCTCTCGCATGAGGGGTACAAAAGCGTAACATTTGGTTTATTAGCCGACCAAAAAACTGACAATAGATTAAAATTAATCAACTTTTATACCTCGCTCGAAATGGGTTTTGAGGCAATTTCCATCGATAAAAAGCCGTTCGACCCCAAAGAACTGCCCAAAGAGATGCCCGAAAGCGTTGCAAAACAATTCTTATCTGATTTGGAGGGGGGCTTCAAGATTGACATTAAGACAATACACAAAAAGTATAACAACGAGGGAAAGATAATTGGCCATGTGGAGTTTGATATGCGCAATCAGGAGTCTTCCGGAACCAACAAAATCTTTAATATCTCAGGGCCTGTATTTAACGTTCTGAATGATGGCGGAGTACTCATAATTGACGAACTGGACGCCAGTTTGCATCCATTATTAACACTAGCCGTTTCAAAGCTATTTAATTCAAAGCGATTTAATCCTAATAATGCTCAGCTGATCTTTGCCACACATGATACCAACCTATTAAACTATGGGAATTATCGTAGAGACCAGATTTACTTTGTTGAAAAGGATCAGTATGGCGCTTCCGACATCTATTCTTTGGTAGAGTATAAAGAAGAAGGGAAAACAGTCAGAAAAGACCGCTCATTCGAAAAAGACTACATTGAAGGGCGTTACGGGGCAATTCCGTATATTGGCAACCTCTCAGATATTGTATCGGAATGGCACGAAAAATAACCTTCTCGAACCTACAGCGAAAACGCTTTGGACATGGAGAGTTAAAGCGAAAAGTGAGCATTCGCAACAAGCGGAAGTACTATCTGATTGTCTGCGAAGGCGAAGCCACCGAGCACTGCTAAAAATACATGGCAGTCAGGAAGACGCCATCCGCAATGCAAAACGGCTTGCGAAACGATTTGACGGAAGAAAGGATTATGCCAATCATAATCCTTGTACAATGGTAAGTGCACTGGTTGAAGAGCTTATGCTACTGAAAGAGTAATACATCATTCCGTCAAAAATAAACTTAGGCGACCAAGCCGAAGCCTGATCGCCTAAGAGGTTGTCGAATCCGCAGAATCGGCATACAATCTTACATCTTTTTACATGCAAAATCAACTTTTACCAAAATAATGAGCGAAAAATAGCCATTACCTATGAGTTCGAAGGTAAGAAGTACTTTCTTAATACGTCATAATCGCATCCGGCGAATCGTAAGGAAACCATTTTCCATGCCACAGATCGAGATAAGAGATCATTATCCTTTTTTCGATAGGAATTGAATTATCCAGATAAAATCCTCTTAGCCAACCATTTGACAAGGCATCCTAAAAACTCGATCTCACGCGACCAAAGAAATCCGGGTCTTCTAGGCAGCTGTTGACGAATAGTTCTTCACCCGCCCACCACCTCCGCGATATATTGTCCATATTCTCATCGGAGCGCTCCTCGCCTTTGTAGTATTTACAAAGTTGCAGTAATTCCGCTTTTGTCATCTTTGGCATCTTTTCCATTTCAGCATTCCCACCATTCATAACTTCTCTCATTTCCCCAT
>CAYGID010000085.1:0-8938 GCA_964349835.1 uncultured Bacteroidales bacterium | reverse complement strand
GAAAAATCAAACAATATCTTGGGATTACACCTGTGGAATTTATCAGACAGATACGTCTCAGAAAAGCAGCCCAACTGCTGGAACAAAAAAAATTCACCGTATCTGAAGTGATGTTTATGGTCGGTTTCAACTCACCCAGTTATTTCTCAAAGTGTTTTATGGCACAATTTGGCTCTACACCACGCAGCTTTATTGAGCGTCTCTGATTGTTAAATATTGGACATGTCCAAACCATGACTCACTTTGTCCGATTTGTGCTTTTCTCCGGTTTCATAACAACGTAATTTTGTGGGAAACCGGAATAACCATGATAAAAAACAATCTTTTTCTCATCCTTTTTCTTTCAATGAGTCTCACTTCAGTAGCCAACCGAAACGCGAAAGTGAGCAAGATCTTTGTTGACAGACACGGTGTGATGCGTGATGTGGAAACACGACAGGAGGTCTCCTACTTCGGTGTAAATTATACGGTACCCTTTGCACATGCCTACCGTGCATTGGGACA
Organism: uncultured Bacteroidales bacterium; assembly: GCA_964349835.1. GTDB lineage: Bacteria > Bacteroidota > Bacteroidia > Bacteroidales > UBA4181 > JAQVSH01. The sequence goes on along the minus strand of CAYGID010000085.1, from coordinate 8,434 downwards.
TCTCGATGTGGACCGGAAGAAGGCTATTGAACGGGATGTATACCATATGTGGCGACTTGGTTTCAATGCCTTCAGGATACATGTATGGGATGTGGAAATCAGCGATGCCGCAGGTAATCTGCTCCACAACGACCATCTCGATCTCCTGGACTACCTTGTAGCAGAACTCAAGAAGCGGGATATTGACATCGTTCTCACCACCCAAACCAACTTCGGCAATGGTTATCCAGAGCGCAACATAGACACCGGTGCCTACAGCTATGATTATGAAAAATGTCAGATACACGATACCGAAGAAGCAATCCGCATTCAGGAACGATATATTTACCAGTTTGCCATCCACCAGAATCCATACACCGGTAAGAGCTACGCTGCCGATCCCGATATCATTGCCCTCGAGATCAATAATGAACCCTGTCATTCCGGTGAAGCGGCGGCTGCCACCCGTTACATCAACCGGATGGTTGCATCGGCCAGAAAAGGAGGCTGGGAGAAGCTCTTTTTCTATAATGTGAGTCACAACGGGCAGATCGTACAGGGTTTTCTCGATGCCGATATCCAGGGTGGTACCTACCAGTGGTATCCCGTGGGTCTGGTAGCCGGTTTTGAACGTAAAGGCAACTTTTTGCCGCTGGTAGACAACTACGACATCCCTTTCAGGAACAACAGGAATTTCAACAAGTTGGCCAAAATCATCTATGAGTATGATCCGGCCGATAACCTCTATTCCTATCTCCATCCTGCTATGGTCAGAACATTGCGCAAGGAAGGCTTCCAGTGGATCACCCAGTTTTCTTATGATCCCATCGACATGGCCCGGTTTAATACCGAATATCAGACTCACTACCTCAATCTGGCCTATACACCCCAAAAAGCACTCTCAATGATGATCGCCGCCGAGGTGGCACGAACCATCCCCCGCGGAGCCGACTTTGGCGTTTATCCCCGCGATACCATCTTCGCGGACTTCAGGGTGAGTTACCCTCGCAACCTGAGTGAGATGAACAGTGAGCACAAATTCCTCTACACCAACAACACCCTCACCCGCCCTTTGGCACCCGACAAGCTGCTCCAGGTAGCCGGATGGGGCAACAGTCCCCTTGTCCGTTACCAGGGGAGCGGAGCCTATTTCCTGGATAAAGTGAATGATGATACCTGGCGTCTGGAGGTGATGCCCGATCTGCTGCTTACGGATGACCCCTTTAAAAAACCTTCCCTCCAGAGAGAAGTGGGAGCCATCATCTACCGTGAACAACCTATGAGCATCCATCTGCCGTCACTAGGTGAAGCATACAGTTACAGAGCCATCAACTCCAACAATCAACGCAGCGGAAAAGCAACCGATGGTTCCATGACTATTTATCCCGGGACCTATCTGCTATCAAAAAATCCCGACAACACACCCACTCTCGTTGATCCCTCTTTTGTGGCTCCAAGCGAAACGGAGAAGGTTTTCGAAATAGTTCATCATCCTGCGAAGAACATTGTAAAGGGAGATTCACTGACCATTCGCGCCACGATGTTCACCAAAACGATGCCCGACTCACTGGTGATTTACCCGCGTGAGGTCTCATTCTGGAGCAGTCACAACAGGGTATATAAGATGCATCGTACAAGCGGATATCAGTACGAAGCAACCATCGCTACAGACAGTACGGGTGATGAGTTCGCCTACAATATTGTAGCCTTCACACCCCATGGTGCACGCACATTCCCGCAGAATGAACCGGGAACGCCACTTTCATGGGACTTCAACTCATCTCTCAATTATCGAACAACCATGGTAAGCGAATCCTCTCCCATCATCCTGATTGAACCCGATACAAAACAAGAGACAGAGGTATACACCATCCCGGGGGCACAAAAGGCAATCCTGCAATACATACACCGTGCACCGGTAGGGCACAATGTGTACCGACTCGACTACCATCCCTCAGCGGGATGGCCTGTGGGTGACGCTCCAATGGTTGTGATGAAACGATATGTAGGCAATATGCTGGGATGGCATCCCACCCTCTCACACAAGCATTCGTTGGTGGTATCTCTCGAAGAATATAAAGGGTTCGGTCAGCTGGAGTTATCCCTTATCTCATCCCTGGGGATCACATACAGTACATTTGTGACACCAAAGGCACTGATAGAAGTTCCTGTAACGCAACTGAAACAGTCCCCCACCCTTATTCTGCCAGCTCCATTTCCCGATTTTCTTTCGCGGAGATTTGAGAGCACAACCGATATACCGTTCAGAACCGAAGATATTGAGTTTGTACAGATCACTATACATGGTGAAGCAACACCGATTACATTGGAGATAAAAGGTGTGTGGCTTCAATAATAATTGACATAAACAGAGAACCTTTTGATTCATTTCATTAACCTAAAAAAGAAAACATGCAAAAAGAAATGATCTCTTTATTCAGAAAACTACTGATTGTTACTGTGGCTATGGCTTTATCGCTATTAGCATTCAGTCAGACCGACACCCGCACGATCACGGGAGTTGTAGTAGATGAAAACAATGACCCGATGATTGGTGTAACGGTTGTGATTACAGGCACGACATCGGGTACCGCGACCGATATCGATGGCAGGTACACCTTAAGCGTGCCGGCAGATGCAGCGTCACTTGAGTTTTCCTATATCGGATACCAGCGAGCCACTGTAACCATCGCCGATAAAGTGATCAACCTGCAGTTGATGCCCGATATCAACCTGATGGAGGAGCTTGTGGTTATTGGATATGGAACACGGAAAAAGACCGACCTCACCGGTTCCGTCTCCACCATCAGTGAGAAAGATTTTAATCAGGGGATGATCGGATCAGCCGAACAACTTGTAAACGGAAAGATTGCCGGTGTACAGATCATCAACAACGGTGGGAGTCCCTCCGCCGGCAGCATGATCCGAATCCGTGGCGGTGCCTCCCTGAATGCATCGAACGAACCACTGATCGTGCTCGACGGTGTACCCATGGAGGTTGGAGGATCGGTCAGCGGCAGTGGCAACTTCCTCAGCCTGCTCAATCCCAATGACATTGAATCGATGACAGTACTCAAGGATGCCTCCTCCACCGCCATCTACGGGAGTAGGGCATCGAATGGGGTCATCATCATCACCACGAAAAAAGGAGGCAATAAAGGCGTAAAAGTCACATTCCATACCACCAACTCACAACAACTGCGTACACGAACAGCCGACATGTTGTCGCGTGACGAGTTCATCAATGTCATCAACACCGATGGGAGCAGCACACAGCAAGCACTCCTCGGTACAGCCAATACCGACTGGAACAAACAAGTCTTTCGCAATGCCTTCGGTACAGATAACAACCTGGCTGTATCAGGAAGAGTGAAATGGCTTCCCTTCCGCGTCTCTGCGGGTGTCTTCTATCAGGAGGGAATATTGAAAAAGGATAATTTAAGCAGATATTCCGGCAACATCAACCTCACACCCTCATTCTTTGATGATCACCTCCGTTTGAGCGTGAATGGGAAAGCTACCTGGAACAATACCAACTGGGGAGATACCGGTGCCATACATGGAGCCAGTGTTTACAATCCCACCTGGGCTGTATACGACGAAAGCAGTATCTACGGAGGATATACCGAAGTGACCGACCCCAATGGCAACACCGTTACCGGCGCTCAACCCAACCCACTGGGGAGGGTGCTTCAGCGCACCGACAACGGCAAGGCATACCGGATGATCGGAAATATTGACGCCGACTATCGCCTGCACGCTCTACCCGAGTTGCGCCTGCACCTGACCGGGGGGTACGACTTCTCAGAGGGCAACGGCACTGTCTTTGTACCGGCTGAGGCCTACAACAATTACAACATCTCGGGTTATGACTATGCGTACGGACCGCAGAAAAATTACAACCGGTTGTTCACCTTCTATACCAACTATAACAAGACGTTCGATGAGATCAGCAGCTCTCTCGATCTCACCGCCGGTTATGATTACCAGTTTTGGAAGAGAACAGCAACTGCTTTTGAACAACTCAACACGCTCGGTGAGGTACAGAGTACCTCGGCAGCTTCCGATCAGCGTCATGCCCTTCTATCCTACTACGGAAGGTTGAATTACAGCATTGCGGACAAGTACCTATTGACAGCCACCATTCGCCGCGACGGCTCTTCCCGCTTCGCAGAAGATACCCGATGGGGTACCTTCCCTTCGGTAGCACTGGCATGGCGCATTAGCAACGAGCGGTGGTTCGACAGCCTGCAGGGCATAATGAACGACCTCAAGCTGCGTGTGAGCTATGGCGTAACCGGACAACAGGATGGTATTGCCAACTACGGCTATATCCCGGTCTATACCATCAGTCAACCGGGTGCCGATTACATGTTTGGAGGCCAACCAATTTCAACCTACCGCCCCGAAGGGTATAACCCCGACCTGAAATGGGAGACCACCACCTCCCGTAACGTGGGAATCGATTTTGGTTTCTTCAATAACCGACTCAGCGGAAGTGTCGATTATTATGACCGCAAGACCAGGGACCTGCTAGCCACTGTACCCATTCCCGCAGGCGTGAACTTCGACAAAACCATGCTCACCAATGTGGGAAACATGGAAAGCAAGGGACTGGAGCTCGCCGTGAATGTCACACCGATAGAGACACCGGACTGGAACTGGTCCCTCAGCGCCAATGCCACCTATCAGCACAACCGCATCACCAACCTCAAACTGGTGGAAGGAGCACAGTCACCCAACACACTCGTGGGACCATCCGTAGGAAAGGGAGGTCAACAGGTACAGGTCTTCACCGAAGGGTATGCACCCTACAGCTTCTACCTGTACAAGCAGATCTATGATGAGGAGACAGGCAGGCCGATTGAAGGACTGTATGCCGATCTGAATGGTGATGGAGACATTAACACGAACGATCTGTACCACTACCATGCTGTGGCACCCGACTGGCTGTTTGGTTTAAGCACCACGCTCCAGTGGAAAAAGTTCTATATGAGCAGTAGCCTGCGAGCCAACGTGGGGAACTATCTCTACAATGGAGTCGCAATGGACACGGGAGCCTTTGGCACCGTTTCGTACAACGCCTACGAGCTCAACAACCTCAGTCGCAGCTACCTCACTACCCGCTTCCAGACAAGGCAGCAACTGAGTGATCACTATGTGGAGAATGCTTCCTTTCTGAAGATGGACAACCTGCAGATCGGATATCACTTCGGACAGATCAACAGATTCTTCTCACTCAATCTGTCGGCAATGATCCAGAATGTCTTCACCATTACATCCTACAACGGTGTGGATCCCGAAAGCGGTTCGGGCATCGATTCTTCCGTATACCCGCGTCCCCGAATCTATTCAATGACACTGGGACTTGAATTCTAAACCACTCAAAAAACAGAACAATGAAGAAATACTATCATCATATTCTCACGCTGGCAGCAGCATGGATGCTCATCGCCGGATGCACCGACGATCTGAACCAATACCCCGTGATTGAAACCGATGCAAATGGGGTCTACAGTGAGGCAGCCAATTACAAAAATGTGCTGGCCAAGCTCTACGCATCGTACGTGATTGCCGGACAGGAACTGGGAGGGGGTAATGTGGATCTGGATACCAACTTCGACCTCTTCCGCAGTTACTTCTACCTGCAGGAAGCAGGCACGGATGAGATTGCCTATACCTGGAATGAGGGCGATGACCTGTGGGACATCTCTTTCATCTCATGGGATGTGAACGATGTATGGGTCTCCGACTCCTATTATCGCATCTACTATACCATCACCATCTGTAATGAGTTCATCCGTAACTCCGCAGACGAAGCCATCACCCGCTTCACGGAGGAGGAACAGCGCGAGATCAGTGCCATGCGCTCCGAGGCACGTTTCCTTCGATCACTGGCCTACAGTTACATCATCGATCTCTTTGGTCAGGGACCCTTCGTGGATGAAACCACTCCCCTGAGTAATTACAAACCGGAAGCTTATACCCGTGATGAGCTGTTCAACTACGTGGAAAGTGAGCTGCTCGAAATTGAGCAAAGCATCAACGAGACCAATGAACATGGCCGGGCATCGCAGGGTGCCGTACAAGCGCTCCTTGCACGTCTTTACCTCAATGCCGAAGTTTATACCGGCACACCCCGCTATACCGACTGCATCACCTATACCAAAAAGATCATCGACAGCAACCGCTACTCACTCGAGAACGACTGGGCCAAACTGTTCAATGCGGAGAATCATTTGCGTGACAATGAGATCATCTTCTCGTTCCTCGTCGACAGCGAGCATACCGTCACCTGGGGTGCCACCACCAATATTGTCTGTGGGGGTGCCACCGGCAGTGCAGAAGCAGAAGTGGGTGTCACCGGTGCATGGGGTAACTTCAGGGTGCGTGGTGAATACGTGGCGCTCTTCGACGAAACATCCCCTGCCGATACTCGTCGCCGCTTCTACTCAGAGGGTCAAACCCAATACATCGATGGCGGGTTGAGTGATGCCAGCAACGGATACTACTCCATGAAATGGAGCAATCTTACCGATGCAGGTGAAGCAGCTTCCAATACGCAAGCCGTGGGTGTAAACACCGACTTTCCTGTTTTCCGTTTGGCCGATATCTACCTGATGCAGGCTGAATCGGTATTGCGGGACGGAGAGGGCGCCGATGTCAACGATGCATTGGAGCTGGTGAATGAAATTCGTGAACGGGCATGTGGTGACCAGAGCGGCAACATCACCATAGCTGAGCTCACACTCGAATGGATTCTCGATGAAAGAGGACGTGAAATGCTTTGGGAGTGTACCCGTCGTACCGACCTGATCCGCTATGGCTTATTCACCGGTTCAGATCGTATCTGGCAATGGAAAGGTGGTGTGAGAGAAGGTCGTGCCGTGGACAACCGGTACAATATCTACCCTATTCCGGCTACTGAACTCTCAGCCAATCCCAACTTGAAAAATGCGAATTATTAATCTTTACGACCGATGAAAATGAAACATTGTATATACCTCCTGCTTATTGGCATCCTATTCATCTCATCCTGTGAGAAGGATGGTGACTTCCTGACCACTTCTGTAGGTGATGAGGTAACGCTTCAGGGTACTGAAGGCGATATCGTTCTCGACTATGACAAGGCCGGCGATCTGGCACTTACAATCTACTGGAGTGACAACGGAAAAATCTCACTCAGCAATCCTCTGGTGCTGGCCCCTGAAAATGCCATTGGTAATACCATTCAGCTATCTGGCGATGCCAATTTTACAACCGTGGTGGAACAACGTGCCGAGGATGGCATCTTCCAACATCAGTTTACTCACTATGAGCTCAACGCACAGTTGAGCAGATTGGGTATGGAAGGTGGTGTCACCTATCCGCTCTATATTCGCATCAAAAGCGACATTGGAAATAACATGCCCTCCTCCTTCAGCAATGTGCTCACCATGAATGTGACGCCCTACCTTATCGACATGACAATCGGTTATATCCTTGACAGTGCCAAGGGTGAGACAGACAAGACACTGTATGCGGAAACTTCGAACGGCATCTATGAAGGCTTCCTTGGAGTTACAGCCTGGTATAACTGGTTTCTGCGCGAAGGTGAAGGAACCATTTGGGGAAATGACGAAGTCACTGGCACTGCCTTCATCGCTTCAAACGGAAGCGGCAGCTGGAACTTCTGGTTCCCCGGACAGGCAGGATCATATTACACCATCCTGAACACGGTGGCCAAAGAGTGGAGCGCACTCTGGATACCGTCACTCACCGTTGCGGGAGATGTGAACGGCGAGATGACCTTCGACCGTAACGCCAACCGTTGGAGCTATACGTTCAACAACACCGCCTCCGGTGCTATCAATGTATCAATATCTGGTACTGCGAAGCAATACAATCTGGCTACAGGCACCGATGATGCGGCTGCCATTGACACCCCTGTTGGTTTTAGCGGTACATCTGACGATCTGGTGTTTGGCAATGCAGCTGCATCCGTAAGCGTTCCCGTAAGCGGCAACGGAGAGGTCTCACTGATCCTCGATCTAAGTAATCCGCAACAGTGGACACTCTCGGTCACCGAAGGATCTTCGACACCTGTAGAGGTCCCACCGTTGGTTTATTTATCCGGCGTAGATGATGGCATCTCAGGAAGTTGGACTTTCGACAATTACCTTCGGCTTTTCAATGAAGATGCTTTGGGCTATGGTGGAGGATGCAATGTAAACTCACTGTGGGGTTACAAATTTTATGAGGAGAAAGACAACTGGGGCGACGCCTATGGAATGGCAGAAGGCGGATCGGCTCTGGAGGGATCACTGCTGTTTGGTGGTGAGAACAATATCGCCGCACCCGATCCGGGTCTCTACATCATTGAGATGTATAAGAAGGCACTGACCTACAAGCTTACAGCTGTCACCTCGGTATCGTACACCGGACTGGATGACGACTGGTCGCTACATGCCATGAG
>CAYGID010000084.1:2236-8959 GCA_964349835.1 uncultured Bacteroidales bacterium | reverse complement strand
GAAAAAGCATTAAAACATTCTCATGATTTAATGCAATATGTAATTGAACATAACCGCGGCTCAATAGCTGTGCATGATAAAGATTATAAATATATATACGTAAGCAATAGATATTTAGAGGAATACAAGGTAAAAGAAAAAGATATATTAGGGAAACATCACTATGATGTATTTCCTGATTTACCGCAAAAATGGAGAGATGTTCATAAAAAGGCTTTAGCGGGTGAAGTTATAAGTGCTGAAGATGACCCATATTACAAAGATGATGGATCCGTTGAATGGACGAGATGGGAATGTCGCCCTTGGTACGAAAAAGATAATTCTATTGGCGGTTTTAAATTGTATATACCGAAGTAATTACCAAGCGAAAAAAAATGGAGTTGGAACTAAAAAAAGCTCTGGGAAATGCCGAAGAAAGATTCAACTTGGCAATGAAAGCTTCGAATGATGGCATATTCGACTGGGATTTAAAAACCAACAAGATATATTATTCGCCGGGGTGGAAAAAAATGCTTGGTTATGAAGACCATGAACTTCCCAATGATCTTTCAATCTGGACGGATTTAACAGAACCCGAAGATGTTAAAAAATCATGGGACCTGCAGCAAAAACTTATTTCGAAGCAAATCGACCGTTTTGTGGTGGAATTTAAAATGAAGCATAAAGATGGGCATTGGGTGGATATCCTCGTACGTGCAGAAGCAGTTTTTAATAACGATGGAAAAGCAATTCGAATTGTTGGCACCCATACCGACATAACCGAACGCAAGCAGGCAGAAGAAGCATTGAAAGAATCGGAATTAATGTTTAGGGATTTATTTGAACACGGACCAATAGGCATTGCATATCACAAAATGGTATATGATGCGAACGGCAAACCAATTGATTACTTGTTTTTGGCCGCTAACGAAGCTTATCTGGAACTTACAGGAGTTGACCCGAGAGGCAAATTAGTAACAGAAGCTATTCCGGGAATTGAAAACGACCCATTTGATTGGATTGGTGTGTTTGGTAAAGTTGCACTTACGGGCGAAACAACTCGTTTTGAAAGTTATTTGGAAGCCAATCAACGTTGGTACGATTGTGTTAGTTACCAAAATAAACCAGACTGTTTTGTTGCAGCATTTTTAGAAATCACCAAACGAAAGAAAGCAGAAATAAAATTTCAGGAAATAACCGAAAATTTAATCCAAAAAAATGCAGAAATTGAATTCAACAATGAAAGGCTTCAGAGTTTATTATCAATTTCTCAATACGCTTCAAATTCAATTCGGGAATTGTTGGATTTTGCACTTGGCGAAGCAATTAAACTGACTAATAGTAAAATTGGATACATCTATTATTATAATGAAAACTCAAAACAATTTACACTGAATACTTGGTCAAAGGGTGTAATGGAGGAGTGTAATGTGATGAATCCAAAAACGGTTTATGATTTAGATAAAACTGGCTGCTGGGGCGAAGCTGTGCGACAAAGAAAACCTGTCGTAATTAACGATTATCAGGCCGAAAATCCTATTATAAAAGGAACACCACATGGACATGTTCAGCTAGAAAAATTCCTCACAATCCCTGTTAGTATCGACAATGAAATTGTTGCTGTTTGTGGTGTTGCCAACAAAGCAACCGATTACGATAGCTCTGATATTCGCCAGTTAACCTTATTAATGGATAGCGTTTGGAAGATTTCTGAACGCATGGCATTAATAAAAGAATTAACATCAGCTAAAGAAAAAGCCGAAGAAAGCGACCGGCTCAAATCGTCGTTCCTTGCCAATATGAGCCACGAAATACGTACCCCGATGAATGGTATTTTAGGGTTCACCGAACTGCTGCTTGAACCCGATTTAAGCAGCGAAGAAAAAGAACAATACATCAACATTGTAAACCAAAGCGGGCAGCGCATGTTGAATACCGTTAACGACATAATTGAAATCTCGAAAATAGAAGCAGGAATTGTTACAGTTGATTTAAAAGAAGTAGATGTACAGGCACGCCTCGATGAACTTATCCGGTTTTTTAATCCCGAAGTCACAAAAAAAGGATTGACAATAACGTTAAAAAATCAACTGCCAAAAACCGATACAGTAATTTCAACAGACATAAATAAGTTGGACTCCATTTTGACCAACCTCATCAAAAATGCCATAAAATTCACTGGTTCAGGTGAAATTCAATTGGGTTGGAGGCAAAAAGCCCATTTTATTGAATTTCATATAAAAGACACCGGTATTGGAATCCCAAAACACAGGCAGGAAGCCATTTTTAATCGTTTTATACAAGCCGATCTTGCTAATTCAAGGGTATTCGAAGGTTCAGGATTGGGTCTGGCCATTGCTAAAGCGCATGTCGAAATTTTGGGTGGAAAAATTTGGCTTGAAAGCGAAGAAGGGTTAGGCTCAATATTTTATTTTACGTTACCGCTTAAAGGGGCAAGTCCTGAAAGTAAAGCACAACAACTTGAGCCGCCAATTGAAAAAAAAGGGGGAACAGCTAAAAAATTAAAAATATTGCTTGTAGAAGATGATGAAATCAGCTACTTGCACCTATCCATTGTTTTAAAAGATATTACCAGCAAAATACTATACGCTTATACCGGAACAAGTGCTGTAGAAATGGCGCAATCAAATCCCGATATCGATGTTATTCTTATGGACATTAGAATTCCAGGTATCGATGGATTTGAAGCAACCCGGAAAATTAGGGAGTTTAACAAAAAAGTGGTTATTATCGCACAAACGGCCTTTGCCAATACGGGCGACCGGGAAAAAACACTCGCAACTGGGTGCAATGATTATATTACCAAACCGGTGAACAAAGAAGATCTACTGGCCTTGATAAACAGATATACAGTTAATCAAATTGAACCTGCTAGGCCACGAAAAATAGCAGGAAAAAAAATGCTCTAATGCAAAAATGCTCTAATGAATTTTCTCGCTTTCGCGTATCCCTTCATTAGAGCATTAGAGCACTAGAGCATTAGAGCATTGTTTTTTCATTAGAACTCTTGAAGCGCGAATGCGCTTCGATGCACTAGAGCACTCAGATTTGTGATGTATAACTATAAATGCGCATATGCGCATTTATAGTTATACATCACAAATCTGAATACACTTCTTTAACGAGGCCAGTGCATCGGGGGCTTTGGGAATAAACTCCTGCCCCACGAGGCCTTTGTATCCGGTAGCTACCAGGGCTTTCATAATGGCGGGATAGTAGAGCTCTTGCGTTTCGTCGATCTCATTGCGGCCGGGATTTCCGCCGGTATGAATATGGCCGATATATTGAATATTCTTGGTCATGATATCAATGATATTGCCCTCCATGATCTGCATGTGGTAAATATCGTATAAGAGCTTAAAGTTTTCGCTTCCTAAACGCTTGCAAAGCTCTACCCCCCAAGCCGTATGATCGCACTGGTAATCTCTGTGGCCATAACTGTTGAGCAACTCCATAATCAATACCACCTTATGTTTTTCGGCAAGCGGTATAAGGCGTTTCAGCCCCTGAACGCAGTTAGTCCAGCCCTGCTCATCGGTCAGCCCTCTGCGGCGGCCCGAAAAACATATCAGATTGGTAAGGCCGTGCTCAGCCACCAGGGGAATTATCTGTTCGTAACTCTTAACCAGTTCGTCGTGAATCGCAGGATCGTTAAAGCCATTATCGATTCCCTTTCCTGCGCCCTGACACATACCCACGGTAAGTCCATGTTTCTGAACAACAGGCCATTCGTCGGGATTCAACAACTCAATGGCCTCAATACCCATCTCCTTGCAGGCAACTGAGAGCTCGTCGAGCGAATATTTACCGTAACACCAACGGCTTACAGAGTGACGGATATTGCCCTTTAACGCAGGGGCAGAATGCCCGGAGGCAAACGCTTCGGACGAAAAGCCCGAAACGGCCATAGCAGCCGACCCGGCAACTACAGTCTTCAAAGCGGTTCTTCGTGACATTTTTTCCATTTCGTGAGAGAATTATGGGTGAGGTTTTGCGGTAAAGTTAGGAAAAATCACGGGACTTCAATTGTGAGAAGCAGCGAACGCCACCGAGAAAATAGGCAACCACCACACTTTTTTTATAGACACCTCCGGGAAACGACCCCGGAATCGGCAAAGAGGCACGAAGCGCACGGTACTTGGGCAAAGCACGCCGGAAATCGAGATGCGCCTTCCACACTGCCCTCATTGCATTCCAGCGGCCTCCCGACAAAAAACGGAGAGCGGCTAACCCGTCGAGACACTGCCTTACAAAGAGGATAAGCCCAAACCGCGAAGCCGGAAGATTCTTATACAACATCAGCAGATTGTTCCTGAAATTGAGATACACCTTAAAGGGACTTCCCGTTTCGAGCGTGGCACCGCCTTGGTGAAAAACCACAGACGAGGGGATACATTGAATCGCAAATCCGGCATTCTTCAACCGCCAACAAAAATCGATCTCCTCCATGTGGGCAAAAAAATGTTCATCGAGCCCCCCTAAGCTGCGATACAACGAGGCCCTCACCACCATACAGGCACCAGAGGCCCAAAAAACCTCGATTGGCGAATCATACTGCCCGCAATCTTTTTCGATAGCATCAAATAGGCGACCCCTGCAAAATGGGTAACCCAAACGATCGATAAACCCCCCGGCAGCACCGGCATATTCAAAAAGAGAGCTGTCGCGTTCGCTGAGAATTTTGGGCATACAAGCTCCTAACCTCTCATTCTCACCGAAGGGGGCTATCAGAGGATCGAGCCAACCGGAGGTAACCTCCACATCGGAGTTGAGCAAAACAAAAAGATCCGACTCAACAGACTGCAGCGCTCGATTATAACCTCCGGCAAACCCAAAATTATCGGAGAGTTCAATCACCTGCACCGACCCAAAATTTTCCTTCACAAAAGCCACCGAATCGTCCGAAGAGCCATTATCGGCCACATAGACCGAAATATCGTGTCGGGTACTGTACGCAATTACCGAAGGCAAAAAACGGGAGAGACACTCCCTGCCGTTCCAGTTTAAAATAACGATAGCAACTTTCATAGACCCATTCAATATTTCCAACGCCGATGCGTCCACAACCAGTACTCCGGCTTCTCGCGGATCACATCTTCCATGGCTTTCATATAACGTTCGGTCACCTCGTAGGGTGCAAGCTGAGAGGCATCCTCGGTAAGAACTTTCACCTTAATCTCGTAACGGCCTCGCCCCACCTTATCGAGCCAAATAAAACAGACCCCGGTGGCATACTTCCTGGCCAACTTCTCGATGCCCAAATAGACTGGGGTATCCTGATTCAGAAAAGTGGTTCGATACTGAATCATAGATTTCTTAGGCGACTGATCGGCAATAAAACACATAATCGAAAGCTTACCCGAGCGTACCCTGTTGGCCACATCGCGCACCGCGTCGTGCGAAGGCACCATAATGGCGCCAAAGCGAGTGCGCGACTTGAGTGTGATCCTATCGAGCATCTTATTGTGCAAGGGCTTATACAACGACATCACCTCGTAGAGAAGGCGGTTAGGCATACATGCCAACCACTCCCAGTTACCATAATGGCCGGTAGCCACAATCCACTGAATTTTCTTTTCGAAAAACCCGGTATATTGCTCCATTCCCACAATCTTAATGCGCTCCTGAGCCTCGCGATCCGAAATAGAAAACAACTTAAGCGACTCCACCATCAGGTCGGTAAGATGATGGTAAAATCGCTTTGCAATAGCTTGAATCTCCTCCTCCGATTTTTCGGGGAAAGAGTTTCGGAGATTAGTTAAAACAAGCCGTTTACGATAAGGAATCAGATAATAAACCACCAAAAAACAGAGATCCGAAAAGAGATAGAGCACCCCGAAAGGGAGCCTGGAAAGCCCCACAACCAGAGCCCAAAGCAGCCCCTCCGCCATTCCGTATAGCTGTTTGCCTATACTCATACCAAAAACTTTTGCACCACTAACGAAACCTCATCAAACACCTTTGCATTTGTGGCAATCATCTCCCGACCAAACAGATAGTCGGAACCTCCTCTGAAATCGGAAACACGCCCCCCTGCCTCACTCACCAGCAGAACGCCGGCAGCCACATCCCAGGGTTTGAGCGAATACTCATAAAACGCCTCGAATCGGCCGCAGGCCACATAGGCCAGATCGGCAGCCGCAGAGCCCAAGCGCCGTGCCCCGTGCGAATGTTGCATGATATAGGTTAGCGACTCCATGTAGGCTGCCATACGGTGAAAATCGTTGTAGGGAAAGCCCGTGGCAATGAGCGAATCGGCAAGGGTGGCACGGGTCGAAACCGAAACCGGCCGACCGTTCAGCCAGGCACCACCCCCTTTCGAGGCCCAAAAACACTCATCGAGCGACACCTCATACACCACACCCACCACCGGAGAATCGCCGTCGAGCAGCGCAATACTCACCGAATAGGGAGCCAGGCCATGAATAAAATTGGTCGTTCCATCGAGCGGGTCAATCACCCACCGGTAACGGGCGCCCTCAACCGCATCAACCGTTCCCTCCTCCGTGAGAAAAGAGGCCTCCGGCAACAACTCCGCAAGCGCCTCCACACAGATTCGTTCGGCCTCTTTATCAACATAACTCACAAAATCGTGCAATCCTTTTACCTGCACCTTTTCGGCATGGAAAGTTTTCTCCTCTTTCCGTATAAAATCACCTGCCAACCGTGCAATCCGGCAGGTTGCTTCTACTATTCTATCTAATTGTAATTCCATACTATACA
>CAYGID010000084.1:0-2136 GCA_964349835.1 uncultured Bacteroidales bacterium | reverse complement strand
CCGTCCTGCACCTTTAAAAAAGAGCGGGTGCGGTCGTGCAAAGAGTAAGAGGCGTCGAACCGTTCCACCTGCGCGATATCGCCCGAATGGATCGTCCCAATGCCCTGCCCGGCAAAATAGTTGTGGATATACGATGGCAGATTGAACTTTTCGCGGGTACCCAAAACCAGCCCCACTCCGGGAATATCAGCAATTTCGGCGCCCTTTAACTGAGCAAAACAACCTACCACAGCTACAAAGGCACCCGGCGACTCCTTGATGGCTTTCCGTATCGACTGCCGACCCTTATGATCGGCCTGTCCGGTTACCGAACAGGTATTAATCACCACTACATCGGCCGGTTGGCCGAAGGGAACCACTTCGAAATCCGATTCCGAAAAACGGCGAGACAGGGTTGATGTTTCCGAAAAATTCAACTTGCATCCCAACGTATGAAAAGAGACTTTCTTCATAGAACTTCATTCTCTCGGTTGTACACCCACTGCGCGTACTCCTTCGAGGCATAATATTCGTATAACTGTTTTTGCGAATGGAGAGGCGCCTCATCGGGTTGAGCCATTTTATATGGATTATCCTGCACCTCGTTAATAATCCGGGCCTGCACATTGTCGTTCAACCCCATTTCTACAAGCATTTTTAACTCCTTCTGCAAGTCTCTGTCGTAAATCGGACAGGCCACCTCAATGCGCGAATCGAGATTGCGGGTCATCCAGTCGGCCGAGGAGAGATAGTACTTTTCATCGCCCCGGTTGCAAAAGATAAACAGGCGCGAATGTTCCAGAAAACGGCCCACAACACTAATCGCCTCAATATTCTCGCTAAGTCCGGCAACCCCGGGCAGAAGCGAACAGATACCCCGCACCAACAGGCGAACCTTCACACCGGCCTGACTCGCCTTGTAGAGCAGTTTAATCATGTCGGTATCGACCAGATTATTAATCTTGATCATGATCCACGCCTCCTTCCCCTGACGGGCATTCACAATCTCTTCGCGAATAAGCGTAACAAACCGCTTACGCATGTAGTGCGGAGAAACCAGCAAATGCCTGAAAGATGGCACTTTATAGGGCGTTTCAATATGATCGAACACCTTAACCACCTCACGGTTAATTCGGGGGTCGCAGGTCATTAACAGCACATCGGTATAGACCGCAGCATTCCCCTCATGAAAATTGCCGGTACTCACACAGGAATAGTGCACCAGCCGCGACGGCGTCTTGCGGGTAATCAACGTAAGTTTACTGTGAACCTTCAGGCCGGGGATGCCAAACAGCACCTTTGCGCCGGCATCTTCTAACCGGCGCGACCAGTTAATATTGGCCTGCTCATCGAAACGGGCCTGCAACTCAATGACCACAGTCACCTTCTTGCCGTTTTTGAGCCCATTCATGAGCGCATTCACCACCTTCGACGTTTTTGCCACCCGGTAAAGGGTGATTTTAATCTCAATGACGGCAGGATCGATGGCCGCCTCATGCAACATGAAAATGTAATGCGAAAAATTCTGATACGGAACATGGAGCATCAGATCGTGCTTCTCTATTCGGTCGAGAATACTTTCGCCCATATGAAACCCGGGGTGATGAAGGGTTGGCCAGGGTGCACTCTCCAGACCCGGCAACTTCATGTCGGGGAAGTTCATGAAATCCTTAAAGTTATGGTAACGGGCACCCGGAATCAAATCATCTTCCTGATCCAGCTTTAAGTGCCGCTTCAGATAGCCCAAAAGGTCGGTAGGCAACGCCCTGTCGAAAACAAACCGAACCGGCTGCCCCTTGCTTCGCCCCTTTATCCCTTTCGAAATCTTCTCGAGAAAACTTTTGGTTACATCATTGTCGATATCAAGCTCGGCATCGCGGGTAAACTTTATGGTAAACGCCTCAAATTTATCGAAATGCAAAAACGAAAAGGCCTGGGGAAGATTATGACGAAGAATATCATCGAGCATAATAACATACTTCTGCAACCCAATAGAGGGAAGCTCGATGAAACGGGGCAGATCGGAAGTGGGCAACTCAATAAGCGCATATTCGTAATCGCCGTTCTGACGCGACAACTTGGTAGCCAAATAAATAGCCTTGTCCTCCAGATTAGGAAAGACCTCCACATTCTTTAACATGATGGGCGAAAACACCG
>CAYGID010000083.1:4304-9215 GCA_964349835.1 uncultured Bacteroidales bacterium | reverse complement strand
AATATTTTTAACGGCGAATATCTGGTTAATGCGCAAGGCGAAGATGTGGTGGCCGGTATCCGGACTCCGCAACAGATTACGCTCGAAGGCTCCAAAAGATGGGCTGCGCTACAGGGGATTTCCGAACAGGAGCGGGCCGAAAAATTCCCTTCGCTCGAAGAGGTTATGCCTGTTGTTTATGGCGAACTCTTTGCTATTCAGCAACACCTCGAAAAACACTACCGCGACATGCAGGATATTGAGTTTACCATTCAAGATGGCAAACTGTGGATGCTGCAGACCCGCAACGGAAAACGGACCGGTGGTGCCATGGTAAAAATTGCCATGGATATGCTGAACGAGGGTGTCATCGACGAAAAAACCGCTGTGCTGAGAGTCGAACCCGAAAAACTCGACGAATTGCTCCACCCGGTATTCAAAAAATCGGCTCTGGCCGCTGCTAAACCCCTCACCAAAGGGCTTCCGGCCTCTCCGGGAGCTGCCTCCGGCATGATTGTCTTTTTTGCTGATGATGCCGAAGCATGGGCAGCCCAAGGCAAGAAGGTAATTCTGGTTCGCATCGAGACCTCGCCCGAAGACCTGAAAGGTATGAACGTAGCCCAAGGAATTATGACTGCCCGCGGGGGGATGACCTCGCACGCTGCGGTTGTTGCACGTGGGATGGGCAAATGTTGCGTTTCGGCTGCCAATGGGGCCTTAATCGATTACAAAGCCAAGACGCTCAACTTTGAAGGGGCTTCGCTGAAAGAGGGCGACTGGATTTCGTTAAACGGCTCTACAGGACTTGTCTATGCCGGCCAGTTGGCTACCGAAGAGGCTACGCTGAGCGGCGACTTTTCCGATTTGATGAAGTTGGCCGACCGTTATGCCCGAATGAGTGTTCGCACCAATGCCGACACACCCAAAGATGCCGTGATTGCCCGCGAATTTGGCGCTCAGGGAATCGGGTTAACCCGCACCGAGCACATGTTCTTCGAAGGCGACAAGATTAAGGCAATGCGCGAGATGATTCTGGCCAAGGATGAAACAGGGCGCAGAGCCGCTCTGACCAAACTCCTCCCCCTGCAACGTGCCGACTTTGAGGGAATTTTCGAAGCAATGCAAGATTTGCCGGTAACCGTTCGGTTACTCGATCCCCCTCTGCATGAGTTTGTTCCCCACGATGAAAAGGGGCAGCGTGAAATGGCCGAACAGATGGGCATATCACTTCAGGAGGTAAAGAACCGGGTAGAAGGCTTGATTGAGCAGAATCCTATGCTGGGTCACCGCGGATGCCGTTTGGGCAACACCTATCCCGAAATCACCGAGATGCAGGCCCGTGCCATTCTGGAGGCAGCCCTGAACCTCAAAAAGAGAGGTATCAAGGCCATCCCCGAAATTATGGTTCCGCTACCCGGTATCCTTTATGAATTTGTGGCTCAGAAAAAGATTATCGATGAGGTGGCCATCCAGGTATTTGCCGAACGGAAAGATAGCATTTCCTATAAAGTGGGTACTATGATCGAAATTCCCCGTGCAGCGCTCACAGCCAACCGGATTGCCGAATCGGCCGAGTTCTTCTCGTTTGGAACCAACGACCTTACTCAGATGACCTTTGGCTATTCGCGCGACGATGTGGCCAAATTCCTTCCCATCTACCTCGAAAAGAACATTCTCAAGAACGACCCCTTCCAAGTGCTCGATCAAAAGGGTGTAGGGCAGCTCATCAGCATGGCCACGGTAAACGGCCGTGCTGTACGTCCCGACCTGAAGGTGGGCATTTGCGGCGAACACGGCGGAGAGCCCTCTTCGGTTGAATTCTGCCACCGCATTGGCCTCAACTACGTTAGCTGCTCGCCTTTCCGCGTTCCTATTGCCCGTTTGGCAGCCGCACAGGCAGCCATTAAAGGCTGAGAAATTTCGGTATTGCATCTATAGTCAAGAGGGTGTCGCGCATGTGCTCGACACCCTCTTTTATTTATATCCCAATCAGGAGCTACTATCAGGGCACAAATGAAGACTTGACTGCTTTGTTTTGGTGGGGATGAACGCGCAAAAAAGAGGATAAAAGGATGTGAAATCTACCGTATGTCGAGCAGGCTTCTCCCCGAATCTCTGAGCAGATTCACCGACCAACGGATAATCACAATAGAGCTGAGCAGAGCACCCACAGCATCCATCCACACAAGATTCCAAATCATGGCACACGCCAGGCCCACAATGGCCGAAATACTGGTAAGCGCATCCGCCAGTACATGCAGATAGGCAGCCTTGATATTGTGGTCGGAATCCTCCTTTTTATGGTGTAATAAGGCGGCACTCAAAAGATTAACCACCAGCCCCAATATCGCCACAAGAATCGCCTCTCTGTATTGAATAGTAACCGGTTGGAATAGCCGCGAAGTGGCTTCGAACAAGATAAAAAGAGCAAAAAGCAGTAGCAACAAACCGCTACTATAGCCCGAAAGCGAAAGGATCTTGGAGGTATTCCCTCTGAACGTATTGCTGGAGGAGAGCCTTCTAATGACCATATAGGCCACCCAGCTAAGCCCGATGGCCAAGACATGAGAGCCCATGTGAATGCCATCGGAAAGGAGTGCCATAGAACGGGTAGAGAGTCCAAAGAAAATCTCCACACCCATGACAATGGCCGCAAGAATCACCACCCACTTCACTTTCTGTTCGTGATTTCTCACTTAATCCGGCATTTAGAAAGTTTAAGATTCTTTAGTTCACAACCGCTGCAACCGCTGCAGTCGTGACAACCGCTACTCTTTTTTGACCGGAACCCGCTGAAAAGGGATCGAACTGCAAAAAAAAGCGCCAGTGCCACAATACCATATACAATATACTCCTGAATCATATCCCGAAATTTTACAAAAACAGACTTCCTATCTGATAGGTAAGAAAAGCCACAACCCAAGCGAGGGCGGTAGTATATATCATAACAAATAGTGCCCACCAAAGGTTCGCTTCTTTTCGAATGGCCGCAATCACCGCAATACAGGGAAAGTAGATTAACACAAAGAGCATCAGCCCATAGGCCACAAGAGGCGAAAAGACCTTCCGACCCTGAAGCACCCCATGCGAATGGACCTGCTCACGTAGCTTCTCCTGAAGGCCAGACTCCGCATCGTCGGTTAAATGGGTCTGATAGAGTACACCCATGGTGCTCACCACAATCTCCTTGGCTGCCAAACCGGTAATGATACTCACCCCGATTTTCCAGTCAAAACCAAGAGGTCTGATTACCGGTTCCACAAAGTGACCCATGCGTCCAATAAACGATTGCTCCTGCTTCTCGGCGTTCATTGCCAGTTGAAGACGATCAATCCCGGCTGCTTTCACACTGTCGGGCAAGGCTGACCCCGAGGCAATCAGCGAAATTTGCTGCTCGTAATCTTTCGAATACTCCACCTCGCGCGGAAAGTAACTCAACGCCCAGATGAGAATGGATGCCATAAGTATCACCGTTCCCATCTTCCTCAAATATTGCACCCCCTTATGCCACATATGGAGAGTCGTATTACGAAGGGTGGGAATACGGTATGGGGGAAGCTCCATCACAAAAGGAACATCTTTTGCCGCAAAAAAGAGCTTCTTCAGCAGAAGACCCGAACCCACCGCAAGCAGAATGCCGGTGAAATAGATAGAGACCAGTACTAACCCCTGTTTTTCGGGAAAGAAGGCCGATATTAATAACACATAAACCGGTAAACGGGCACTGCACGACATAAAGGGAATCAACAGCATCGTCAGAATCCTGTCTTTTCGGTTCTCGAGCGTACGGGTAGCCATAATGGCAGGCACATTGCACCCAAAACCCATAATCAGGGGAATAAACGACTTACCGTGCAATCCAATTTTGTGCATGAGCCGGTCCATAATAAATGAGGCCCTGGCCATATAGCCCGAATCTTCCATGAAAGAGATAAAGAAGAAGAGTATCAGAATATTGGGAAGAAAAATAATCACACCTCCAACCCCTCCGATAATTCCATCGCTCAGAAGATCCTGAAGAGGGCCTTCGGGAATCAGCTGTTCAATCCAATGCCCCAGAACACCCACTCCCGCATCGAGCCAATCCATGGGATAGCTGCCTAGCGAGAAGGTAACCTGAAACATGAGCCACATAAAGAAGATAAAGAAGGGAAAACCCCACAATTTGTGTGTCAGGATCCCATCAATCCGTGCCGTTTGACGCCGGGTATCTTCGGGCCCGGGATGGAAGGTTTCGCCCAACGCGCCGGCAATAAAACCATATTTGGCATCTGTAATGATGGTTTCTACTCTCTCTTTGTAGTCTCTCTCTAACAGGGCCGTTTCGGCCTCACAACAGGCCTTGATCTGACCCATATTGGGGCAATCGGCCAGTTGCTTCAGCGTTGCCTTGTCGTTCTCTAGCAGCTTAATAGCCAGGTAACGAGGCGAATAACTGTCGGTGAGGGTAGTGTTCTGCTCTATCAGGGTCTGAATATGGGCAATGGCATCCTCCAGATCGGTACCATAATTGATATTGACATGCCGAACCGTTGGGTCGGCATCCTCGTACACATCGATAATCTTATCGAACAGTTGGTCGATTCCTTTCCCCTTCGAAGCCACTGTTGGCACAATGGGAATGCCAATCATGCGACCCAGGGTCTCCTGATCGAGGCGGGCTCCGGTACTTAACAGTTCATCGTACATGTTCAGGGCAAGCACTACCCTGATATTCATATCAATAAGCTGGGTGGTAAGATAAAGGTTCCGCTCCAGGTTGGAGGCATCCACCACATTCACCACCACATCGGGACTATTCTCGGCAATATGCGAACGCACATAGAGCTCTTCGGGGGTGTAGTCGGTAATGGAGTAGGTTCCTGGCAGATCGACAATCCTAAAGGTGTACGCCCCCCTTTTGAAGGTGGCCTCCCTCGCATCGACCGTAAC